>PARV01000022.1 GCA_002712055.1 Gammaproteobacteria bacterium | reverse complement strand
AAAGATGGTGCCCAGGGGCGGAATCGAACCACCGACACGAGGATTTTCAGTCCTCTGCTCTACCGACTGAGCTACCTGGGCGTTTCGAGCAATTGTGCTCATCAATAAGGCGTTTGTTTTTGATTGTTAGATTGGCTATCTACCAAGTCAAGTCGGTTTTTTGAAAAAACTCGTTACACCGCTTCCTGCGTATAAAAGTGCACCCTGATTCTGGAATTTGCGACTTTACGTAAGCGGCGTATTAAACCTTCAAGGTTCTGGATAGTCAAGGACATGGCTGGTTAGTCTTCAGGTGGCACGTACCCCTCGGCCTGATCATACTGTTCATTATTTAAGAACTTATCCATCTGTCCCTGCAGATATTTGCGAGCCTCTGGATCCATCAAGCTGAGTTGTTTTTCGTTGATAAGCATCGTTTGCTGTGCCAGCCATTCTTGCCACGCTTGTTGAGAGACAGTTTCGTATACCTCCTGTCCCTTTGGGCCGGGGTAGGGTGGAACTGACAGTCCGGGCAGATCCTTATCATATTTCTTGCAATGCACAATCCGACCCATACAGGTTCCTCGCAGTTAAGGATTGGAAGCTAGGCTGGACAAAAGCTTTTTGACCGGTGCTGCCAATCCGACTTCCAGTGAATGATCTAGAGGATACCAGAGCCAATGATCATTTTCGCTTACTTCGCATGTTTCGGTTCTGGCGGTCATTTTGATCGGACTGATATCAAGATGATAGTGGGAGAATGTATGCCGAATCGGTTCGAGAACCTTCTTTTCTCCTTCCACTGTTATTTTATTTAGTAAAGGGGAACCTGTTAATGATTCTGATTCTGGTAGGGAATAAAGAGATCCCCAGATTCCGTTGGGAGGGCGTTTTTCCAGTAGTACTTCGTTAAGGTCGTTTTGTAGTATTAACATGTAGATCGATTTTATTGGCAGGGCCTTTTTTGGTTTCTTGCCAGGGTACTCCTGTATGGTAGCTGTCTTGTGGGCCTTGCATTCTTCTCTAATTGGGCAGGATGGGCAGGAAGGATTTGTTCGAGTACACACTGTTGCGCCCAAGTCCATAATCGCTTGAGAATAATCAGCAACCTTGTCTAGGGGTGTCAGATTTTCTGCCAATTCCCATAGTTCGTTTTTTACTGAAGATTGCTCTGGCCAGCCACCAATCGCAAAATAACGCGTAAGAACTCTTTTGACATTGCCATCTAAAATTGGAGCCCTGAGATTCATAGATAAAGCGGCTATAGCTCCTGCAGTTGATCGACCAATACCCGGCAGTCCCTCTAGGTCTTCCAGGGAGGTTGGGAATGAACCGTCGTATTCTTTCACTATCAACTGTGCTGCTTTATGCATATTCCTTGCGCGGGCGTAGTAGCCTAAGCCAGTCCAAAGATGTAGGACAAGATTGATATCAGCGGCGGCCAGTCGAGTGACGGTGGGAAATCTCTCCGTGAAACGAAGAAAGTAAGGAATCACAGTTGCAACCTGGGTCTGTTGTAGCATGATCTCGGAAACCCAGGTGCGGTAGGGAGTAGATTGTTGTTGCCACGGCAGATCATGCCTGCCGTTCGCGGAGAACCATAAAAGTATCTTGTCCGAAAACTTGGACACTGTTTGATTAATTGAGGATGTTACGCAGTAGGCTGCGTGCGGCGTCCTGCAATAAATCCGGAACCTGGTCGGTAATAACCTCTTCCAAAGTATTTCGAGCAGCGTTGGTGGCTATTTGCGAAAAAATTTCCCGAACCTGGGAGAAATCTGGTCGGCAATAGCGAGTGACTTCATCTTCGAAGGCGGCACTGCAGTTCACCGGCCAGGACACATCATGATAAAGGTCGTTAATCGGAATAGTCTGAGCGTAGGGGTTACCCAGAACAGTGAATAGCATATTGTAGTTGAAGGTTTCTTCGTCCAGGTTGATGCCACCAGTGCCAGTCACATCAAAGTTGTCCATGCGTATTTTAAGTTGCTGGTTTTCAGCTATGCCATTGTCCAGGAGAATATAGCCGCTCAGCTCACTAAATTGAATCACATCGGGCCATTGTTGGATTGCCTCCCCGGTAGGGCTGAGTGCGGCAATTGCTGTAAAAACTTGCTTGATTACACCTATATCCACAGAGTTCTCGTTGATGGCGAAAGCTGTAGAACCGCTGAAAGAGTCGATCAGTTCTCCCGTGGTGGTCCCACTGAATGTATAGTCGGCTTCTACATCGAGTGAGCCATTGATAGAGTTGAAGCGCGGGATCGGAGCGGGGATCTCGGCGATGTTTATGTCGTTCAAAGCGAATTGGATTTGTATCTCCGCTTTAGGGTTTCGGCTGTCTAAACGCCCCGCCCCCTGTATCGTGCCTCCATAACCTGGCACAGGTTGTACTTCGATATCCAGCACGCCATCTTCGAGATTGGTGAATATATTAATCTCTTGCAAGTGTAACTCTTCCGCAGAAAGAGATTCGATGTAGATACTGCCAAGGACGTTCACCGAGTTAAGAGCCTCCAGCGGTAATTCCATGCTCTGCTCAAATTGACCAGGCGGTGTGACAATGAGTGATGACACTATCGTTTCATCCGTAGATATTTCGGATTCTGTGTCATCTTCATCTGAAGTCAACATCGGAGACATGTCGACACTGCTGACGGTAGCTTCATAACTGATATTTTCCGGAATGAGGTTAGTAGCTAAAAGGATATTAGCTTCTGCTTCGATTTCAGTGGTACCAATCAAACTTGAGAAATTTTCTATAGATAATTGTTCACGGTCACCACTGACCTGAAAACTGAGGGTAAGCTGCTGAGTTTCCGGTATTCCTCCGGAAAACTCCGTCTCAGGTTCTTTTAGGCCTAGCGTCTGTGAGAGGGCGTTGATATCGAAGTTATTAGATGTAAAAGCGCCCTGATAGGAGACGGCATCATTTAAATCAGCGATTGTAATCTCGCCGTTTACTAACATGGGCGTGAGTGTGAAGTTGATGTCAGAAATTAAGACATTTCCATTCCTGATATCGGCGGCGATTAAGCTCCGGATTTCCACATCAACTGGCTCAGTCAACCCATTATTGAGAAAACGAAACGTAGTATCTAGGTTGAAGGGCCTTCCTTCTATATTGGTACTAAGACTCTCTAGTCTAAGGTTATCCAGGCTATAACGTAAATCGTTTGAAAGGTTTTGGTAATCGAGGCTGGCATTGGCGATGCTAATTCGCTCAAAGGAAACTCTGATGTCATCTTCATTTAGTAAACCACTTGCCTGGTCCTCGGTCTCTATAACAAGAAGTCCATCCTGTATTTGGTCAAGGAGAAGTGTGTCTACGTCCCAGATGTCAGACCCGTTCTCATCTACGTAGTAATTAATATGAAAGTCATCCGCCAGCAGTTCCTGGATAAGTAATTGACCCGTTAGTAGGCTGCTGCGGTCCACTCGCAAAGTTATGGCTGACGTGGAAGCTAGTTCTAGAGGGTAGGCAGGATTTCGCAGGCGCACATCATGAAGCGTGAGCCCCATGGTTGGGAACAGATCGAGTTCTAAGTCGCCGGCGATGTTTAGCTGATAACCTGTGCTATTAGCAACGGCCGATTCCAATAGAGATTTGTATTGATCGGTATTGATGAATAGAAAAGAACCTACTGAGATAATAACCAGCAGCACGAATAGGGTAGCAAGCGCTTTTAGGAGCTTTTTTAACATGGCGCAAAAATTTACCAGGGCATGGCGCACTATACATTGTTATAGGGGCTAGCAACTGTGAGTATTAGTGTACCGGAATGAGAAGTTACCTGCACGATCGTGATTCGCTATAGGCGTATAATGAAGACAGGGTTGCGGAGAGCAGCTGTAACTAGTATAGGCAAGCGTCTACATTAACCTATTGTATTTCTTTAGACACTGGCTTTCCCTATGACGGGGTGGGCTTTATAATGCGCACTTTTCTGCAAGCAGGATTCTTCTTAACGATATGAGCGAATCAGCTGCCCTCTCAGGGACGCGCCAGGCAAGCGTCGAACGCAATACGAAGGAAACCCAGGTCGCTATATCCATTGATCTTGATGGTAGTGGTCAGCTGGAAGTCGACACAGGTTTGCCTTTTCTTGATCACATGCTTGACCAGATCGCACGTCATGGATTGATGAACCTTTCCATAAAGGCTAAGGGTGATCTTGAGATCGACGCTCACCACACTGTGGAAGACATCGGCATCACGCTCGGACAGGCCTTCGCTAAGGCTTTAGATAAAACTGGGATTCGTCGGTATGGGCATGCCTATGTACCCTTGGACGAAGCGCTTTCACGTGTTGTAATCGATTTTTCCGGACGTCCCGGACTGTTCTATCAAGTGCAGTTTGCCAAAGGCACGGTAGGTAGCTTTGATGTAGATCTCTTTCATGAATTTTTCCAGGGGTTCGTGAATCATGCGCTGGTGACTCTTCACATTGATAATATTCGGGGCAAGAATGCCCACCATCAGATAGAAACTATTTTTAAAGCTTTTGGTCGGGCAGTGAGAATGGCTGTCGAGATCGATTCTAGGGCATCCTCAGTAATACCGTCCACGAAAGGCTCTCTCTAAAACGTCTTGGAACAAAGATTTATCAAATGACTAAAATTGCGGTAATTGATTACGGCATGGGTAATCTCCATTCTGTTGCAAAGGCACTGGAGCACGTCGGTCGCGAGTCAAATCAGAAAATTGAAGTGGTAATTACGTCAGATTCACAAAAAATCGCCGCGGCTGACCGAGTGATTTTCCCCGGTGTGGGGGCGATTCGGGATTGTATGACAGAAATTAACCGATTAAACGTTGGAAAAATCGTCGAAGAAGCCATGAAATCTAAACCGGTTCTGGCTATCTGCGTAGGTATGCAAGCGCTGATGAATCATAGTGAAGAAAATAAAGGTGTAGATTGTCTTGGCCTCATGGCGGGACGGGTTCACTACTTCGGCGAGGACCTGCGAAATGAAGCTGGTGATCGGTTGAAAGTACCTCACATGGGTTGGAATCAAGTGAAACAGACGCAGGATCATCCATTGTGGAAAGACGTTCCGGATAACAGTCGCTTCTATTTTGTCCACAGTTACTATGTGCGTACAAAATTGAAGCAAAACATAACCGGCGTCACCCACTACGGCACAGAGATAGTCGCTGCTTTAGCTGACAAAAATATATTTGCGACTCAGTTTCACCCAGAGAAATCGCAGGTAGCTGGGCTGACGCTGTTGGGCAACTTTCTTACCTGGGATGGGAAAAATTAATGCTGGTCATCCCTGCTATTGATTTAAAAGATGGTCATTGTGTTCGCTTGCGCCAGGGGAGGATGAATGATTCCACGGTGTTTTCGACCGATCCCGTGGAAGTAGCTGGACGGTGGGTGGAATCGGGTGCCAGGCGGCTGCATATTGTGGATCTAAATGGCGCATTTGTTGGGAGTTTGGTAAATGCCGAAATTGTTACTGCTATCGCGGCCGCCTATCCAGCGCTAGGTCTTCAGGTTGGTGGTGGTATACGTCACATGCAAAGTGTTAAGTTCTATATGGACGCTGGAGTCAGTTATGTAATTATCGGTACTCAGGCAGTAAAGGACCCTGATTTTATGGAGGAAGCCTGTGCCGCTTACCCAGGTCAGATTATCGTAGGATTGGATGCCATTAATGGAAAGGTTGCTACGGATGGCTGGACCGATGTGTCCGAGCTGACGGCTATAGAATTAGCGGAGAAATTTGCCTGTTTAGGAGTAGCTGCAATTGTTTATACGGACATCTCACGCGATGGCATGATGCAAGGGGTGAATGTCGAAGCGACAGTGGAGCTAGCGAAGCATTCTGCAGTACCTATTATCGCGTCTGGAGGTGTTGCTAGGCTTGCTGATATTGTCGACTTGCAAGCGGCGGCGGATAGCACAACAGGAGCCGGGATAATCGGCGCTATAACAGGAAGAGCTATCTATGAAGGCACTTTGGACCTGAAAGAAGCACAAGCGTACTGTGATACCTCGAACCACTAAACCACACGGGAAACAAAATAATAAAAAGCAGGAGAATATAGTACAAGGTGAATAGATTAGACAAAGCGTTGCCTGCAGCTAGTCAGTCAGCAACTAATAGCATTTTAAGAGCAAAGTGTAATGGGACTCGCAAAGCGCATAATTCCCTGCCTCGATTGTGATAAAGGTAGAGTCGTTAAAGGTGTCAAGTTTCTCGACATTCGTGATGCCGGGGATCCGGTCGAAGTATCAAAACGTTACTGTGATGCCGGTGCTGACGAGATCACTTTTCTAGATATCACAGCCAGTCATGAAGATCGTGCAACAACGATCGATACTGTGCGGGCCATTGCTGGTCAAGTGTTTATTCCGTTAACCGTTGGTGGTGGTATTCGCACCCTAGAAGACATTCGAACGATGCTGAATGCCGGAGCCGATAAAGTGGCGATTAACACGGCAGCTGTAGAGAATCCAGATTTCGTGCAGGAAGCGGCAGCGCGTTTCGGCTCGCAATGTATAATCTTAGCGGTAGATGCCAAACAGGTCTCTGAGAAAGACAAACCGCTAAAGTGGGAAATTTTTACCTATGGAGGCCGCAATCCTACCGGCATCAATGTGATTGAATGGGTGAAGCGAATGGCGGGGTATGGTGCAGGTGAGATTTTGCTGACAAGTATGGATAGAGATGGCACCAAGATTGGATTCGACTTAGTCCTGAACAAGGCAGTGAGCAATGCAGTGCAGGTGCCGATAATAGCTTCGGGTGGAGTTGGGAATCTGGAGCATTTGGCCGAAGGAGTTTTGGAAGGTGAAGCTGATGCCGTGTTAGCTGCCTCTATTTTTCACTTCCAGGAATACAGCATCCGAGAGGCTAAGGAATACATGGCTTCCCGCGGAATAGAAGTTAGACTCTAATCGTTGCGTTGTGCAAACGTCCCGGAAGTACCTGCCTCTGGTGGTCTGAAAGCGTTAATACCCTTCAACACATTAAGGGCTTCGTTAAGCGGATAATCAGTTACCAGTACCTCTTCGGCTGAGATAAGCGCTTCGGTCATATCATTCTGATCTCGTGCTTCTTCATCACTGTTCGCGTTGTCTAGCCTGCCCGGTAAGTCTGCCTCGTTAAACTGGGACACATTTCTGGAACGTCGGGTCACAAAAGCGTCGCCCACTGCGATATCAGGGACAATACCCTGGGCCTGGATAGAACGACCATTGGGAGTGAAATAAAGAGATGTTGTCAACTTGATCGCGCGCTCTTCATCGAGCGGCAGTACCGTTTGCACAGAGCCTTTCCCGAAGCTACGGGTTCCCATGATGATGGCACGGCCGTGATCCTGTAAGGCACCTGCAACAATCTCAGACGCTGACGCAGACCCATTATTTATCAGCACTACTAGCGGGACCTCGGGAGCCACTGTTCTGCGGTTCGCAGAGAAAGACATGTCTCTGCCCTCGAGTCTACCCTCGGTGTAAACAATGCGGCCCTGATTTAAGAATGCGTCTACCACTTTTACGGAGGCCTGCAATACGCCACCTGGATTATTGCGAAGATCGACGATCATGCCTTTCAGGTCATTGTTGTCTGCGTACAGGTTTTCTATTTCTTCTTCCAGTTCCCCGCCTGTGTTTACTCTGAATTGAGAAATGCGGACATAGGCGTAACCAGGCTCTAAGATGCGACTGCGGACGCTAGCAATGGCGATAACCTCACGCACAATAGTAAGGTCAAACGGCTCTACGCCATCTCGGGCAACAGTTATGGTCACTGCGGTACCCGGTTCACCCCGCATTAACCCAGCTGCTTCTTCTGGCTGCATTTCACGCAGTGGCTTGCCGTCGATTTGAATAATCAAGTCACCCGCTTGGATTCCAGCACGGTCTGCCGGTGTGTCATCAATCGGGCTGATGACTTTAATGTATCCGTCTTCTCGTCCTACTTCGATGCCCAGCCCACCGAATTCACCCGTAGTGGTTTCCTGCAGTGCACCAAGGTCACTACCATCAACATATGCTGAATGGGGGTCCAACCCAGCAAGCATGCCGCGAATCGCATTCTCCAAAAGGGTCTTGTCATCGATCTCTTCGACGTAAGACATCCGAATGCGATCCAGTGCCTCGGTGAACATTCTCACCTCATCCAGCGGTAGTGGTTTCTGCTGAGCATGAACTAAAAGGGGTACAAAGAGCGAGCTCACGAAGGCGAGTAACAGTAGGCTTTTATACTTACTTCGAAGCGAATTCATTAGGTATCCCTGATGCTGATAGCATTTTAAAGTTCGAGGCGTAGCCTTATAGTTTCAGTTTATGGAGGAATTGGCAAATGGTCTGGCTATAATAACCGCCGATCGGTAATCGGTTTATCTGTGGCCACAGATATTAATTATAAACGTTGTCCGGTTTGTACTTGGGTGTGAATAATTCTTTCGGGATTTCCCAACAGTATTTTTCCAGTCATTTCTTCTGGAACGGGGATGCCCATTAGACAGAGCATGGTAGGCGCAATATCGGCGAGACTGCCTTTGTCAACGAAGCGAAATCCGCTGTTACCAACGTAGACTAATGGTACTAGACTGTTAGTGTGAGAGGTTAGTGGTTGACTGGTTTCTGGATCAACCATTTTTTCTACATTGCCGTGATCTGCGGTGATTAGTAGTTCCCCGTTGGTTGCTTCGATGGCTTCGACGATGCGACCAAGACATTGATCGATGGCTTCGACCGCTTTTACTGAAGCTTGGAAATCACCAGTATGTCCAACCATGTCACCATTGGCATAGTTACAAAAGATAGCGTCGTATTTTCCAGAATTGATGGCTTTTACGAGTTTGTCTGTTACTTCAAACGCGGACATTTCCGGTTTCAGGTCATAGGTCTTAACCTTGGGAGATGGCACTAGGGAACGAGTTTCGTTTTCAAAAGGTGCCTCGCGTCCACCATTAAAGAAGAAGGTCACATGCGCGTATTTTTCAGTTTCAGCGATACGTAGTTGCGTTTTGCCAAGGTTAGAAAGGTAAGCACCTAGTACGTTTTCTAGTTTTTGTGGAGAGTAGGCGCAGCTCGCACTGATGTCGGCCGCATACTCAGTGAGCATAACGAACTCACTTAGCGTTGGGCGGACGGCCCGCGCGAATCCAGAAAAATCGTCTTCAACAAATGCGCGAGTCATTTCCCTGGCACGGTCAGCCCGAAAATTCATGAAGATCACGATATCCTTGTTATTCACGGTAGCAGGACCTGAAGCAGAATCTCCAATCAGGGTAGCTTGCACAAATTCGTCGTCTTCGCCGCGATCATATGCTGCCTTAAGTCCCTCACTAACGTTTGCGAAACTGAAATTCGCTTTGCCCTCAGTCAGCATGTCGTAGGCTGGCTGTACTCTCTCCCAACGATTATCTCTGTCCATTGCATAAAACCGGCCGCAGATAGTTGCAATTCGACCTTTACCTGAAGCCTGCAGAAAGTTATCCGCTTTTATCAATGATGGAAGAGCACTGCGTGGTGGGGTATCTCTACCGTCAAGAAATGCGTGCAAATATACCTTAGAGGCTCCTTTATCCAGGGCCAGTTTAAGCATAGCCATGATTTGGTTTTCGTGGCTATGAATTCCGCCTGGCGATATCAGGCCAAACACATGCACTGCCGAATCAGCTTTGGAGGCTTTATCTATTGCGCCAACAAGGGCGGGATTTTTGAAAAACCGGCCCTCTTCAATTTCTTTGTCGATACGTGTCAGACTCTGGTAGACAATCCGACCAGCACCTAGATTCATGTGTCCGACTTCAGAGTTACCCATCTGCCCGGCTGGTAAGCCAGCAGATTTGCCCGAGGTATCGATAAGCGTATGGGCACGGTCGGCCCACAATGCATCCCAGTTGGGACTATTAGCTGCATATATGGCGTTGTAATCGGAGTGCTCTCTATAACCCCAGCCATCTAGGATAACAAGGAGAGCAGTTTTCTTGGCTGTCATTGAGTAGTATTTGTTCCTACTGGGCTCAATTAGCGGAGCTGCTATTATCATCGAAAGCAACTTTTTAAGCGAGTTATCGCATGTTTGTCTCGATAGATTTCGAATACTGTAAGCGGCTAAGAAACCTTCTTTACAGACCTCTACACGTGTATACTGCTCGCCTTTTTTGGCCAAACCCGTTAGGAAGTTTCGATAAGTTCTAGATTAAGAACTAGGGCGGGGTTGTATAGCTCAGATGGCACAGTTTTTTGAATTCATAGGCAATCACCTGTATTTATCCTCCATGTGGGTAGTTACACTCGGTGTTATTATAATGTATCACCGGCGCACATCAGGTAGCTCGGTGGGTCCACAACAGGCGGTTATGCTAATTAATCGTAAAGACGCGATTGTGGTCGATGTAAGAGAAAAGAAAGAATTCGAAAGTGGACATATTGTGGATTCGATTAATATCCCAATGACTAAGCTGAAACAACGCATTACAGAGGTTTGGAAATATAAGGATAAACCGGTGGTGGTAGTGTGCAAGTTGGGCCAGCATTCCGGGCAAGCCGCTAAGATATTGCAGGAAGCAGGTCATGCTGATGTGGTCAGATTGGCGGGTGGGCTTACTGAATGGAAAGCACAATCGCTTCCACTCGTACAAAAGTAACTGAATACGTATCCTTAGTGTTTATAACTGGAAAGTAGATAGGAACAATAATGGCAGAAGACGAGAACAATTCACAGGCCGCTTCTACAGCGGCAGATGGCGCGGACCAACCTGAAGGGCCACAGTTTGCATTGCAGCGGTTGTACCTAAAAGATTCGTCCTTCGAATCACCACGTAGCCCGCAGGCTTTCCAAGGGCAATGGAATCCAAAGATCAACTTTGACATCAAGACGCGCAGTAATAAGATTCAGGACGACATCTACGAGGTCGTTCTTGTGTTAACAGCCGAGGCTCAATTGGAAGAGCAGGCTGCCTTTTTGGTAGAAGTGCACCAAGCCGGGTTGTTCCTCTGCAAGGATTTTGATGATGCCCAACTGGAGCAGTTACTTGCTACAGTATGTCCCAATATACTGTTTCCCTATGCCCGAGAATCTATTGATTCCTTCGTTGTAAAAGGCAGTTTTCCAGCTTTAATGCTTTCGCCGATTAACTTCGAAGCGCTGTATGCGCAGCAGAAGCAGACCCAAGCCCAGCAAGCGAACGAGGAGGGAGCTTCCGATACTGAACCTCCAGCATCGGAAACTGTTCAGTAAGTAATCATCTGGTTCATGTTCCTTCTGAGAAGCCTAGCTGACGCCAGGCTTCGTAGACGATTAGCGCAACTGCGTTGGACAAATTTAGGCTACGACTTTTAGGAAGCATCGGTATTCTGAGCAGAAGCTCAGGGCCTAGCATGTCTCGGGCGGTTTCCGGTAGTCCACGGGTCTCTGGACCAAAAATTAGGAAATCTTCGCGTAGATACTGCACTTCGCTGTAGCAACGGGTTCCCTTGGTACTGATACCGAAGAGCCTGGAATTTTCATGGCTTTTACTAAATTCCAGCCAGTTCTCATAAATATAGATCCCAGCATATTCGTGATAATCCAGGCCAGCACGACGCAATTTTTTGTCTTCCAGATCAAATCCGAGGGGTTTAATTAGATGTAGTTGTGAACCCGTGTTTGCGGCTAAACGGATGATATTTCCCGTATTTTGAGGTATTTCTGGCTCAAAAAGCACAATATTGATCAAGTTTTAACCATCTATTTTACTAATCATTAAGGTTAGTAGCCGAGGATTTTGAATGGATAATTCCTTGCTCTTTTATCTTGCGGGTTAAGGTGTTGCGGCCCCAGCCAAGCAAGTTTGCAGCTTCTTTTCTACGTCCTGATGTATGCTTCAGGGCTATATCGATGAGAGTCCTTTCAAATACAGGAGTTGCTTCGTCCAGTATGCTGGTGT
Source organism: Gammaproteobacteria bacterium (assembly GCA_002712055.1). Taxonomy (GTDB): domain Bacteria; phylum Pseudomonadota; class Gammaproteobacteria; order Pseudomonadales; family Pseudohongiellaceae; genus UBA9145. The sequence continues at coordinate 44,638 of PARV01000022.1, read as the reverse complement.
TACCCAGACTCAACTGCTGGTCGGCCCAGGTTCGCAAAGCTTGCGTCCAAATCCCGGTATTGCTGGTATCCATTTCTTGGTGGGAAAACTCTGGAGGCAGGTCGGTAAGATAGACTTCGCGGCTAGACGCCATAACCGTAACCCAGCGACAAAAGTTTTCTAATTGGCGTACATTTCCTGGCCAATTCAATCCAGTCAGGAATTTTTCAGTCTCAGGACGTAATACCTTGGGAGCAACTTCCAGTTCTTCCGCCGCCGCTTTGAGGAAATGGCTGGTAAGCCTAGGGATATCTTCACGGCGATCACAAAGCTTGGGAATATGGATACGGATAACATTTAATCTATGAAACAAATCTTCTCGGAATGTGTGTTCTTCCACCAACTTTTCCAAATTTTGATGCGTAGCGGCAATAATACGGACGTCGACCTTAATAGAAGACTGTCCCCCAACCCGGTAAAACTCGCTATCGGATAGCACTCTTAGCAAACGGGTCTGAGTATCAGGGGGCATGTCACCGATTTCATCGAGAAAAAGCGTGCCACCATTAGATTGTTCGAAGCGGCCGGTTCGCTGCTGGGTGGCGCCAGTGAATGCCCCTTTTTCGTGCCCGAATAATTCGGACTCGATAAGTTGCTTCGGAATAGCGGCAACATTTAGTGGCACGAAGGGCTTTTCTTTTCTTGGGCTGTGACGGTGCAAGGCATGGGCTACCAATTCCTTACCTGTACCTGACTCACCAGTAATCAGGACGGAGATGTTAGAGTTGGAAAGGCGTCCGATGGCTCGAAATACTTCCTGCATGGAAGGAGCTTCACCGATTATCTGTTGATCTTTCTCAACGACCTCCTTATTGGTATCTGTATCTCGCGAGCGCGCGTGATCTAGAGCACGCTTAGTCATAGCTACAGCTTCTTCGATATCGAAAGGTTTTGGCAGGTATTCGAACGCACCACGGTTATAGGAGGACACCGTGCTGTCGAGGTCCGAATATGCAGTCATGATAATGACCGGCAACTCGGGGTGACTCTCTTGGATAGTTGACAGTAGGTCGAGCCCGCTTATACCTGGCATTCGAATATCACTGATGATGGCGTCCGGTGACTCTTGTTCTAGACGACGCAACAGATCGTCTCCATTTTCGAAACTTACTGTATTCATTCCTGTCTTGCTGAGCGACTTCTCGAGCACCCAACGAATAGATCGGTCATCGTCGAGTATCCAAACCGAATTATGTGCACTCATTGTTAAGCACCTACTTATATGTGTCTTGTCTTTCTATTAAAGCTGCTAATTCTTTGATTCTAAAATTGGCAGTACCACTGTGAATATTGTTTCTTCTACCTTGCTCGCACATTCAATCATGCCCTTGTGTTGGTTGATAATGCCATGGGTGATTGGTAATCCTAGTCCGGTTCCATCAGGACGACCACTGATCATTGGGTAGAAAATTGTATCTATCATATTTTCTGGTATCCCCGGTCCGTTATCTATAACTTCGATACTTGCGGCCAACCGGTGAAAATTTGTACCGATTGTCACGTTACGCAAAACGCGTGTCCGGAGCATGATCTTGCCTAATTGATGATTGACATCTGGGCTGTTTAGTGACTGCATCGCATTACGCACGATGTTAAACATCGCCTGTATAAGTTGCTCCGAATCGGCGTGCACGGGGGGAATGCTGGGATCGTAATCGCACTGAAGATTGATTCCATAGCCGCTGACTTCTACCTCTACCAGACTGCGCACCCGATCTAGCACCTCATGAATATTGGTATCCTTTAAATCTAGAGGCTTACGAGATCCGACGAGGCGGTCCACAAGGTTATGCAGACGGTCAGCTTCCTCGATAATGACATTGGTATAATCAGTAAGTTCGACGTCTTTGTTTTCTTGGGCCAGCAACTGGGCAGCCCCACGTATGCCACCAAGAGGATTTTTAATCTCGTGAGCCAGGCCTCGAACCAATTCACGAGTAGTAATGTGGGCGGAATGTAAAGACTCTTCGCGGTTGATTCGGTGCGAATGCGCCGCTGAGTTCAGCTCTAAAAGTGCCTGGGTCTCGCCATTCTCCTCAAATGGGTCAATGGTGTAGTCCACAAATATAATCTTGTTGTGTGAGACCTTTAACTCCGCTCTCCGTTTGGTGAAGCTCACATTTTTAGCAAGGGCCGTTTGCATATCGGATATATCTTCTTCTGCTTTGAAAATGACGTCACCGATAAATAACTGGTTGGCCTTGCGATCACTGACACCAAGCAGAGACTCTGCTGCGGTGTTTAGATATAGTAGGCGGAGCCTGTTATCTAACAGCACAACCCCAGTTTTTAAATGGTCAAGTAATCGTTTATGTACACTATCTTGGGGCACTCTACTGTTTGTTCACCTCTTACTAAACCCGGATAAATCATTGGCCAGGTTTGAGATACGATTAGTTTTATCCACTTAGTACTGGTTGTCGAGTTTTGCCCAGATCTTAGTGCGCTGTGGGTAAACCGACTCGATGAACTATAAAATCAGCGCTGATGAGCAATGTCCCAGGTAAATCCAACCGTTGGAGGGATACCAATAGAACCAGGGAGGGCAATTATGCACCAAAACAGTGCGTTCCGCAATTACCTCAGAAGTCGCGAATTTCGTGACAAAAAAAAGCCCGGTAGGGCCCGGGCTTATTTTTGCCTAGACCACTATTTTAACCAGCCAGACCTTCTTTGGTAGTCCGGATAATTGCTGCCGCTACTTTATAAGGATCAGCATTGGAAGCAGTACGACGGTCTTCTAGTCGACCTTTCCATCCACTCTGCACTGTCGCTACCGGGATTCGGATGGAGGCACCACGATCCGATACAGCATAGCTAAATTGATCAATAGCTTGAGTTTCATGTAGGCCTGTCAGCCGGTTCTCGTTTCCAGCACCGTAAACACTTATGTGACGGTCTACGTTCTTACTGAAGGCTTCGCAGATCTTAGTAAAAATCCCTTCATCGCCTACTTCACGCATCACTCCGTTGGAGAAGTTTGCATGCATGCCTGAACCGTTCCAGTCGAGATCACGACCCATCGGTTTTGGATCCCAGTTAATAGCTAGGCCATAACGTTCAGCAGTCCTTTCTAACAGGTAGCGTGTGATCCAAGTCTCGTCGCCGGCTCGTTTGGCTCCCTCGGCGAATACTTGGAATTCCCACTGCCCAGCCGCTACTTCGGCATTGATGCCCTCCAGATTGATGCCTGCTTCGAGACACAAATCTAGGTGATCTTCGACACAGTCTCGGCCGTGGGCATTGAGCGCTCCCACAGAGCAGTAGTAGGGCCCCTGAGGCCCTGGGAAACCGTTAGCGGGAAAGCCAGGAGGCTGGTTGGTCTTGACATCCCAGAGGAAATATTCTTGCTCGAAACCGAACCAGAAATCGCCATCGTCATCGTCTATGGTTGCTCGACCATTTGATTTATGAGGAGTTGCATCAGCGTTTAAAACTTCTGTCATGACTAACCAGGCATTAGCGCGATCTGGGTCAGGGTATAAAGCAACGGGTTTAAGGAGGCAGTCAGAGTCTTCACCTGTTGCCTGCTGAGTGGAACTACCGTCGAATGACCATTCAGGGCATTCTTCCAGAGTGCCGCCAAAATCTGATTTCACTAGAGTCTTGCTACGTAAACTTTGGGTTGGTTCATAGCCGTCCAACCAGATGTATTCCAACTTTGATTTCATTTGTTATCTTTCTCCTAATCGATTTTCGACTACTTGATATTCATGACTTATGATCGCATCTCAAATTACAGACTCGACTACAAGCCATAAAAGCCGAATCTGCTGTGCGCTTTTTAAGCGCGCCGGGGCACTAGTTCTTGCCATTTTTTCCAGGGCCACACTACTNGTTAGATAAACTTCAGTGTGAGGCTTGCCTTGTGTGTATGCGGAAGAGCAAAATATATGCCAGNAGTNATAGCGCAAGGCCCGAATTTACTGGAGCTGGGTAGAAACTTCAACAAAAAAAACACTAAGTAAGTGTGCAGTAATTTTTATACCATTATGATTGGGTGTTTATTCAAATTCTGAACAAAATACGCGGCATTAACATTTGAGCTCCTGTTTGACCTGTTTGTAAGGTCTAAAACCGAATTCTTACTCGCATTTGCCCAACTGAGAAGACGCATGTTGTACCTTGTTAAGTTGTTTCCTGAGATAACTATAAAAAGTCGACCGGTGCGCCGACGTTTTATTCGACAGTTGCGTAAGAACATCCGAGCCGTACTCTTGGAATTCGACGAGGAGGTGAGGGTTACTGGAGAATGGGATAGTCTCGAAGTAGAGACTTATTGCACTGATCAAGGGCTTCTCCACAACATCTCTAACCGATTAAGTTACACGCCTGGTATTAGCCAGTTTCTGGAAGTTGACAAATACGATTTGCCTAACATGGAAGGAATAATGGGGTTGGCGATGCAACACCATGCTGAAAGTTTACGGGGCAAGACTTTCGCGGTTCGCTGTAAGCGTACTGGCAAACATGTATTTAAATCGGTGGACGTTGAGCGCTGCGTGGGAGGCGAATTAAATCGGTGCACCGAAGCACTAGGAGTGAAGCTGGAGAATCCCGACATCACAGTTGCTCTTGAGATACGCGATGATTCACTTTTCATGGTGAANCGAAAGATTAAAGGCTTAGGTGGCTTCCCTCTTGGTTGCCAGGATGCAGCTCTTTCCTTGGTTTCTGGTGGTTTTGATTCCTCGGTCTCTAGCTTCCTCGGTATTAAACGAGGTCTTCAAATTCACTACTGCTTTTTCAATCTTGGAGGTAAGGCCCATGAGCTGGCAGTGAAAGAAGTTGCGCTGTACCTATGGATGAAATACCACAGTTCGCACCGTGTAAAATTTGTTTCGGTACCATTCGAGGCAGTGCTAGAAGAGATCCTTTGTAAGGTGGAGGATTCCCAGATGGGGGTGATTCTCAAGCGTATGATGCTAAGGGCGGCCGACCAAGTTGCTGCCAGATTGGGCGTAAATGCACTGGTCACTGGCGACAGTGTCGCGCAGGTGTCTAGTCAGACGCTTCAAAACATGGCCTTAATTGACCAGGTATCGGCTTCCCTCATTCTGCGCCCACTCAGTACCTGTAATAAGCAGGAAATTATCGATATTGCGCGAAAGATTGGTACTGAAGAATTTTCTAGAAACGTTCCTGAGTATTGTGCGGCTATATCGCGTAAGCCCACTACTAAGGGGAAGCCGGAACGAATAGAGCGGGAAGAAGCCCNATTCGATTTTAAAGTGCTGGAATTGGCTATTGAGCAAGCCCGTTTCCAACTAATCACAGAGATAGAAAAAGATTTTAACCATGTTTCTAGTGATGTGGTTGTTGTTCAAGATGTAGATACAAGTAGTACGGTGATTGACATAAGGCATCCTAACGATATGCAAATAAGTCCACTGAATTCAATACGTCACAATGAAGGAACCGATATCTTGACGATTCCCTTTTACCAATTGCGGACTAAGTTTACTAAGCTTGATTCCACTAAACGGTATCTNCTTTACTGCGACAAGGGCATGATGAGCCGCCTACACGCTGCGCATTTGCAAGATGAAGGGTTCACCAATGTTGCTGTTCTCGATTTGTTTAACAAACACCGGTCTTAGCGATTCGCCGGGCAGTGTCCTACCNTAGCTGTCAGGCCAAGGTCGTACAAAAAAAGGAAAAACAGTGTTAGCCCTGTTCCCAGAAATAAAGCCNTACAAACGTCACAAGTTAAAAGTATCCGCGATACACGAGCTTTACATTGATGAGGCGGGAAACATCGATGGTATTCCGGTCTTGTTTGTCCACGGAGGACCAGGAAGTGGATGTGATGCATCTTCGCGTCGCTTTTATGACCCAGAAGCATTTCGCATAGTCACATTCGATCAGCGTGGCTGTGGTCGATCGACACCGCATGCGGANCTCGCGGAAAATACCACTCAGCACTTGATAGCTGATATCGAAGCCATACGTGGTCATCTTGGAATTGAGCAGTGGGTGTTGTTTGGCGGCTCATGGGGATCTACCCTAAGCTTACTCTATGCGCAACACTATCCGAGTCGAGTGCTCGCGCTAATTCTGCGTGGCATTTTTCTATGTCGTCAATGTGATCTGGATTGGCTCTACGCCGATGGAGCAAATAGAGTTTTTCCTGATTACTGGCAAGAATTCTTAAGGGCAATCCCAAAGGCGGAGCATGCGGACTTATTCGCTTCGTACTACGCGCGTCTGACTGGAGAGGACGAACTAGCACAAATGGCAGCAGCAAAGGCTTGGTCCGCTTGGGAAGCCAATTGCTCGAAGCTGCGACCTAGTGCAGAAGCCATGTCCAGGTTCACCAAACCTCACAATGCCTTAGCTATGTCACGTATCGAATTACATTATTTTATGAATAAGGGTTTCATAGACGAAAATCAAATCTTGGAGAATATGGATAGTATTGCAGAGATTCCCGGACTAATTATCCATGGTCGGTATGACATGGTATGTCCGCTTAATAATGCACTGGATTTACATGATCGCTGGACCAATTCAGCATTGCATATCGTTCGGGAAGCTGGACATTCTGCGTCGGAACCAGGCAACATTGATGCGCTCATACGCGCCTNTCAGGAAATAGCGAAGAAACTTGAATCTGCCAGCTAGCTATCGGATTTAAATGGAGGAAAGCAAAATATTACTATTAATACCCCTTTCGGGAATTACTGAGTACTTGCATGATAACTCTTATTCAACGCGTTAATTGGGCTCAGGTCAGAATTAAAGACACGGTTTACGCGGAAATTGGGACTGGTTTACTTGCCTTTATAGGAATCGAGGAACCGGACACACAAGCAAACGCTGACGGGTTACTGCAAAAAATTCTTTCTTACCGAGTATTCTCCGATTTAGACAATAAAATGAACCTAAGCATCCGGGATGTTGAAGGCGGCTTGCTATTGGTTTCACAATTTACGTTGGTCGCGTCGACCGAAAAGGGGCTACGGCCTAGTTTCTCTTCCGCCAAACCACCTGTCGAAGCCGAAAAGCTCTATGATTACTTAGTGGAGCAGGCGATTAACAAGTATGATTTGGTTAGCAGTGGTCAGTTCGCAGCTGACATGCTTGTTACCCTAGAAAATGATGGGCCGGTTACGTTTATCCTGAAGGCATGAGCTACTGGTTCGACGCCTGTTCTTCTTCGTTCTCCTCCTCTTTCTGGCGCTTACGGCTAAGGCGGCCGGCTAAAATACCCAACTCAAACAGTGCCCACATGGGTAGGGCGAGCATGGACTGTGTGAAAGGATCAGGGGGGGTAAGAAGCATGGCTACAACGAAGCAGCCTACTACGACGTAGGGCCGTTTCTGAGCGAGCGAATCTGGCTCAGCTAGGCCTGCCCAGATACAAAGGAACACGGCGATAGGAATCTCAAAGGCAATCCCGAAAGCGAAGAATATTGCCAGTGCAAAACTCAGAAAGCTACTGATATCAGGAGCAACCTGGATTCCTTCAGGTGCCACTGAAATGAAAAAACGAAAGACGATGCCAAACAGAATGTAGCGGGCAAATGCTAAGCCGCCGTAAAACAGCACTACACTTGAAATAAACAATGGTATGGCAAGTGTCTTCTCATTTTTATATAGACCGGGCGCTATGAACGACCACGTTTGGAAAAGAATATAAGGAGCAGCAAGCAAGAAGGAGACATAAAACGTTAGCTTAAATGGAGCGAAAAAAGGCGATGTTGGATCAATTGCTATCATGGTTGATCCTTCTGGCAAAGCCGCCAACAACGGTCCAGCGACATAGATATAAATATCATTTGCCCAGTAAAAAAGGCCCAGAAACAGCAGGAGAATCGCTGAGACGCTTTTAAGGATGCGATCGCGAAGCTCTACCAGGTGGTCGATGAGTGTTAGCTCTTTCTCGTCTTCAGCTGATACCATTTTTCGACTTTATTTCTCGCTCTGAAGACGTTTTGCCCTTCTCTGTAGATTCTTTTACCAACTTGGGATTCTCGCCACCGCTGTAAATTTGCTTGGNTACCTCTTCAACGCTGTCACCAACCTCTTGCAATTCTTCCTTTATAGATTTCTCTTCTGAAGATTGGTCGTTTGTGGCTTGTGATGCGCCCGGATCAAAGTTTTCTGAGCTGACTATTTTATTAACAGATGTTTCTGTTTCTTTTGCGATTCCTTCCACTCTTGATTTGGCTTTCTCGACTTCTTCGATAACAGATTCGTTGTGGAGCTGCCGGCGAATCTCGTCCGTATTCAGCTCTCTTTCTATTTCAGCTTTCACCTTGTAAAAAGAACGGCGGAAACGACCCATCCACAATCCGGCTGTCTTAATTGCAGCCGGAAGCCGCTCCGGTCCGATTACAAGCAAGGCAATAATCAGGATTAAAAGAATTTCAGTTGAATGGATATTAAACATGGAATGAAGTTGCAGTAATTAACTGGGGCTGCATTCAAATGACCCGGAGTCGCACTATAAAGTATTGAAGCGCGACAGGTTTTCGAGCTCTCAGAAAAGAAAGGCTGNAGATCCTATTCTTCCTCAGCTTTTTCTGCGACTTTCTCTGCGGTTATATCAACAGTTTCGCTGCTGCTCTCGTCTGTGTTTTCGGACGGCTGGTTCTCGTCAGTACTATCGTTCTTTGCACTATCATCGTCCTTTACAGCGTTTTTAAATCCCTTTAAGGCGCCACCAAGGTCCGAACCAAGATTTCTCAATTTCTTAGTGCCAAACAGCATCACAACGATCAACAGAATGATCAGCAGTTGCCAAATTCCAATTCCACCTACTCCCATAACCTACCTCCTCTTCCAACCGCTAATTATAAATTGCTTTATAATTAGTTAATTGTGTCGGGATGCCTTTTCTTCAAGGCCCGATATATTAAAGCGTTTTTCGAGTTCTTCCAATACTTGGCCAGGACCTAAATCCAGATAGCTCAGCATAACCAGTGTGTGAAACCAAAGATCAGCCGTTTCGTGAATTACGGCGGATTTAGTTTCCTCGTTTGTAGAGTTGCATTTTTTTGCTGCCTCGACTGTCTCCTGGGTTTCTTCTTCAACTTTTTGCAGAATTTTCCTCAATCCCTGTTTGTACAAACTAGCAACATAGGAATTTTCACTGGACGCTAACTTACGCTGCTCCAGAACCGTTGCCAGTTCCTTTAGTACTTCACTCATTGTGATCTGTCTTTCGGATTATGCTTATTAAGAATACCTTACCTATGTTCCACCATACATAGTTACTGGATCCTTCAGGATAGGATCTTCCGTCACCCAGGTCTCATTGTCCAACCTCTGAAAAAAGCAACTCTCCCTCCCAGTGTGACACGATACGCCTCCTATTGGTTCAACCTGATAGCACAAAGCGTCATTGTCGCAATCTAGATATACACCCACAAGTTTTTGTACGTTTCCCGATTCGTCACCTTTACGCCACAATTTACTGCGCGATCTGGACCAGTATATGGCACGATTTTCCGTGATTGTTGCCTCTAATGCTTCTCTATTAATCCAAGCCTGCATCAATACGCGACCGTTGGAGGCATCTTGAGTGACAACCGGCACCAATCCGTTACTGTTCCAATTGATCTGATCCAGGTAAGAAGGCATCAGCTTAGTATGCGCTTTCAACGTCTAAAACACAAAAGGTAGACNCCAAGCAAACCGAGTCCTAACGTTGCCGCGGGAATATGAGCTAGTGTTTCGCTGACTACAGGTATCAGAGAAAATGCAGCAAACAAGAGAGCCAGTAGGCCGCTGTTTCGCGACAGGCGTCGTTGTCTTTCTAGTTTTTTCTCAGCTATTTGCTGTTGCCTAACCAACGACTTGTTAATTTCACTTAATTTACTGCTCTGAGTGGAGGCATTGATAAACAGCAATGGGAGATTAGGAAGTTGATCGATCCACTTCGGCATATTTTCCTGTATTTTTGACAGAAGGTTAAGAGGATTCAATCGCTCATTGTTCCAATTTTCGAGATATGGTAGCGCGGTTTTCCAAATGTCTAGTTCGGGATAAAGTTGTCTTCCAAGTCCTTCGATGTTTAGAAGNGTCTTCTGAAGAAGTACCAACGAAGGCTGGACCTCCATGTCAAATTTTCCCGCTGTTCGAAAGAGTTGCATCAGCAATTGACCAAACGAAATTTCTTTTAGAGGCTTTTCAAAGATCGGTTCGCACACAGTGCGCATAGCAAATTCGAACTCATGCATATTGGTTGTTTTGGGTACCCACCCGCTGGCAATGTGCAACTCTGCTACTCGCCGATAGTCTCTCTTAAAAATAGCAAGCAGGTTTTTGGCAAGATATTCTTGGTCGTCGTCACTTAAGGAGCCAATAATTGCACAATCAATGGCAATATAACTTGGTGACTTTGGGTTTTCGCTTGAAACGAATATGTTTCCCGGATGCATGTCAGCATGGAAGAAGTTGTGCTCAAACACTTGCGTAAAGAAAATATCAACACCGGTTTCAGCTAGCTTTTTGAGGTTAACTTTGAGATCTCTAAGTGAGTCGGTATCTGTGACCGGTATCCCGTGGATGCGCTCTAATACCAATACATTCTTACGCGTATAATTCCAATATACTTTGGGCACATACAATACATCCGAGTTTTCGAAGTTGCTTCTAAGTTGGGATGTGTTGGCCGCCTCGATTTGTAAGTCAAGTTCGCCGAAGATAACTTTCTCGTAGTCGTTTACAACTTCAATAAGTCTAAGTCGCTTGCCAATGTTGGAGTAAGCTTCTAACAAGCTGGCTATCCACTTCAGTAATTTCAGATCTGCAGCAATGGTGCTTTCGATACCCGGGCGAATAACTTTTACAACGACTTCATCATTATTTTGTAACTTTGCCTTATGTACCTGAGCCACTGATGCTGAAGCAAGCGGTTCAATATCGAGCTGCTTAAATAGTTGCTCACTTTTTACACCAAGCGCATCCTCAACAATGTTTTGTACCGTCGGAGAGTTAAAGGGTGGAACATTATCCTGTAGTGACTGTAATTCATCTGCTAAATTACGGTCGAGGAAATCGCGGCGCGTTGACAGGAGCTGACCAAACTTTATGTAAACGGGTCCCAGTTCCTCCATTGCTTCACGTAGTCGACGGTTTCTGTTTCGCTTGTCTGTGCTTCTAAATATACGAGGTAAACGAAAAGGGATTAGGAGCAAGCGAAGAGCGGTTAATTCCTTCTGCTTCAGCGCCTTAGTTTGTTGAGGTAAAAAGTCATCGAGCCGATGTTTTGCGACGATACGAATAACCTTGATCAGGCGAGGTAAATGGGACACGAAGAAGTGGTAACTGTTCAGCTTTTTTTGCGGGGAGCCAAGATAACACCTGAGCGATAAGTGAACAAGAACGTGTACCCAAGCAATCGCTTATTTATGTGTTGTTTAGTCTGTCTAGTCGCTCATAAAGAACGTTGAATTTGGCTTTGACTCGGTCAATTTTAAGCTTAAGACGTTCCAGCTCCTCACTAAAATCCTTAAGTTGTTCTTTCTTTGGGAATATCCGTTCTTCTTCTTTCAGGTATTCATCTACATTACGCTTCATATTTGAGCTGACCTGTTGAGTCCATTCCTGTAGGTCTTTGCCGAACTGGCTGAGTTCATTGGTAATCAAATTCCCTAACATAGGGGCTAGGTAGTCTTCCCAATCGATATCCAGGTTATGCAAACTTGCATAGATATCTTGGATAAAGTTAATGTCACCAGTGATTGTGATAGCTGGATTTGAGAGTGGCCTTCTATCGGGTTTCTCAATGAGTAGAGGGAGCAATTCGCTAACATTGCCTCTGATACTGGCCGTAATCTCAATATCCAGTAATTCCGCAGGGGATGATAATAGCCGGATCCGGTCTTGCTCGAATAGTACAGTGACCGTTGTACCCGGCGGGTGAACGGAGATCTGCAATGACTTTCCCGAAAAAGTTTTTAAGCGGCTCTGCAGATAGGAATCTTTTGCCAATACCCTATTGAGTAGATCTTCGACTGGGCGTATTGCTATCGGCCCAAGCAACTCGTTCAAGAGGTCACCTCATTCGCTTGGATTTCTAGTAGCTTTAAAACCCACGTGTACAGCACAGATACCATTCATTACATTGTGATACTTGCAGTCTACTAGGCCAGCGGTTGTCATCATTGCCAGAAGAGATTCCTGCCCAGGATGCATGTCGATGGATTCGATCAGGTAACGATAACTAGCGGCATCGCCTGTAATTAATTTGCCCATTACTGGCCAAAGGTTGGAATAAGCGTGGTAAGCTTTAGTCAAAAATGTATTTTGGGGTTTAGAGAATTCCAAAATCAATAGTCTGCCACCCGGCTTTAACACTTGTCGTATGGATGACAACGCAGANTCCTTATCAGTGATGTTTCGCAAACCATAAGCGATGCAAACAAAATCGAAAGTATCTTGTTCAAAAGGCANTTGTTCTGCATTTACTCTTATAAAGTCTACATTGTTATCCAAACCTTTGTTTATGATGCGGTCCCGACCAATCTGTAACATTGTGTCATTTATATCAGCGAGTACCACTCGTCCTTCTTTACCAACTATGGGTGAAATTTGAATACTGAAGTCTCCAGTACCTCCTGCTAGGTCTAGTACTTTCTGTTTGGGACGAAGAGCACTCAGTTCAAGGGTAAATCTTTTGATGAGACGATGGGTCCCGAGAGACATTACATCGTTCATTATGTCATAACGGCTGGCTACGGATCGGAACACGTGACCGACGCGTTTTTCCTTTTCAGCAATAGGAACTTCTTTGTAACCAAAGTGCGTGGTTTCATCGCTTTCAGGAGGAGCTGTCATAAGAATAATGGCTTGTATAAGACGACTGAAATTTCGGGGTTACTCAGTAGACAGGGGCATAATGTTAATTGCCTCGACTCCGGGGGGCAATTCATCTCGACTTGCCCCATTAGCTTCCAATTTTGAAAGATAAGCATTCCACAGCTGATCCTGGTTGGTGCAAAGCTCACGTAAATAGGACCAACTATAAATACCGGTTTCATGACCATCATCGAAAATCAGCTTAATGGCGTAGTTGCCTACTATTTCGATGTTGACTAGTTTTACCCGGCGCTTCCCAATCTGGAGAACTTCCTGACCCTTCCCGTGGCCGCGTACTTCAGCGGAAGGAGAGTGAACTCGCAAGTATTCGCTACTTAACCGGAATTCGACGTCATTTGCAAATACGAGTTCAAGAGTCGATGATTGCTTGTGTAATTTTATTTCGGTGGGAAGGTCAGCATTCATGGATAGTCCAGGTCTTATTATAACAATCAGAGTATATAACGACTCAAGTCTTCATCCTTGGCCAGTTCGTCCAGTTGTTCCTCCACGTATGCTTTATCGATAATCAATTCCTTACTAGCTCCTACTGCCAAATCAGAGGCAGAGAAAGACGTACTCTCCAACAACCGTTCCATTACTGTATGAAGTCTACGAGCCCCTATGTTTTCTGTCCTTTCGTTTACTTGCCACGCGATTTCTGCAATCTTTTNGATGCCATCCTTGCTGAAGGCTATCTCCAGGTCCTCAGTACCTAGTAACGCCTGATATTGTTCCGTGAGCGAAGCATCCGGTTCTTCAAGAATGCGCTCGAAGTCCTTCGCCGTTAAAGGATCAAGTTCAACCCGTATAGGCAAGCGACCCTGCAATTCCGGTATAAGATCTGAGGGTTTAGAAAGATGAAAAGCGCCTGATGCGATGAACAGAATATGATCGCTCTTTATGCTGCCATACTTAGTATTCACCGTGGATCCCTCTATCAAGGGAAGTAGGTCGCGTTGCACGCCTTCTCGGGAAACTCCAGCATTAGCATGATCATGGCGATTCGTTACTTTATCGATTTCATCGATAAACACAATGCCTGTCTGTTCGGTAGCTTCAACAGCTCGATTCTTAATTTCCTCTTCATTTATTAGCTTTGCTGCTTCTTCGTCTTTTACGTGTTTCAGGGCAGCCTTGACTGTCATACGATGGGCTTTTTTGCGCCCAGTATTTATATTAGAGAACATGCTCTTTAGTTGGTTTGTCATATCTTCGAGGCCAGGAGGTGCCATGATTTCGATACCGGCCGGCGATTCTGATATCTTTATTTCGATATTCTTGTCATCGAGGTCCCCTTGGCGAAGTTTTTTCCTAAACAGCTGCCTCGCACTGAAATGGGTGTCTTCTTCACTTGCTTCATCTTCATCTGAACGAGCTTGAGGGAGAAGAACATCGAGAATTCTGTCTTCCGCTAGATCTTCTGCTAGGTGTTTCACCTTTTGGATTTCTTTTTCGCGAATCATCTTTACAGCGACATCGGCCAAATCGCGAACAATAGATTCTACGTCACGTCCGACATATCCTACTTCGGTGAACTTGGTTGCTTCTACTTTAATAAATGGAGCCTGAGCCAATTTAGCAAGCCGGCGGGCTATCTCGGTTTTACCGACCCCTGTAGGTCCAATCATCAGAATATTTTTCGGTGTAATCTCACTGCGTAATTCTTCATTAAGTTTCATGCGCCGCCAACGATTCCTGAGCGCAATCGCCACGGCACGTTTGGCGGATACTTGCCCAACAATATGTTTGTCGAGTTCAGATGTGATTTCTCTAGGCGTCATTGTAGACATAAGCAGCTTTAGTAAAATGGTTGGTATTTATAGTCCGTTTCACTAACTAATATCCAGTTCTTCAACGGTAAGGTTCATATTGGTATATACGCAAATGTTGGCGGCAATTGCTAGGCTTTTTTCAACAATTGCTCGGGCGTCTAAGCTGGTATTTTGTATTAGTGCTCGTGATGCAGCCAAAGCAAATGGGCCACCTGACCCTATCGCCATGATTGAGTCATCTGGTTCTATCACGTCTCCATTTCCCGTAACAATTAAGGAAGCTTCTTTGTCAGCCACAACCAGCAGAGCTTCTAGGCGTCGCAAAGCTCGTTCGGTGCGCCAAAGCTTGGCGAGTTCTACAGCAGCCTTAATAAGCTTGCCGTGATGTTTTTCTAGCTGCTCTTCAAATCGTTCGAACAAAGCGAAAGCATCAGCAGTGCCACCGGCAAAGCCAGCGAGGACCTGATCCTTGTATAATCTGCGCACTTTGCGAGCGTTTCCTTTCATGACGGTGCTACCCTGTGAAACTTGGCCATCCCCGCCGATCACAACTTTATTATCACGTCGCACAGAGACAATGGTAGTGCCTTTGTATTGTTCCAAATCCAATCTCCTTTTTTAGATCTCAATCTAAAATACCACAGACCGCACAAAATATGACAACTCGGCAGGATATTAAGGTAGGGAAAGGGGATATTACACTAACGGCAAATATTCTCAGCACAGGATTTATGAAAAATAAATTCTATGTTCTCGCGNAAGTGATCTTTCAGCGTAGGCTCGTTCGTATACTTCGGATTTTATGTTTTTGGAGCAAATCCTCAACTTCGTTAAGTTCACGGGATGTTGAATACGGGCCGGATTGAACTAGGTAAAGAGTACGTCCCGGAAAATCTTCTGGTCTGACAGTAGCGTTGATGCCTAGAGCTAATTGGCGCTCCATTTCTTGGTAGGCCAGTTCTCTCTGCTGAAAAGCCCCTGTCTGTAATATGTAGGTAGCGTCCAGTTGCGAGGGCAAATAGTTTTTCGANAGCTGATTTTTTNTTTGTTCTGGTGTCAGCTCAACGGGTTTCGCGTCCACAGGTACTTCCCAGTTTCGCAATTCACGGTAGAACTCCAGTTCTAACTCTTCCTTGCCGGAAATTTCCTCAATGGGAGTAAATTGCTCTTCTTCCACGAAAGTCGCGCTGGACTCGATAGTGTTGTTCGTATTGAAGGGTGGCACGTTACCGGAGAGGTAGAACAACACGCACGCAGACACGCCGACTGAAAGGCCGACAAAAATACCAGTAATCATCAGAGGCCACGCGGGTGGAGATTCTATAGGGGTTTTCTCCAACAACGGTTCTGGTCTGATTTTGGCAAAATCCTGAGTCATTACAAAAAAGTTTCCATGTAACTTATTATTTTTAATCTAATAATTTTCGCAAAAAAGCCAACAAAGCATCCAAATTATCGGTTGTTCTAGGGGAAGCTATAGTTGAAATCGCCTTGTTTGTAGACGTCGTTGCTCTTTTAAGTGAGGTCTTGTGCATCCACATCGACACTCCATCGGACACTAGCAGGTGGTCGAAGAGCTTCGATACGAAGACACAGCTGTGAAAGAAATTCCTGCATCATACCTCGGGGAGCGCTCTTCAAGATCAGTTGCCCTCGAAATTTTCCTGCCTTTTTTTCCATGGGTGCCGGAATGGGACCAATCCGATCGATTGCAAACTGGCCATTTCTACACATCTCGGTAATGATGAAGTTAACTTTACTAAGAAAGCCAATGGCTGCATCCATTTCTACAGCTTCGGCTCTGAGAAGTGTTAGTTTACTAAATGGGGGCATCGCTGAGTTTTTACGCTCTTTGAGTAACAAAGCGGCAAACTCGGCATAACTACCCTGCGCCAGCGACTGCAGAGTTGCGTGCTCTGCATGGCGAGACTGTATTAGCACTTCTCCCTTTCGATTAGATCGGCCGGCTCGGCCAGACACTTGGGTGATGGTCTGGGCGACGTGCTCCTGACCCCGGAAATCAGCACTAAATAAACCACTGTCCGCATCAAGAACGGCTACCAGTGTAATCCCCGGGAAGTGGTGCCCCTTGGCTAGCATCTGCGTACCAAGCAGAATGCAAGGATTGCCACTGTTAACCTGCCCCAGCATACTTTCAAATAACTTTTTACTGCGGATGGAATCTCGATCGACGCGCAAAACAGGAACAAGAGGAAATCGCTTTTCCAAAAATAGTTCGATTTTCTGAGTGCCGATGCCAAAGGTTGACAGGCGGACGGCTTTGCAGGTTGGGCACCTGTCTGGTAATTGATCTATTGTTCCACAATGGTGGCAGCGTAGCCCCGGTTGTTTGGTATGAACAGTCAACTGGGCAATGCATTTGTCGCATTCGGCGATCCATCCACACGAATTACACATAAGTACCGGAGCAAATCCCCGACGATTAATGAACACCAGTACTTGATTACCTAAATCCAGCTGTTTTTGAATTTTGTAAAGCAGTTGCTCCGAAAATCCTGATTCCAGAATGCTGTTTGAAATATCAACAATCTCTGNGGTTACAGGCGTCGCCTCGCCAGCTCGCTTACCCAACCGTAGATGCTCAAACTTAGCAATCATACAGTTGTGAAGGCTCTCCAGGCACGGTGTGGCAGAGCCCAGAATGATAGGAATATCTTCTTGCTTGGCGCGAACAACCGCGAGGTCTCGAGCTGAGTAGCGGAATCCTTCCTGTTGTTTGAAGGAGGCATCGTGTTCTTCATCCACTATAATCATGCCGGGATTAGCGAGGGGGGTGAATATGGCGGAACGTGTNCCAATGGTAATGGCAGCGCTGCCTTCACGTGAATTGCTCCATGAGGCCAATCTAGTGACATCACTTAGTCCAGAGTGGAGAACGACAACAGGGCAAGAAAACCGTTCTCTAAAACGAGAGACAGTTTGAGGGGTCAGACTAATCTCTGGCACCAAAACCAGACATTGGCGACCGGCTGCGAGNTGATGTTGCATGAGCTGCATATAGACTTCAGTCTTTCCAGATCCAGTAACCCCGTCAATCAAATAGCAGGCAAAAGAATCGGGCTTTTTTAGAATTGCCTTCAGTGCGATTTTTTGCGCATCGTTGAGTGGCAATTGCTGGGTGTTAGGATTTGCCAGCGGTGCGAAACTGACTGATTGCTCTGAGGCGATCATATGTTTTTTCAGTAGATTCTTTTTTAGTAATTGATTCAATATCCCATTTTTGAAGCCTGCTCTATTTATTCGACTTCTGCTGACTTCGGATTCTGATTCGACCAGTTTCAGCAAGGCTTTCTGCATTTTTGCTCGCTTTAGTGAGTTTCTTATATCCAAACCGATTGGGCCAGCCAATCGATAGACTGCGGTGTCAGCTTTCAAGGGATACTTTGAACGCAACTTAACCGGCAGAGCTGCTTGGAAGACTTCTCCGATTGGATGTTGATAGTAGGCTGCCCCCCACATGAGCGTTTTGAATAGCGCTGGGCTGAACAACGGTTCTCTATCAAGTATGGTTCCGATCGGTTTAAGTCGATTAGGATCAAGAGTTGATCCCCTTGTAGATTCAATGACTACGCCGATGACTTCGCGCTTACCAAAAGATACACATACGCGCATACCTGGTTTTATGCTCGATTCTTCCCCGACTGGCGGCAAATAATCGAACAACCGACGCAAAGGTGATGGTATTGCCACCCTGATTATCAGACCGCGATACTTGACAGGCTCATTGGGTGACATTGGTATTAAGAGAGACTTGAAAGGTGGATTGCTTTGCAGTGTAAATATAATCGGGTTACCAAACAACCGAGCGGACATGAAAGTCAGGGGAGGGCTGTGTCGAATAGTGTGATAGTTTATACTGCGGCGTGCAGCGAAAAAGGGCATAGTAGGGTTTGCCTTGTTACTGTAGGGGCCCAACAATCGGAGCTGTAAAGGCAGTGGATTCTATATCCGGGTAAGCGAAATGAACTCAGGAAACGTGCCAGTGGAGTTGCTGGAACTTAGAAAAAAAATCGATCAGATAGATAAAAAACTAGTCGAATTACTGGCTTCACGCTTTGCGCTTACACACAAGGTTGGTTTGCTTAAAGCAAACAGAGGGCTCGATGCGTTCGATGCAGGGCGAGAGTCCCAAAAATTTGCTGAGCTCAGAACTCTATGCGTAGATCAAGATCTTAATCCTGACCTTATTAATGAGCTGTTTGCCAGCATCATGGAGGAAGTCGTTCGCAACCACCTTGACTTGCGCGAGAAATAACCGCCGGTCCTCTCTAGTATCTAACGTTTGCGTCTGATTTATTCTCTGTTAGAATGCTCGCCCCTTGCGTGGTGTACTCCCATTTCAGCAAATGACCTAGATGGGGTACTGTACCTCAGCAAGAAACCGGTGTAATGACATCAACTTAGAGGAAGTACCATGAAAGCTGACATTCATCCGAATTACGGATTGATCAAGGCGACTTGTAGTTGCGGAAATGTTATAGAGACCCGGTCGACCTTAGGGAAAGATATCCTGATAGAGGTTTGCTCAGAATGTCATCCTTTCTATACAGGAAAGCAGAAAATTCTTGATTCGGGTGGTCGCGTAGATCGNTTCAAGAAAAGGTTTGGCAGCAGAAAGTTATAAAAACTTACGGAGACGCTATGTCTCGTTGTCTCTTTGATCAATCCTAAATTGCTAAATAGGCCTATGTCGTATTAGGCTCGGGACTTTGCGTCTTAATTTCTGCCGGGTGCTTTTGTTTTTGTAAATTTGGTCAGAATATAGTTTCAGTGGAGAGTTCTTTTTCTTGCTGCTCATCTAGTTCTGTAACCGGTAATTGAGCCGGTGAAGGTTCTGAAGCATTCTCGACTCGGAAGTATTCGAACATCGTATCGGGGTCGCCTGGTGTAGCCAGTTGTCCGGTCGTCTTGTTTATTAGGCGGTCAACTATGCCGTCAGGCCGATTCATGGTGTTTTCTGGCGCTCCTTTAAGTGCGGCACTCATAAAATCGATCCAGATTGGTACCGCTACAGTGGCGCCCTGCTCCTGTTCGCCTAAAGGCTCAGGCTGGTCAAAACCAACGAAAACTGTACTAGCGATGTCTCGATTAAACCCTGAGAACCAAAGTTCCTGAGGGCCATTGGTTGTTCCAGTCTTGCCCATCAGATCGCTGCGACCCAATTCACGCTGTACACGATTACCACTGCCTTCCTCGATGACCGATCGCAACATTGAGTTGAGTATATATGCAACTCGCTCATCGATAATTCTCGGCGCTGGGTAGATGGTATTGCCCTCTTCGACATTACTATGAGCGCAATCTTTACAGACTACCACCGGGTTTGCTCGATACAAAACACCATCGGCGATGCTAGTTACTTCCTTGATAAACCATGGATCGACTTTGTATCCGCCATTAGCAATAACTGAGTAGCCGGTAACCAATTCTAGAGGTTGGACATCCTGGCTACCGAGCGCAACTGTCAAATCGTTACTCGGGAAGTTCTGCGTTTGGAATCCAAATTTTGCAGCGAATGGTAAGACCTTACTCGAACCCAGTTGATCGTAAAGTCGAACCGCCGGTACGTTTCGTGACTGCTTAAGCGCATAGCGCAGTGTGATTGGACCCAGGAAATTATTTTCATAGTTATTTGGGCGATAGCTGCCGCGCGTAATAGGTGCGTCATTAATGGTACTAGCCGCAGTGAAGCCGTGTTCCAGAGCAGCCCCATAGAGAAACGGTTTAAAATTAGACCCTGGTGGTCTGGGAGTGATCGCCCGGTTCACCTGGCTCCGCCCGAAATCATAGCCACCCACCAGAGCTAGGATTTCGCCATTAGTTGGGGATATAGCAACCAGAGCGCCTTGGATATCTGGGATTTGGCCTAATTCCCAGTAGCTTTCGGCCTGACGGATGCGAATTAGATCGCCAACTTTGACTACATCAGACGCTTTTTGAGGTGGAGGCCAGGCTTCATTGCGTGATCGATAAGTATACGCCCAGCTTATCCCCTCCCAAGGCACCGAGATGGAGTCACCTGATTTGAGTAGAGCCGAAAAAGAGAGATCCAGAATCTCCGTTACAATGGCCGGTTGTTGATTACCGTATGTAGGAACAGGTTGCAGGTGCTCAAGCCAAATTGCCCGAGAATCGAGTGGGTCAGCCGGATAATGGGCATCAGGGCCCCTATAGCCATGGCGCTTGTCGTAGTAGGTTTCCAGACCATTTATGATAGCTTCATTTGCAGCGAGTTGTTTGGGGCCATCAATAGTGGTGATAACTTCGAAGCCTTTTGAATAGGTTTCTTCACGAAACTGCTGGTAAAGCTGTTGCCTGACCATTTCCGCAACATACGGAGCAGCGACCTCGATGTTGCGATTCCTTCTCCGGGCGGTAACCGGTGCATTGTTCGCTACGTCGTACTCAGCTTGACTAATCATATTTTCATTGAGCATGTTGTTCAGGCGGCTTTCCCGACGAGTGACAGCCAGCTCTGGGTTACTCAATGGATTACATGTTGAAGGACAAGGCAGCAGAGAGATCATCATAGCGGACTCCGCTAGGGTGAGTTCGCTGATGTCTTTGCCGTAATACACAAAAGCTGCAGCGCCGACGCCATCGGCTCCTGCACCGAAGTAAATGGTATTCAGATAAAGGGTTAGAATTTCCTCCTTAGAGAGCTCCCGTTGGATCTGAAGCGCGAATGGAATCTCCTTGAACTTGCGAAGATAGACATTATCGCTATCGAAAGACAGGTTGTTGGCCAGCTGCATGGTAATCGTGCTGCCTCCGCCAAGACGCTGTCCACTCAGAAACCCATAAAACCCGCGTAATAGGCTCTGAATATCTACCCCAGGGTGGGAATAGAAGCGCACATCTTCTGTCGCGATGAGAGCATCGGTCAGAATCTTGGGAATATCCTCATATTCTATTGGGTTTCGGCGGTTGCCAATTTCGTCGATAAGGCGATTATCTGAGGTATAAATTCTCAGCGGAGTTTCTAGCTGCACATCCTTATACGTCTCGGCAGAGGGAAGTAATGGTGCGAGATACAAGTAAGCGGAACTTGCGACCATAATGATGCCAGACAGCCCAGCTATGCCAATTAGCGCTGCCCATTTAAAGTAAACTTGTATCTTAGACTGCACTTGGTTTAAGCCTCTGATCCGGGTAGGTTTCCCGGTTGGAGATTTAAAAAACCCGCAGCGAACATTATACACCTGGATAACAATAAATCGGTGTTATTCTTGACTTTTCAGTAGGGGCTGGCCCCAATTGGACGGATGTTGATAAATTTGGATGCAGAGATTTGTGTTGCTCGGGGCTTGGGCGGTTTTGCGAGTACAATACTTCGGTCAAATTCTTGTTGGTAAAATGGATATGAACTANTCCGGCAATATTTTCCTTGTCGGCCCCATGGGGGTNGGCAAGACCACAGTCGGGCGTGCCTTGGCGGAACACCTAGGTATTGATTTTTACGATTCTGATCAAGAAATAGAAGTATCGACGGGAGCAGATATACCTTGGATATTTGATGTGGAAGGAGAAAGTGGATTCAGGTCCAGAGAAATCCGTATGATTGATCAACTAAGTAAAAAGAAGAACATCGTGCTAGCCACTGGGGGAGGTGCAGTGCTATCAAGAGACAATCGGCAACGTTTGAAAAAACGGGGTGTAGTCGTCTACTTGTGTGCCTCAATCAAACAACAAGTCATGCGCACAAGCCGTGACAAGAATCGGCCCTTGTTACAGACTTCAAGCTTGGAAAAACGTATTCGGGAACTCATGGAGATCCGTGATCCACTCTACCGTGAAGTTGCAGATATAGTGGTAGACACCAAACGTAGTAATCCGAAATCTGTTAGCCGCGATATAGGCGAACGCCTTTCAGAAGTGGCTAGTAAACTCCCGGATTAGGAAAGCAATCGAAAGAAATTAAAAGACTAACGTAAGATGCATAAGGTAAATGTTAATCTCGGTGATCATAGCTACCCAATCTTTATTGGTAGCAATTGTCTTGAGGATAGTTCGCTGCTTAATCCCTACTTAGGTAAAGGGAAACTGGTGGTGATCACTAATGATGTAGTCGCCCCCCTCTACCTAGAATCTGTTAAATCCATGCTCGGTACTCGGTGTGCTGGGGAGTTTATCTTGCCAGACGGGGAAAAACATAAGAACTTAGAGATAGTCAGCCAAATTTATGATTACCTCTTACGGAACAAGTTTGATAGGCACACTACGCTTCTAGCGCTAGGTGGAGGTGTCATCGGTGATATTGTCGGCTTTGCAGCCGCTACTTACCAGCGTGGTATTGGTTACATTCAGGTACCGACTACCCTACTTGCTCAAGTTGATTCATCAGTAGGAGGTAAAACCGGGGTTAATCATTCGTTGGGTAAAAATATGATTGGATCTTTCTACCAGCCACGCTGTGTAGTATCCGATACACAGATACTGAACAGTTTACCCGAGCGTGAAATTAAAGCTGGATTGGCAGAAGTGCTCAAATACGGATTGATAAAAAATCTCGAGTTCTTCGATTGGCTCGCGGAGAACAGTGAGGCGATCGGAGGGCTGAATGACTCATACCTAATACAAGTTATTAAAACTTGCTGTGAATTGAAAGCCCAGATTGTCGCTCAGGATGAAAAAGAAAAAGGAATTCGAGCTCTACTTAACTTGGGGCACACCTTTGGGCATGCCATTGAAACTGCTGAGGGCTATGGGACTTGGTTGCATGGAGAGGCCGTGGCAATGGGTATGGTGATGGCGGCAGATCTTTCTCTGCGCTTGGGCTGGCTCGATGCGTCAAGCGCTCAGCGTGTTCGCACTGTTTTAGAGACTAATTATGGAATGTCAGTTGTGCCTCCAGCTAATATAACAGTGGAGCAGTATCTCGATTTGATGTCATCTGATAAAAAAGCAGAACTTGGCGAGATACGGTTCGTTTTACTCAAAGGAATTGGTAATGCAGTGATTAAAGGTGANATCGCTAGCGAATTACTTCGTTCGACTTTGACTGCTGGCCAGGGGCTTTGTGAGGAATCTTAAAGCACTATGTTGAAACCTCGCAACTTGCCTTTAATCCCTTCGAGCGTGGACAGCGATGATATTGGAGCATTCGAAAGGCCGCACAGATGGGAGAAGCCTTTAATCATCCATGAGAAATACTACATTTACTTAACTTTTGGATAAGAATACTGACCGTATTAAATCAGTATTTCACTGGCCCAGGCTGAATTTTAACTGACACTTTCGATTCACCATGTCATTGTGTCTGATAAAGTCTCGTGTACAATTGAGCCCCTTTTTTGGAACACTCCGGTACTCTCTAGGCAATAGCTTCCAATGGTAAAGTATAGTCGCTCATAGTTGTGACAACACAGATAAGATGAAAGGACATTAGGCTTGACATTGAAGAACGATCGCTTTCTCCGGGCATTGTTGCGAGAACCGGTTGATGTCACCCCGGTATGGATGATGCGACAAGCTGGGCGCTATTTACCAGAATATCGATCTATCCGTAAACGAGCAGGAGATTTTCTTACGCTTTGTAAGAGCCCAGAGCTTGCCTGTGAAGTAACTTTGCAACCGCTGCGTCGCTACCCCTTGGACGCTGCTATCTTATTTTCAGATATCCTGACCATTCCCGATGCTCTCGGCCAAGGCTTGTATTTCTCCGAAGGAGAAGGGCCTAGATTTCAAAAAGTGATCAAGACAGCAACAGATGTAGAACATCTACCAGAAATTAATGTCGCCAGGGAACTGTCTTATGTTACAGACGCGGTGACTCTCATCCGTGAAGAGCTGAATGGCACGGTACCCTTGATCGGCTTCTCGGGAAGCCCCTGGACGCTAGCCACCTATATGATTGAAGGNGGTAGCAGTAAGGATTTTCGTAGCGCGAAGCAGTTTATGTATGACAATCCAGAGGCGATGCACCTTTTGTTAGGCAAATTAGCGGATGCGGTCACGGATTATCTTAATGCGCAAATTCGTGCTGGTGCACAGGCTGTTCAAATATTTGATACTTGGGGCGGNGTACTCACAACAAGTTGTTACGCTGCATTCTCGTTNCAATACATGCGGAATATCGTTGGTAAGCTGATTAAGGAACACGAGGGGCGCAAGGTCCCGATAATTCTGTTTACCAAGGGCGGTGGGTTGTGGTTGGAATCGATCGCGGATTCTGGTTGCCAGGCGATAGGGCTAGATTGGACCATAAATATCGGCGATGCACGACGGAGAGTTGGCGACAAAGTGGCTTTGCAGGGTAATCTGGATCCATCAATACTATATGCGTCACCATCTATAATTAGAGCCGAAGTTGAAAATATCATTCAAAATTATGGCGCCGGCCCTGGTCATGTTTTCAATTTAGGTCACGGTATATCTCCCGGTGTAAATCCAGATAATGTGACGACATTTGTTGATGCAGTACATGAATTCTCAGACCAATATCACGCTTGAAGATANAAGTAATGTGACAGCGATCGTCAGCTTAGGGTCGAATTTGGTTTCGGAAGCAGGTAGTCCTGTCGAAGTAATTAAGTTGGCTGCAGCTGAAGTGGCGTTACTCAGCATCCGTCCACCGTTGTTATCAACTTTTTACTGCACAGACCCAGTTGATTGCTCGTCCGGTACTCTACCCTTTATAAATGCGGTGGAGATAGTCTACCCGAAACCAGGGACGACCCCGTCGCAACTGCTTCAAGAGCTTCATCGGATCGAGATTGCATTCGGTCGAAAGCGTGGAGGATTTGCAAATGAATCTCGTTCACTCGATCTAGATCTTATCTGTTTTGGAAATTTGCAGGTTAATAAACCTAAGCTCAAGTTACCCCACCCTAGAGCCCATCAGCGCCGCTTTGTGTTGCAACCTATTGCGGACCTGGCCCCTGGATTAGTGTTGCCCGGGCAGGNTGTGACAGTGCAGGAGCTGCTAGGAAAGCTTACCACCGAGCAAACAGTAGTGCCGATATCTACTAGATAACATCACTTATATAATTGATTTATTAAGCAAAAGATTAACTTAACTGGGCTGGATGACGAGCAGATTCCAATAGACCCTCATTATGCTGGCTCGCATTTAAATGCAGAAAATATATGCAAAATCGTCAGCCAATTTGATAAGATCACACGGGTGTGTGAAGTGATTAGTAGGCGAGCATATAATGCAGTCTAACCCTGGGTAGCTGAGTAGGGCCCCAAGACAACAGTCAAGAATTAAAGCCGATGAACAGAGCAGTACTACAAATTGCAATTAGCCTGTTAATAGGTGTTAGCCTGCAAGTCGCCAGGGCCCAGGATGTTGCCCCGATTGACCCTGATAGTTTTGGCAGCTTCCGTATTGCTTCCACCTCTGTAATTGGCGATAAGCCTCTAATCAGCATAGCCCGCAATGTAGAAGCAAAAGATTTTCAAGGCATACAAGTTGAAGAAGCTCTAAATTTTAACTTTGGTGTTGGGTTTGCTCCCATCGAAGGATTGAACCTAAATCTACGCGCCGATGCTTGGCAGCAGCAGATAAAAGATATTCCAACGGGCAACTTGGCCAAAGATTGGCAGGGTGGTATACCGCAGCTCTACATCGAAGACTCTGCGATCAATGAATTTAATCTCGATAATCCGCTAATCGGCTCAAACCTGGAATCAACGGGTTTTGACCTAGGGGCGTCCTATGTCTGGGAGACCAATCGCTTTGGTCAGTTTACGCTCTCCACAAAGGCTACNTACGTTCAGGAATTTAAGAACAACGGCAGTTTGCTGGATTTGGTCGATTCCGACATTAGAGGCACGGGTGAGCGGGTTATAAGCCCAGAATTACAAAGCAGCCTGATGCTGAGCTGGGAGTTCGGAAATCACACTGCCAGCGCTATCACAAATTACTTCGACTCCTTCAAGGACATCAGCGAGTTGGATCTCGAGGAAATTAACGCCTTTGTAGACAATGTTACTACTGTAGATCTTCAGTATGGTTACAGTGTCAAGACAGGTAACAATGATCGCGCGATAATTTCATTTGGTATCCGTAACATCTTCAATGAAAAAACCACGCAGATTCTGAACTCGACAACTCGTATTCTAGATCAGAACGGCCGTGTCGCTTACGGCTCTATNAAGTACCAATTCTGATAAACCTTCCTCTTAGCGTTTCTTACGCAGCACGTGTAATTGCACTTTGGTTTTCGAAATTTTCGGGTAACAGAGAATGACTAATTATCGCGCTCCAATTGCGGACATGCAGTTCCTGCTGAGGAAGGTGTTTAAAGCTGAAGAAATCTTTTCAGCTATGCCTGATACTGAAGAAGTCACCGACAGTCTTATCAACGCTATCCTGGAGGAGGCTGGCAAATTAATAGAAGGACTCGTTGCGCCTCTCAATCAATCCGGCGACCAAGAGGGTTGTAGTCTCGACAAAGGCGCAGTAACTACTCCAACTGGATTCAAAGAAGCCTATGCTGCATGGACAGAAGGAGGATGGTCTAGCCTTACCGGAGATGTTAATTACGGAGGGCAAGGCATGCCGAAAGTATTGTCTGCTCTAATTGAGGAGATGACTTTTGGTGCNAATTCTTCATTTGCGCTTTATACAATACTAACTACGGGGACTACTCTTGCGCTTAGCCAACATGCTAATGAGGAATTAAGGCGGACCTATTTGCCAAAATTGTATCAAGGGAATTGGTCAGGAACCATGTGCCTTACCGAGCCTCAAGCGGGCACTGACCTAAGCATGATAAACACTAAAGCGATACCCGATTCCAACGGCAGTTATCTTATAAAGGGCACAAAGATTTTTATCACAGGTGGTGACCATGATTTAACAGAGAATATTATTCACCTTGTATTAGCCAAGTTGCCTGATGCGCCTTCGGGGTCGAGTGGGATTTCTATGTTCTTGGTTCCCAAGATACTTATTGATGAGCGAGGAGAAGTGACCGGTGTTTCTAATAATGTGACATGTGGGTCCATTGAACACAAGATGGGCATAAAAGCTTCAGCAACTTGTGTAATGAACTTCGAAAATTCTAAGGGCTATCTGGTCGGCGAGTGTAACAACGGCTTGGCTACAATGTTCACGATGATGAATTACGCTCGTTTATCCATGGGGCTGCAGGGAAATGGGTTGGCCGAGAGTTCCTACCAAGTGGCCTCGGATTACGCTAAGGAACGGCTGCAAGGCAGGGCGGCTACTGGTCCAAAGCAGCTAAAAAATGTGGCCGATCCGATTCTGGTTCACCCGGATGTACGTCGCATGTTGCTAACCATGCGTGCCAATGTGGTAGCTGGGAGAGCCTTGTCATTGTACGCGGCATTCCAGCTCGATATCATGCGCTTCCACCCCGAAGAGGGTGCACGTAAGCAAGCCGAACAGCTGGTAGGCCTTCTGATACCCGTACAGAAAGCCTATAGTACCGATCGCGGGTTCGAGTCCTGTGTGCTGGGGCAACAGGTGCTCGGTGGTCACGGTTACGTGGTAGAGTGGGGACTTGAACAAAATGTTAGGGACGCTCGCATTGCTCAAATTTACGAGGGTGCTAACGGAATCCAGGCTCTCGATCTGATGGGNCGGAAAATAGTTCGTAACAACGGCAAGCTACTAAAGGTGCTACTTGCCCAAATGGAAACTTTCGCTTCTAGCCAGCAATCGGTAAAGGACATGCAACCTTACCTTAGGCTATTTGCAGAAAGTCGGCAGCGACTGATTGAAACAACTGAAACCATAATCGATCGCGCAAGGGGAAATCCTGATGAAGTAGGAGCTGCTTCTTATGCTTACATGGAGCTAATGGGGCTAACTCTTTACAGTTTCATGTGGGTACGAATTCTTGCTGCTTGCATCGCAGAGATTTCTGAAGAATCTCAAAATCAGGATTATCTGACGGGTCTGATCAAGACAGGCGAATTCTTTCTGAGCCGTATGCTGCCTAAATCTAAGGCCATGGTTGAAGAGATAGGCGCAGGAGCCGCACCGATGATGAACTTAGCTGCAGAGCAGTTCTAGACTACATCATTGTGATCGGGTAGAGCTGAAAGATCCGGTGCCTCCTGGCCAACATTTTCTAAAATCTAGTATACCCAGGTTTAATTAACTTATTTGACCATTAAGACATCTGNCTAGTATTAGTTNGCAGAGGGTAAAGAAGTTTTGTCGATATCAACCAAATCCTTATAAGAGCAAGTTGGGCCTAATACCCCGTGACTTTGAGATCTCTTGGTTATTAATGGCCAGATCAATACTTTCAGCTAAGCAGATACCCCCTGTATACTTCACTACAATTTAACCTAGGTAGGTAAGGTAAGGAACACAATGGTTAGAGTGGCAATTGCAGGTGCAGNAGGACGTATGGGCCTCAGTATTGTGGAGGCTCTTAATGAAAGGCACGAAGAGCTAAAAATCACCGCGGCAACCGTTTTGGCGGATGATCCTCATCTCGGACTGGATGTAGGAGTGTTGGCGACAGGTGTCGCAAACGGTGTAGAGGCTGTAAGTGATGTGGAGTCGGCCTCTGATTTTGATGTGATGATAGATTTCACTGCGCCTGAAGCGACCCTTGAACATATAGACTTTTGTCAGGAGCACGGCAAAGCTATGGTTATCGGTACCACCGGATTCGCAGCGGAACAAAAGCAGGTAATTTTTGCTGCGGGCGAATCGATCCCCATCGTGTTTGCGCCAAATATGAGTATCGGTGTGAATCTGTGTTTTCGCCTACTTGAGGAGGCAACTAAAGTGTTGGGTGATCAGGTGGATATCGAAATTTTNGAGGCCCATCACCGGGATAAGAAGGATGCTCCATCCGGGACCGCTCTGAAAATGGGAGAGACTATAGCTAACGTTCTCGGCCGAGATTTGAAGGAAATTGCAATCTATGGACGGGAGGGAACCANTGCGAAAAGAGATCGTAACGCAATAGGATTCTCGACGATTCGAGCAGGAGATATAGTCGGTGATCATACCGTCATTTTTGCCGGTCTAGGTGAAAGCTTAGAGATCACTCACCGCGCTACTGGTCGAATGACTTTTGCCAATGGAGCAGTGCGAGCCGCTCAATGGGTTTTCGGAAAAGAAAACGGCGTTTACTCTATGGGAGAAGTTCTTGGTCTGTAGTTTTTAAACTAAGAGCTGGCGCACTTTCGCATAGACAAGTCTTGAGGAATTTATGTAAAATGCTCGCTCAGTATATCAAATACTGAGAACTTGAAATTTTGTACAGAGCTAATACAGATAGCGGAGTGAAGAGAGCCTTCATTCCGTTTTTTTTCGCCTGTAAAACATATAGATTAGTTGGGAGATAGTGTGACTGAAGCAGCTTTACTGGCATTGGAAGATGGAANTATTTTTAGGGGTATCGGCATAGGAGCCAAAGGAAGTTCCACAGGTGAAGTTGTTTTTAACACGGCTATGACAGGTTATCAGGAAATACTCACAGATCCTTCTTATGCTCAACAAATTGTCACTCTTACCTACCCACACATCGGTAACACCGGAACGAACGAAGAAGATAATGAGTCTGAAAGAGTTCACGCTTCCGGGCTAGTGATAAGGGATCTGCCTGTACTGGCGAGTAACTGGCGAAAACGTCAGGATTTGAATGAGTTTCTGAAGGAACGAAATGTAATCGCCATTGCGGAGATTGATACACGCAGATTGACGCGTCTGTTAAGGAGCAAGGGTCCGCTTAATGGCTGTCTTTTATCCAATGCAAATCTCAGTAAAGAAANTGAAGAGAAAGCTGTCGGGTTAGCCAAAGATTTTCCTGGGCTCAAAGGCATGGACCTTGCAAAAGTAGTTAGCGCCGCGAAGCAATACCAATGGTCGGAAGGAATCTGGGATATTGTCAGCGGCTACCGCTCTGCCCATGGTTCTCGCTTTAGGGTGGTTGCCTACGATTTCGGTTTGAAGCGAAATATCTTACGAATGCTGGTGGAACGGGGTTGCGAAGTAACAGTTGTACCGGCACAAACTCCCGCAGTTGAAGTACTGACCCTAAATCCCGACGGCATCTTTCTTTCCAATGGGCCTGGAGATCCAGAACCATGTGATTACGCAATAGAGGCCATTACGGATTTTCTGGACAGTGATATGCCGTTGTTTGGTATCTGCTTAGGTTGTCAATTACTAGCGTTAGCATGCGGAGCAAGAACCGTGAAAATGCAACTTGGGCATCATGGTGCAAATCATCCGGTGCAAAATTTGCGTAATGGAACAGTCATCATTACCAGCCAGAACCATGGCTTCGCAGTCGATGCGGAATCCTTGCCTAGTAATCTGGAGGCAACACACAAATCGCTTTTCGATGGTTCGTTACAGGGAATAGAAAGAAACGATAAGCCTGCCTTCGGNTTCCAAGGTCACCCGGAAGCAAGTCCAGGTCCTCACGATGTTTCTCCNTTATTTGATCACTTTATAGACCTGATGGAACACAATCGCAATCCACATTCCAAAAACTTTAAAATTGGCGGAGCGCTTAATAGTTAGAACGAAATGCCACGAAGAACAGATATAAACAGCATACTAATTCTTGGAGCCGGCCCGATCGTCATTGGACAGGCTTGCGAATTTGATTACTCAGGAGCTCAGGCTTGCCAAGCACTTAAGGAAGAAGGCTATCGAGTCATCCTAGTAAATTCCAATCCAGCTACTATCATGACCGACCCCTCAATGGCGGATTCCACCTATATCGAACCCGTAAAATGGCCGATAGTGGAGAAAATTATTGAGAAGGAAAGACCTGATGCAATTTTGCCCACCATGGGAGGTCAGACTGCTCTTAATTGCGCGTTGGACTTGAATCGACATGGTGTCCTGAAAAAGTATGCCGTCGAGTTGATCGGCGCCAGCTGCGAAGCTATCGATAAAGCAGAAGACAGAGAGCTATTTGATAATGCGATGACCGNGATTGGCCTGGAAACCCCTCAGCACGGTATGGCCCATAACATGGAACAGGCCTATGAAGCTTTGGATAAGATTGGGTTCCCCTGCATTATAAGGCCTTCGTTTACTCTAGGGGGCACAGGTGGTGGTATTGCCTANAACAAGGAAGAATTCGACGACATCTGCGCGCGGGGTCTAGAACTCTCACCTACCAACGAATTACTTATCGATGAATCTCTAATTGGATGGAAGGAATTTGAACTAGAGGTTGTGCGCGACAAGAAAGACAATTGCATCATCGTATGCTCTATTGAAAATCTCGATGCTATGGGAATACACACTGGCGATTCTATCACGGTGGCTCCTGCTCAGACCCTTACCGACAAGGAATACCAGCAACTGCGCAATGCTGCTATAGCAGTTTTGAGAGAAATTGGCGTAGAAACCGGTGGTTCAAACGTACAATTCGCGGTCAATCCGGAGAATGGTAAGCTGATTATCATCGAGATGAACCCNCGTGTATCAAGATCCTCCGCGCTCGCTTCAAAGGCAACGGGATTTCCGATCGCTAGGGTTGCCGCCAAACTTGCTATTGGATTCTCACTGGATGAGCTGAGCAATGAAATTACTGGTGGAGTTACACCGGCTTCTTTCGAACCCACGATCGATTACGTAGTCACGAAAATTCCTCGATTTACCTTTGAAAAGTTTCCAGAAGCCAACGATCGTATTACCACTCAGATGAAGTCNGTGGGTGAGGTTATGGCCATTGGCCGTACATTTCAGGAGTCCGCACAAAAAGCGCTGCGCGGACTTGAGGTTGGTATGAGCGGATTTGATCCGGTGCTGGACAGTAAACTCAGCAATGCTAAAGAAGTGCTAACCCGGGAACTTACCGAAGCCGGTGCCCAACGTATTTGGTATGTAGCCGATGCTTTCCGGCAGGAGTGGTCGATTAACACGGTATATGACTTAACCGGCATAGACCCCTGGTTCTTGGAACAAATCAGGGACCTTGTGGAANCAGAAAAACAAATTGCAGGATTAAAACTAGCGAATCTCAATAAAGACAATATGTTTCGACTGAAGCGCAAAGGCTTCTCGGATAAGCGGGTTGCGCAATTACTCAATGTGCCTGAACTGGAAGTACAAAAAGTACGACATGAATTAGGCATAAGACCGGTATTCAAACGGGTAGATACTTGTGCAGCAGAATTTGTTTCGTCTACTGCCTACATGTATTCCTCATATGAGGAAGAGTGCGAGGCTGATCCTTCTGACAAAAAGAAAATTATGGTGCTAGGAGGAGGTCCAAATCGCATCGGACAAGGCATAGAGTTTGACTATTGTTGTGTACATGCAGCTCTGGCCATGCGGGAAGATGGCTTTGAAACCATCATGGTAAACTGTAACCCTGAAACAGTTTCTACTGATTACAATGTTTCTGATCGGCTGTACTTTGAACCCTTGACCTTCGAAGATGTTATTGAAATCGCGCACATCGAAAAGCCAGTTGGCGTGATTGTACAGTTCGGCGGGCAAACCCCACTCAATCTAGTGNGAAGGTTAGAATTTGCTGGCCTGCCAGTAATTGGGACGTCACCCGATGCGATTGATCGGGCTGAAGACCGGGAACGCTTCCAGAAGTTGATTCAAAAACTGGGCCTTAGGCAACCTCCAAATTGCACCGTACGCAGTGTGGAGGAAGGCATANAAGAGGCCAACAATATATCCTACCCATTGGTGGTTAGGCCTTCCTATGTGCTCGGCGGCCGCGCTATGGAGATAGTCTACAATGAAGAAGAATTAAAGCGTTACATGCATGAAGCGGTCATGGTTTCTAACGAGAGTCCGGTGCTGCTGGACTACTTTTTGAGTTCCGCAATAGAAATTGATGTGGATGCAGTAAGTGACGGCGAGCAAGTAGTGGTAGGTGCGATAATGCAACATATTGAGCAGGCCGGCATACACTCCGGTGACTCGGCNTGTTCGCTACCGCCTTATAATTTGGCCACTGAAGTTCAGGATCGCATTCGTGAACAGGTTTCAGCATTGGCCCTTGAACTTGGCGTGGTAGGTTTGATGAATGCCCAACTCGCATACCAGGACGGAGAGATTTATGTGATAGAAGTAAATCCGCGAGCATCACGCACCGTGCCTTTCGTTTCGAAATGTATAGGCCGGTCGCTGGCGAAGGTGGCGGCGCGCTGCATGATAGGTACTTCTTTGAACGAGCAGGGATTTACTGAAGAGATAATCCCCAAGACCTTCGCTGTAAAGGAGGCAGTGTTTCCGTTTAATAAATTTCCTGGTGTTGATCCCATTCTGGGGCCGGAAATGAAATCCACTGGGGAAGTGATGGGAGTGGGCGCGACTTTTGCGGAAGCGTATGCGAAGGCACAAATGGGGGCCGGTGAAGTCATTGAAACAAGTGGTAATGCTTTTATTAGCGTTCGGGACCGAGATAAGGATCACGTTGTTGAAGTGGCAAAAAATCTCATGGAGCTAGGGTATTCCCTTGTTGCCACCCATGGCACTGCTGAGGTGATAGGGAAGGCGGGACTTCCCGTGACCGGTGTTAACAAAGTAGCGGAAGGTAGACCTCATATAGTCGATATGTTAAAAAACGATGAAATCCAGATAGTGTTCAACACGACTGAAGGTAAGCAGGCGATTGCGGATTCTTCGACCATTAGGCGCACTGCTTTGCGGCACGATGTGTTTTGTACAACCACTATTGCAGGGGCACTGGCAGTTTGTGAAGCGCTCAAGTTCGGCAATAATGTTTCCGTGTACACTATTCAGGATCTTCACGCTAAATTACATTAGTCACTTTGATATTTCCAAATTTATGACATGGCGATTTAACAATGGTTAAGGTACCCATGACGGTTGCAGGAGCGGAAACTTTGAGGGAGGAGCTCAACGAACTCAAGAGTGTGATACGCCCGAGAATTTCAGCAGCAATTGCCGAGGCGAGAGAGCATGGCGACCTCAGAGAGAATGCTGAGTATCATGCTGCCCGGGAACAACAGAGTTTCTGTGAGGGCCGAATTACTGAAATAGAGAGTAAGCTCGCGGATTCAGAGATAATCGATGTTACTAAGATCGAATCAACCGGGCGTGTCATTTTTGGTTCTACGATTACGCTGTTGAACGTTGAAACGGATGAATCGGTAACCTACAAAATCGTAGGTGAAGATGAAGCTGACGTGCCATCTGGTAAGATCTCTGTTGTTTCTCCAATCGCTCGAGCTGTAATGGGTAAGAACGAAGGTGACGAGGTTGTCGTGAAAGTGCCCGCCGGAGATGTTCAGTATGAAATAGGATCAGTCCTATATCTCTAAGAAGGCTTGCGCGACAGGTTAGACAAGTGAGGGTCGGCTTCCGGCGAAGCCCTATATAAAAGNATTACGTGACCGATAGCATGAATGCACTCCGCTTCGAATTCCTCACAGATTAATTCAGTAATTGTCTTCTTGTTTTCACGCTTACTAGTAATCAACTTGATTTTGATTAATTCATGATTGGTCAGGGCACGCTCTATCTCTTTCTTAATGTTCTCCGTCAACCCTTTTTGTGCAATGATTACGACGGGATTTAGTTTGTGTCCTATAGNGCGAAATCGTTTTTTCTCTGTACTTGAAAGATGCATCTAGTCCCTATCCTAGAAAAAAAGAAACGGATTCTAGCAACAATTACTAAATAGGAACATCAGCTTCCGATTAAGAATCATGNCCCGATCAAAAAGCAGTAAACAATGGTTAAGAGATCATTTCAATGATGCTTACGTTAAAAAGAGCAAGTATGAAGGCTACCGTTCCCGCGCAAGCTACAAATTGCTCGAGATCCAGCGCAAGGATAATTTTATCAANCCTGGCATGACAGTAGTGGATTTGGGAGCAGCCCCCGGTGGGTGGTCTCAAGTTGCTGCCGAGCTAGTAGGCGATAGAGGGAGAGTAATAGCCAGCGACATATTGCCCATGGACATAATCGCGAATGTTGAGTTCGTGCAGGGGAATTTCANGGAACAGGGGGTTCTCGATAANCTGGTTGATCAGCTGCGTGGGTCTCAGGTCGACCTTGTAATTTCGGATATGGCCCCCAATATGAGTGGAATGAAAGGTATCGATCAGCCTCAGGCCATGAACCTGGCTGAGCTGGCTCTAGATATGTCCAGATCTGTTTTGAAACCTGGAGCGAATTTTCTGGTAAAGGTGTTTCAAGGCGAAGGGTTTGAATCTTTTCGACAGGAATTGAGAGAAACTTTCAGGACTGTAAAGACTAGGAAACCCGCGGCTTCTAGGACAAAATCAAGCGAAATCTACCTGTTAGCGGGTGNTTATTTCGNNTTAAGCTGAATTTGAGTGCAAATTTTCGTGTTAACGTTAGAATTGACTAAAAATTCGAGCGTAAGATTCAATTTGTAGACCTTGGTTATAAATAAGACGAATAGTACTGTAGTTTGGCTGTTTCAGGGCCTTAACAATGCAACATTTAAGAGGATAAATCCTTGAACGATATGGCAAAAAACTTAATTCTTTGGATGATCATAGCTGGTGTTCTGTTAACGGTTTTCAACAACATAAATCAGGAAACCCGGGAAGACAATATTAACTATTCCGANTTTATTCGGGAGGTTCGTTCGGGTCGTGTGACAGCCGTAGAACTGGCAGGCATTAACATCTCAGGCGTTCGCACAGACAGTACACAATTTCGTACCATCATGCCCCTCATTGGTGATGATCAATTGATGGGCGATCTTTTTGAAAACANTGTAGAAATAGTTGCCAATGAGCCAGAACAGCAAAGTATTTGGAGTCAACTGCTGGTAGCTAGTTTTCCTATTCTGATAATAATTGCATTGTTCTTCTTTTTCATGCGACAGATGCAGGGAGGTGGTGCCGGAGGCAGGGGTGGGCCTATGTCTTTTGGAAAAAGTAAAGCCAAACTCTTGGGGGAAGATCAAATTAAGGTAACCTTTGCCGATGTGGCAGGTGTCGATGAGGCCAAGGATGATGTGCAGGAACTTGTGGAGTTCCTGCGCGAGCCTGATAAGTTTCAGCGGCTTGGCGGGCGCATCCCTCGCGGCATTCTTATGGTGGGGCAACCCGGTACTGGTAAGACTCTTTTGGCGAAGGCTATCGCGGGAGAGGCCAAGGTGCCATTCTTTTCCATTTCTGGGTCCGATTTTGTTGAGATGTTTGTTGGCGTTGGNGCATCCCGTGTGCGTGATATGTTTGAACAAGCGAAGAAACAAGCCCCATGTATTGTTTTCATCGATGAGATAGATGCGGTGGGGCGTCATCGAGGAGCTGGCTTAGGGGGTGGTCACGATGAACGTGAGCAGACACTAAACCAGTTGCTAGTGGAGATGGACGGATTTGAAGCCAATGATGGNGTCATTGTGGTGGCGGCCACTAACCGGCCTGATGTTTTGGACCCAGCCTTACTTAGACCCGGACGATTTGACCGTCAGGTTGTTGTGAGCCTGCCTGATATTCGTGGTCGAGAGCAAATATTAAAAGTTCACATGCGTAAAGTGCCGATCGATGACCGGGTCATGGCTGGAGTGATCGCTCGGGGAACGCCGGGATTCTCAGGTGCTGATTTGGCCAACTTGGTCAATGAAGCAGCATTGTTTGCCGCACGAGCCAGCAGGCGNCTTGTTACCATGGAAGAATTTGAAAAGGCCAAGGACAAGATAATGATGGGTGCAGAACGCAAGTCGATGGTGATGTCCGAGAAGGAGCGCTTGAACACAGCCTACCATGAATCAGGGCATGCCATCGTAGGACGTCTGATGCCAGACCATGATCCAGTTTATAAAGTCAGCATAATACCGCGTGGCCGGGCATTAGGTGTCACAATGTTTCTACCTGAAGAGGATCGTTATAGCTATAGCAGGCAACATATCCTCAGCCAAATCTGCTCGCTCTACGGTGGTCGAATCGCTGAAGAAATGACATTAGGCAAAGAAGGCGTAACAACAGGAGCCTCTAATGACATTCAGCGGGCTACAGAAATGGCCCGAAACATGGTTACTAAATGGGGTCTCTCGGAAAAATTAGGGCCGGTGCTGTATTCTGAAGATGAGGGAGAGGTATTCCTTGGCAGATCTGCGGCGACCCAACCAAAGTCTGTTTCGATTGATACTGCCAAGGCAATTGACAGCGAAGTTCGCAAGATCGTGGATGAGTGCTATACCAAAGCACGAGAAATTTTGGATAACAACCAAGATTTACTGGAGCTGATGAANGATGCCTTAATGGAATACGAAACCATCGATTCCGAACAGATTAACGATATTATGGACGGTAAGAAGCCACGCCCCCCCGCTGATTGGGGTGATTCAAATGACAATGATGCCGAGGCCAGCAAAGTCGAGAAGGAAAAAGGCGACGACGCGCATAAAATTGGCGGACCAGCTAGCGAACACTAGTCAATNCTGCTGCGGTAACTTGTTCAAAGCGGCTTACTCTTGAGTACATCCCTGAAAGCCGGAAAAAGGCAGATAAATCTATCCAATCCCGTTTGCATGGGAATTGTTAATGTAACNCCTGATTCGTTTTCTGATGGCGGGGAATTAGGGCACGTGGGCGCAGATAGATTTAAAGTTGACGTCGATAAGGTCCTATGCCGCGCTAAAAAGATGATAGGCGACGGAGCCGTATTCATTGACGTAGGGGGCGAATCGACAAGACCCGGAGCCAAAGAAGTTCCTGTNGACGAGGAATTAGATCGGGTTATACCCGTGGTGGAGGCAATCGCCAGAAACTTCGATATTTGTNTTTCTGTAGATACCAGTAAGGCTGTCGTTATTAAAGAAGCTATAAACGCGGGAGCTGAAGTTATTAACGATATAAGAGGTTTAAAAGATGAGGCTGCTCTTGTTGAGGTNGCCAATTCAAGCGCCGCAATTTGCCTTATGCACATGCAAGGGCAGCCCCGAACAATGCAGGATACTTATACGTATGACAATGTCGTATCCGATGTATTGGCATTCTTAAAGAAGCAGATCCAGATGTGCCAGAAAGCCGGTATAAGCAGAGAACGATTGTTAGTTGATCCAGGGTTTGGGTTTGGAAAATCTCTTAAGCACAATTATCAGTTGTTAAAACATATTTCAAGCTTCGAGGTGTTNCAGTTACCTATTCTGGTAGGTATCTCTAGGAAGGCTATGATTGGCGACGTGGTATATCGTCGTTTCGATCGACGCTTGGCTGGCTCGATTGCTGCAACTATTTATGCCCTTATTGGAGGGGCTAAGATTATTCGTACTCACGATGTGGCTGCCACGATTGATGCAATTAGAGTACACTCTGTATA
This sequence comes from Gammaproteobacteria bacterium, assembly GCA_002712055.1. Classification (GTDB taxonomy): domain Bacteria; phylum Pseudomonadota; class Gammaproteobacteria; order Pseudomonadales; family Pseudohongiellaceae; genus UBA9145. The sequence goes on along the minus strand of PARV01000022.1, from coordinate 5,800 downwards.
TCTCAATGCTTAATCAGCGATGTTGTTATGCCTGCNAGTAAAAAATATTTCGGTACCGACGGAATTAGGGGAACAGTAGGCCGATCACCCATCACACCAGATTTTATGTTGAAGCTTGGGTGGTCTGCGGGTCGTGTNTTTGCAAACGAAGGTAACGGTCGCAACAAGATTGTTATCGGCAAAGACACACGTATATCTGGTTATATGTTCGAAGCAGCTTTGGAAGCGGGTGTCACGGCAGCTGGTGTTGATATCATTCTCACCGGTCCTATGCCGACACCGGCTATTGCCTACCTGACACAAACGCTGCGCGCCCAAGCTGGTATNGTGATTAGTGCGTCCCACAACAGCTTCGAAGATAATGGAATAAAATTCTTCTCAAGTGAAGGCACCAAGCTTCCAGACACAGTAGAGCTAGCCATAGAAAAACAGTTAGATAAAAAACTATCAACTGTTTCCTCTCAGTCTATAGGTAAAGCATCTCGTGTTAGCGATGCAGCNGGCCGGTACATCGAATTTTGTAAAAGCACTGTTGGGCCCAGTCTTAAATTAAATGGACTTAATATTGTGGTCGATTGCGCTCATGGTTCAACGTACCACATTGCGCCTGCCGTGTTTGAAGAGCTTGGTGCAAAAGTAAAAGCTATTGGTGTTTCGCCCGACGGTCTGAATATAAATGAAACCAGCGGTTCAACGTCGCCAGAGGTTCTGGCCGCAACTGTAAAGTCTGAAGGCGCTGATCTGGGTATCGCTTTTGACGGTGATGGGGATCGTGTGATCATGGTTGATCATCTTGGCGACATTGTAGACGGTGATGAAATCCTGTATGTGATCGCCTGTGATAGACAGCGCCAGAATATTGNTTTTGGGGGAGTGGTAGGTACAGTTATGAGCAACCTTGGACTTGAGCGCGGACTTGATCTTCTAGATATTCCATTCGTACGCGCTNCCGTAGGTGATCGGCACGTGATGCAGAAGCTGTTGCAAAAAGGATGGAAGCTTGGTGGAGAATCTTCAGGTCATATAATATGTCTAGATATTACCAGCACCGGTGATGGTATAGTTTCGGCGCTACAAGCCCTTGCCGCTGTGGTCAATTGTAATAAACCACTGTCCGATCTTAAAAATAAGATGAGCAAGTTACCGCAATCAATGGTAAACGTGAAGGTTACTAACGGGGACTTTGATGCTGTTAGTAATGATAATGTCCGGTCAGCTGTGTCGGATGTTGAATCGAGGCTTGGTAAGAATGGTCGAGTGTTACTGAGGCACTCTGGTACGGAGTCGGTTTTGAGAGTTATGGTGGAGGGAGAAGACCCTGAAATCGTGAAGAACTTGTCAAAAGAACTTTCAGAACTGGTTGCGACGGAAGTTAAGAGAATTGGTTAATCGTTATTCCCCTCAGGGTGGCGTCTATTGGTTTATTGCAAGCNTCTTTCATCTTAGTTAGTATTGGCGNCCGTTTTGGGTGGCCCCGAGACAGTTTAAGGTAAAAAAATCATGCGTCGAAAGCTGGTAGTTGGCAATTGGAAGATGCATGGCAATCGGGCCAAAGTGTCAGAACTGATGAAGGACGTGGTTGTTGGCATTGCACAAATTTCTCAAGTTGTCGACATAGGAGTCTGCCCGAGTTTTGTACATTTAGGACTTGTAAAAAAGGAGTTTGCGGAAAGCAATCTCATACTCTGTGCTCAAGATTTGAGTGAGCAATCGGAAAGTGCTCTTACCGGTGAAGTTGCTGGATCGATGTTGGCGGATTTAGGAGTAGACTACGTTATTGTGGGTCATTCAGAGCGGCGGCAAACCTTTAAGGAAACAGATGAACTAATTGCGGCTAAATTTGNGGCTGCCCAAGCTAACAGATTGACCCCCATACTCTGTATCGGTGAGTCAATGGAGCAGAGAGAAAAAGGGTTTACAGAAGAAGTCGTTGTAGGACAGTTAGATGTTGTGATTGATAGCGTCGGCATCCAGGCGTTTAATGAGGTGGTCATTGCCTACGAACCTATTTGGGCGATAGGTACGGGATGCTCTGCTACACNGCTCCAAGCAGAGGAGGTCCACTGCATCCTGCGAGATCATCTTGCCAAGGCCGATGCGCTGGTTGCCAAATCCGTTCGTATAATATATGGCGGNAGCGTAAAGGCTGATAACGCCCGGGAGTTATTCAGATCATCAAATATTGATGGTGGGCTAGTAGGTGGGGCTTCGTTAAAAGCGGAAGAATTTATATCCATTTGTAAAAGTGCGGATTAAGAATCATGCAAAATTTGATTGTAGTTATTCATGTTATCGTAGCGATCGTAATAGTTGGTTTAGTACTCCTGCAGCAAGGCAAGGGGGCAGATGCTGGAGCATCTTTTGGAGCTGGAGCTTCCCAGACTGTATTTGGGGCGTCTGGAAGTGGAAATTTCCTAGTTAAGGCGACAACCGTAGCAGCGACAATTTTTTTTATTACAAGCCTATCGCTAGCAATATTCGCTCGTAATCAACGAGGTGTTGATAGCACAACCGGATTACCCGTGTTGAACCAGGAGATTTTGCAAGAATCTACCAGTNGTCAATCCGATGTGCCCCAACTTGACGAAGCAGTTGAACAAACTTCAAGTCAGAATGATATACCTACGCTTCCAGATAATAATTAGGNACTAAGTAAAATTAGGCGCCGAAGTGGTGGAATTGGTAGACACGCTATCTTGAGGGGGTAGTGACCTATGGTCGTGCCGGTTCAAGTCCGGCCTTCGGCACCAAATTCTAGTTTATATTAAGTCTTTTTCTTAGCATAAACCTCAGTAAATACAAGCCTTCTGGCAAATCTGCTTGTCTATAGCCGCACTTGACGGGTACTTGCGCTGGATTCTTCTACGCCACTATCATTATTTGCGTTGTCGTTATCAGCCATTTCATAAACCTACCACACTACCCAAGCAGACGCCCACCGAGAGTTGTGAAGTTAGTCATCGTACGGCGTTAGATTGAGACGACCTTCGGTACTCCCAATTCAATCCTCTCAATTCTAGGATTGATTGCTAAAAAGTGCCAGTAATCCGCAGCGATAAGGTGGGGCCAGAGGCACTGCACTGGTCTTCGATTTCTTCCAATATACCGCTGGAAATTCTTCCTCCGAATCGTTGCCGCTCCCGGCAAAACTCAGCGTCACTGATGATACGATCGGCATCCAAACGGAAGGTAATATTTTGAGGGCTGACCCATTCAACGAATGCTGACCAGAACGGATCTCCTGCCGACAACTCGATATCCACAAGATCGTAGGTCTTACGATTACCGTCAAAAGGGTTGCTCCACCGCATACCCCAGTTTAAATTCCTTTCAGGAATGTCATGACGGAAACTCCAGGTAGTGCGTCCGCGCCGACTGAATTGCATTCTTCTTTCGATGCCAAGGAATGGATCCTTAATCTTCGAATCTTCGACATTAACCGAACCAGTGACTAGCAGATTGGGCATACCAATCATTCGCATCCTAGTGCTGCTGTTAATATCGATTCCGTACTTCTCACCATCGCCGATGTTTCCGTTTGCTCCCTGCAAATCATCGTCGGAAGGAGAAACGTCAATCCGCTCAATGCGATCGTGCCAATCCTCAAAATAGAGCCGACTACTTACAACCCCAATATCATTTGGCAATCGATACTCAGCATTGAACTCATAGTTCCAATACCATTCCTGTCTTAGGTTTTCATTGCCCAACTGTACGTTGGAATCTTCGTCTCGATTATCTGTCGCAGCAACGAAGTCATTAAAAGTTAACTGCTCTACTATCTTCTCAATTGTTCCACGAAGTTGGATCTGCGGAGTCAAGTCATATCTGAAATCCATTTTCGGTTTTACAAAATCGAAATCACGAGATTTTGAAACATCGCCCCTCTGAGTAATTTCCGAATCTTCATATAGCACTGAAGTTTCCAGTGACATTCTTGGACTAAAAATCCAGTTGTGAATTACAAAGGGCTCGTAACGCATCTCTTCGACCGATGAGTTTGAATTAGAAATTGAAACTGGGACCAGACCACCAAAGTCAGATGAAGGCGTGCCAGGTATACCCCCAATTCCCAAGGCTAGTTTCGAATCGAGAATAGTTTGTGCTCGCTCGGCACCGAGTTCGATATCTTGTGAACCACCAAACATATCAAATGTATAGGATCCACGAATAATGCGCTCACGGGTAATGCTGCCAGAATCTAGAAACAGATTTTTATCTTCGCTTTGTGGGCTAGTTAAGTTCCAACGTTCTCTGGTTCGAGCCTGGGTAAAAGCATTGCTAATTGCCAATACTTTGAATCGATCTCCACGATCGGTTACATATTCATAGTCCGCACCAATTTCCCAATTTTCAATTGAACTAGGATTGTCTTCTCTTTGAAAGAAATCCACATTAGGTGAGACTTTTAAATCGGTAGTACGACGAACCGTGTCGCTCTCACCAGACCCCTCAGTGAATTGCGCATTGAATCTAGCACTGCTACTAGGACTAATTTCATATCCCGCATTTGCACTTATAGTGCTGTTATCGCCATCAGTCTGTCTGATTTCTCTGATACGATCATTTGGAGAAAAATCACCCAGTACTGAATTTTCTTTAGTAATGTTTCTGGAATAAACCTCACCGGATCTAGCTTCAATTTGATAATCAAGCGCTCCAGTCTGGCCGCTAAAAGATAAACTACCCGAAGGTGTAACTGTGTTGTTATCAGATTGCTGTGCACTTAATTCATACTGAATGGACCTGTCGGCAAAAGTATCGTAAAGAATGACATTGATTACCTGCCCGCTTCCCCGCACATCCAATTCACCTGAAGTGCCGCGAATGATTTCAATATAGTCGACTTGATCTGAGGTGATACGGGTGAGCTGTCCTCCCGTGCTATTGTTTTTCCCTGCAGTACGCTTTCCATTAATGAGGATTTCAGTTCCTCGAGAGCCGCCACCGAAACCACGGCCGCCTCCACTACGATAACTTCGGGAAGCCCCTGCTACACCACTATAACTGCTCCCACCACCACTCAAACCAGGGATGCGATCTAACATGTCCTGAGCAGTTACTGGTGTCCATTCATTGAAATAGTTAGCAGGATACACAACTGTGGAGTCTTCACCCACGTTATCCTGGGCATTTTCAGTCTGACTCCCAAGCACAAAAAGGCAGGACAATATAATTCGGGCAGAGCCTCGAAACATCTAGCACTTCCTCAGTTGTTAGGCTCGAATCTGCGTCGATTCAACCCGAACTCCGATTTCTTTGCGGGCGAGAATATCACGCCGCTGATTGAATACGTTAGTTACAAATTGTGGGTAAATCAATGATAAGAAATTAAGGTAATTGAAATAAGTCTTCAACTTGTCCAAGTAGGTTCCATCTGCACCCTATACATGTTGGGACTCCTAGCTGGACAAAGGGGGGGGTACCCATGGGGTGGGGGTCGGCTACTGGCAAAAGAAAGAGCCTAGGAGGGAGCCTATAACACCTCAATTAAGCCTATTAAAAGCTATTACGTGTTAAACTATACAGCCTGTAAGCCAGATAACACGTGCCTTAGCAGCCATCCTATTATTTCCTCATAGCAAATATACTTGTCTATATCCTAGTGATGTGGATTATAGAGATTATGTGGATGTCTATGAGAATGGTATAAAGGTAAGAGCAGTTAGAAAGGACTCAGAAGAACATTTAGAGATTTGGGAAAAGACACCTGAGAAATTAGAAGTCCCGCCATCTGATTATTCGGAATAAATGAAAGGGTAAAACATGAAGACTCGAACCGGTTATATAATAAATTGGA
>PARV01000021.1 GCA_002712055.1 Gammaproteobacteria bacterium | reverse complement strand
CTCCCCACTCGTAGGCAATGAAGATCTCGGTATCTGTCTGCAGGATCTGCAACGGGGCTGGCATATAGGTCAACCTGGGGATGCCGGGTATGAAACACTTAGCGGCTGGGTCCAGGTTAGCCCAATCCGCCCGGTTGGCATTTCGAGTTTCCAGCGCATCTGGTAGGTAAGGAATATCACCTCCAATTACCACACTAGTTCCAGCCGGGATGCCTCCATGAGCACCAATAACAGTAGTTACCGGCATCTTACTGGCGGCATGACCTTCTAGATCCCAGCTCGCTGAACCTAAAGCCTGCCAGATGCCGCTGAGATCTGGCGGGCCATCTTCGCTCGGTATCATGACGGGTTCAATTACTGCAACACTGCTCTCAGAAGGCTCCTGAGAACAGGTCATGAGTGCGCCCATTATAAGGAACCCAACTGCAATATGGTTGAATGTGCGGCAGTAACTCATATCTTCCTTAGCTGTCTTTATTTCCATGGTACCCCCTTTTCGATGAGCCTCTGATCTATCAAGCTGGAAGGCTTTTACTCGTCATTATCGTCTGGGAATCCTTCTGGAGGTGCTCCGACACCGGACGAGCCCATAAAGATATTGCTACCATCAGCAAAGGTTATATCCCTCCCACTACCTCGACATTTCGGAATACAATCAGGGTCTTTACTCTGGTAGCCACGCACCAAAATTTCAGTTCCCGGTAACAGTATTTGTTGAGTGAGACCCGCCCGTAACAAAGTGTTGGGAGTACCCCCCTCGAGCATCCATTCCTGAGTAGTACCGTCCTCAATGGCAGCTGTGATATGCAACCAAGTATGGGGATTCACCCACTCCATGCGGGTAATAGTTCCTCTCAGGCGAATAGGTCTATCAATGTCAAACTCAGAAGAGAATGCGTGATGGCCATTTGTTTGAGTATTTAGAAGCATCAAAGACCCCACGATCGCCAGTGTATTAACTAATCGTTTCATCTCTATCCTCCCACTAGTTTTACTGCCCAACGAGGAGTTTGCCTTAGCTAGCGCCCCATTTCCACTCTCTCTCCAGCACTATACCTGCACTATAGATGCAGAGCTTACATAGAGAGAGTATATTGTTCGGGCTTCAAAGTACCGCAAAACCAATAAAGAGATAGCTGGAGGAAATAATGACTACACTGAACAAGTATTTAGTCGCCCTATTCGCTTCGATTTTGGTTCCGGCTTCTGGTTTGTCACAAGAAGTTATCAATACCGATACTCATCGCCTCGAAGAGGTAGCCGAAGGNGTTTATTTCGCCAGCGGCAACGGGGCGATTTACACCATGAGCAATGCACTAATCATCGAGCGCGATAATGATNTTGTAGTAGTGGATTCNCATATCACACCGGCNGCCGGAAGAGCCTTGATTAATTCAATTGAAGTCGTTACCGACAAGCCGGTCACTACTCTTATCAATTCCCACTTCCACTATGATCACGCCAATGGGGCGCCGGCTTTTGGCCCGAATATTCAAATCATCGGCCATGAATATACCTACAAAAAGCTCACCGAAGAGCCTGCTAACGAACAGACCTATCGTTCCTCGTTGGTACGTTTCGATAATACAGTGGCCAATTTAGAGGAACGTATCGCCGGTGCTAGCAGCGGCGAAAGAGCCGAGCTACAAACCCAGCTGGAGTTCTGGCAGGCCCATGTGAGGGCGCAGGACGAAATCGATTTCGTTCCACCAACNGTCTCAATGAGCGACACCATGACTTTGTTTCGAGGCGGTCGAGAAATCCAGATACATTTTCTGGGNCGTGCTCATACCGGCGGTGATTTAGCAGTATTTCTGCCACAAGAGCGAATAGTATTTACCGGAGATATGATGTTGGGCGGAATTTCTTACTTAGGAGATGGTTATGTTGCAGAATGGGCTGANACCCTACAAGGACTTAAACAGCTNGATTTCGATCTAATACTGCCAGGCCATGGGCCCAGCATCGCNGATTTAAGCCGNATCGACTACGTGCAAACCTATTACGCCGATCTCACCGAAGAAGTTCGCAGACTGAAGACTGCTGGGTATAGCGCTGAAGAAGCAGCAGCTCGGGCCGATCTCAGACAGCATGCAGACACCTTAGGCGTTGATCAGCTNGGCGCCAATCTGCAAGCAGTACAGCGGATGTATGATCTGATAGACGGCATAGCNGAATAAAAGAGAGGTTAATTCAATGAAAATATCTTTCCTACATATATGGCTTCTTTTTTTGAGTGTAGGGCTATCTAACTGCGATGGAGAAATCGGAGGTGGAGAATCAGGTATTGTAAATAATGCCGGAACGGTAGATCGAATAGATCCCCGGGTCGATGCTTTAGTGCCNATTGGCGCTANTATTCAAAAACTAGCGNGTGGCTTTGCGTTTACTGAGGGACCCGTATGGGATCAACGGAATAACCAGCTTTACTTCAGCGATCTTAGAAGCAATGCCATTCATACCTGGAATGATGAAGCTGGACTCGGCACTTATCTGCAACCGGTCTTCGAGGGCGATGCTGGNCACCCCTCGGTAGGTTCCAACGGACTGAATATGGATTCGCAAGGTCGGTTGTTATTAATGGANCACGGCAATCGAGTAGTGTCNCGTATNGAATCTGATGGTAGNCGCACTGTTTTGGNAGACCAGTATCGCGGTATGCGACTTAACAGNCCGAACGATTCGGCCTGGCACTCNAATGGCTGGCTATATTTNACCGATCCACCNTACGGACTNGCNCNACAGGAGAATGACCCGGCACGCGAATTGGAATACAACGGCATTTATCGATTAAGTCCCGAAGGCGAAATCCAACTGCTCGAAAGCGATCAGACCCGACCTAACGGGATCGCTTTTTCCCCAGATCAGCAGACTCTGTACGTAGCAAACTCCGATGGGGCTGAAAAGGTATGGTATGCATACGACGTAATGAACGACGGCACTATCAGTAATCCCCGTATATTCTACGATGTTAACGATCAAGATACAGTCGGGGCCGCTGATGGAATGAAAGTTGACGTCTCCGGCAACATTTTTGCCACCGGGCCTGGTGGCGTATGGATATTCAGTCCTGAGGGCGATCACTTAGGAACTATCAGGCCTGAAGAAGTGCCGGCCAACGTCGCATGGGGTGATGATGGCTCTACTCTGTATATGACTGCTCGCACAGGCCTGTATAGAATAAGATTAAATACTCGCGGTAATATTCTCTGATACACTGATAGCCTAATGGCAAGTTAAATAATTGCGGGTTTGTCCGTATTTTATGTAAGGTATGGAAGAGCGTCTGAGAACTCGGTCGTTCTGATGAACTTGAATTTGAAAGAAGGTGGGAAAATACGTCCCTAATTAACTGGAGTAGCTAATGAACAAGAAGGATAAAAAGAAGTTAATGATCGCTGTCGCATTCGGACTAGCAAGCACTTTCTCCTTCGGCCAATCCCTGGACGACATCGTGTTGAATGTGTACAAAGAAGTCACCTGCGGTTGTTGCGTCGGCTGGATTCAGCACATGGATAAGCGAGGTTATTCCTCTAATGTATTTCATCCTACCGATATTCAGGCAGTTAAGGATGAGCTCGGGCTCAAGCCCGAATGGCGCTCCTGTCACACCGCAGTGACTAAGGAAGGCTATATATTCGAAGGCCATATTCCGGAAAAATTCATTGCCCAGTTCCTAGTAGCTCCTCCACAAGGAGCGCTGGGGCTAGCCGTGCCCGGCATGCCAATTGGTGGACCTGGGATGGAAATAGGAAACCGTTTTACACCCTACGATATTCTTTTAATAAAAAAAGACGGTTCACACGAAGTATTCGCCAGCATTGATAGTGCGGATAAGCAGCATTAAGATTTGGTCTTAAACACACCATAAGACCCGGTTTTACGGTCAAGAATCGCGACAGCGTGGCTGAGTTTACTTCCTAAATCTCGTTCCGCCGGGCTGCGTTGTTAATCATATCAGCGGCCCGGAAAGCCAGGGCCATAATGGTCATTGTTGGCTGACCTCTGCCGGAGGTTACCAGCGTGCTTCCATCGCACATGAACAAGTTTGGCACGTCATGTGACCGATTATTAGAATTGATTACCGATGTAGAAGGGTCGTCTCCCATACGACAGGTGCCCAATAGGTGTACGTTGCCTTCCTGCCCACCCTCGGGATAGGAACCCGCCATCTTAATGGCTCCCGCCGCTTCCATTAGCTCTGTATTCTTGTCTAAAAACCAACTCATAGTAGCAAGATCATCCTCATGATCCATATAAGTACATCGAATAGCCGGGCGACCAAATTTATCCTTGTACGTAGGGTCAAGTGTCACATTGTTTGACGCCAGAGGTAATGAAGTTGTATGACCATCAAACGCCGCCACATGCGAAAATTCATGNGCTAAATTATTCTTGTAATCAATCCCCCATCTTGGCCCATCGAAAAGTTGACCACTATCTAGACCAAAGTCTAGTGGCNCTCCACGAGTTGGATGGCGGCCNTCTATACCGCCTCCCCCGTAAAANCCAATNTTAGNNTCCANTTCGTAAAAATCATGCACAACGCGNGTTGTAGGAANACTTTTCCAAGCATTAACTGGCGCATCAAACAAACCAACTGCTGAAGCATATCCATTGAACATCAAATTCTGACCGACAAATCCGCTGGAGTTTGCCAAGCCATCTGGGAACATGGCCGATTCAGACATTAATAGTAATCTCGGTGTTTCCGCTCCGTTAGCACAAAGTATAACTGCCTTTGACCTTTGAGCTTGTTCTACACTTTTTTCATCCCAATAGACTACTTCGGTAACCCGACCTGCGTCATTCGTGTGAACCCGAGACACGGTACACCCTGTGCGTAACTCACAGTTACCACTAGCCAGAGCTAAAGGAGTCATCGCAATCATCGANGAAGATTTGGCATTCACCTCACATCCAAAGCCATTACAAAATCCACAATGAATACAGCCGGGACGTCCGTTAAAGGGTTGGGAAAGTATGGCAACTGGCGCTGGGTATGGCGTTAAGCCTAACTGCTTGGCTGCCCGCTCCAGCAATACATCTGACCCCTTTATAGGCATGGGCGGACAAGGGTATTCACGGGAACGAGGCGGATCCCAAGGACCTTGCAGTCCGGAGACTCCAATCTCCCAATCCACCTTCGTGTAATACGGCTCAAGATCTTCATAAGTGATCGGCCAGTCTGNAAAGTTNGTNCCCTCAATGGCNCCTNTTACCGAAGCTTCNATGAAATCTATAGGTCTGAATCGCCAGAAATTTCCCGAGAAATGGACACTGCTACCTCCAACGTTGTGAGCATACCCACACACTGAGTCTCTAAGTTCTGCTTCTTCGTTTTCAGATTTACGAAATGTTTGAGGATAGCCCTGTCGCGTGCTCCACTTCATGTCATAGTTATGATCAATACCCCATTCATCATGAGTGAAATCTGNGGCCTGTAAGTGAGGCCCTTGTTCCAGAACTACAACTGAATGACCTGCTGCAGAAAGTTCTTTTGCGATTATCCCCCCGGCTGAGCCTGAGCCGACGATCACGAAATCCACTTCATCTCTGGTCGGAAAAGTCGTTGTGAAAGCCTCAACCATTACTACTGCCCTTTCTCGGCATAGTCGGCATCGTAATAGCCAAAAGGAGGTTGCCATGCATGCTGGTTGTTAAACTGGATTAAATCGTAACCAACATAATTCCGATTACCACCATACTCAGGCAAGGAAAACATGCCTGCTACTGTCAGGTAGCGGATGGTATCGAAGAATACAGTATTCTCTATTTCNCTAAGAGCTTGGTCCTGTTGAGCTTCTTCTAGCNGATGAAAGTGAGCTGCACCAAAAGAAAGTACAACACTTGTTTTGAGCTCTCTCAGCCCCTGTTGTAGCAACGATAATTCTTCTTCCCGATCGTCTCCGAGAACATTATCGATGAAATAAATAACACCAGCTTCTCTCGCTCCNGGAGTGTCTGTTGTTGGAATAATTCTCGCTGCGATAGATTCCAATTCGTCAGCTTCTTCTTCTGACAGAGTATTAAACTTTTCTTCGCTTAACCTTGCCTGTTGAGCCCCCTTACAAGCAGCGAGAAGCATTGGCATAGTCAACACAATAGCAGAACTGCGAACCGCGCCTCCCGCCGATCCTAAGAATCTGCGGCGTGACAAAAGTTTTTGGACCAAGGTGAATTACTCCAAAATTACTAATTGAAATATTTTATAGAAATCGCCTATTTGGCAACGAGTCTATCATACCGTTAGAGTGAGTGATTTCTTTAACTGAGTAAGTCGCAAGCGCGCTGAAGTAGTGACTCCATTGAATGCTTACTAGTTTCCCACAAAGGATCGTGGCGCTTGCCGCGTCTGTGCAACATCAAGTTAAANCCGGTAATAATCGCGAATTTGTAAGCTGCTANTGCTCTAAACCATTTAATATCAGGTAGTGGGGACCCCCACACTTCNTGATACATCGTAACAAGTTCNTCTGCCTGGGGCATATAACGTGTGCGATGCGCCATATCTGCCCATGCTTCGCGATCATTAAATGTAGCGAACCAGCCAATATCGTTCAGTGTGGCACCTAGACCAACCAATTCCCAATCGATTACTGCCTTCAGTTCTCCTTGTTTCGAATAGAATAAGTTTGACCATTGGAAGTCACCATGAAAAATTCCGACTGGTGTAGTACCGGGTAGCTGCTCAAGCAACAGCTGTTTCACTTTAGGGACCAGTTCTAGTCGTGAAGGGTCCGCCGCTTTTCCAACGAAGCGATCCCAACGACAAACATCATCTTCAAGCGACACAGGATTGCCAAGATATTCGACTTTNCCAGGATAAACTTTGTGAATGGCAGCTAGAGCATTTACAGCCTGAAGAGCCATATCAGTNCTAATAGNNTCATCAAGCTTTGCCACCCATGCATCGTTGTCCTGCCTTACTACATCTCCTTCTAATTGCGGCACNATAAAATATGGTCGACCAAACCANTGGGGNTCATCACCAGACCACTTCACACGACAGTGAGGCACTTCATCNGGCAGNGCATTAAGAGCNGCNACCTGTCGCAATACATCTGCGGTGCCCTTGTGTGCCACNTTCGGTGGCGGCAGTCGGATGTACCACTTGTCAACNGAACNACTTGTTTTTACCGAAAANCCATAGGAAAACCCAGCATGCCCTGGCATCTGAAGNACATCGCAAACCGCGATGGAATTATCTTCATAGTGATTACAACAGAAAGGAATAAGTCTTTGTTCCAGTTCTTCCAGCTCCACTCGCTCCTCCCACTAACGATAGGGTTGGACAAAAAACATTAAGAAAGGTGTCGGACGGATGGGATCAATGGTCTCTAGTAGAACTTCCGATCAGGAATTGAACAAACCGGGTATTGTACCGTTACTGTCACCTAGCGTTTCGTGCCGCACACCAAAATTCTGTAGCATGGTAAGTTGCAAATTGCTAATTGGCACATCATGTTCAAATTTTAAATGACGCCCGCCTTTATGGGAGCCAGAGCCCCCTCCCGCTATCAGACAAGGTAAGTCCGTATGCAGGTGCTTGTCACCATCACTTATACCGCAACCATAAAGCATGACAATATTTTCCAGAAGAGTAGCATCACCGTCGGGAGTTTTCGCAAGCTTATCCATAAAGTAGGCAAACTGCTCGATATGATGACGATTCAATACCGCGAGCTTGTCCATTTGCACCGGGTTTTCCCCGTGATGAGACAAACCATGGTGAGGATCTGGTATACCAAGTTCCGGGTAACTTCGTGGTGAGACCTCACGAGACATCATAAAAGTTATCACGCGAGTGATATCGGTCTGTAAGGCCATTAACTGCAAGTCGAACATAATGCGTGCATGTTCGGCGAAAGTGTCTGGGATGCCTCCGACGGGGCGCTCCATATCAGGTAACTCGATGTTTTGATGCTCAGCGATCTCAATGCGCCTCTCCGCCTCACGAACGGCTTCCAAGTATTGATCGATTTTTTGTCTGTCATTAAAAGGCAACGTCTTCTGCAAGTAATCGACTTCTGCCAACAATGAATCTAGGATACTTCGTTCTTCAAACAACCGCTTTTCTCTCGCTGCCTGGGAAGTGTCATTAGAATCGCCAAACAACCTCTCAAACACGGCGCGCGGCTGATTTTCCATCGGTAAGGGTGTGGTAGCGTTACGCCAGCTTAGAGTGTTCGCATAAGCACAACTCCAGCCNGCCTCGCAGGCACCTATCAATTCATTCGGATCAATAGCTATCTCCAACGAGCGAATTTGAGTGGTTTCGCCAATAAAGTTTGCTGCTATCTGATCCATGGATTCGCCGCAGAGTATGTCAGCGCCTTCTGTTTTCTTGGGGTGGGCACCAGTAAGATAGGCGGCGGCTGAGCGCACATGGTCTCCAGTNCCCTCTCCAGGCTGCGGCATAGCAGGCTTCAGAGCCAGCCCAGAAAGAACCGAGACTTTATCTTTAAACGGATTAAGTGGCTCGAGCGTAACAGGAAACTCAAAGTTCCCCCCGGTTGTTTTGGGAGTCCATTTATCCATAATTACGCCNTTGGGNACGTAGCCCACAAACAGACGCTGNGCCGGTCGGGGAAGATCCGCGGCCCGCGCCAGNGCGGGGACCATACTTTCCAATAGAGGTAAGGCCAGCACNACGCCTGTACCGCGCAAAAAAGTTCTGCGAGGCAACACTTTCCGAGTAATAATCATTGAGATTCTGTTCTCCTCATTTGGAAGGGTGTGCTGTAGACAATTCCTGCTATCAACGCTGACCACCGATAGTTCTGGTCCTCGGCACCATTCACAATTTGCCTTATCGCTGGTGAATCATAATACTCTACTCCGCGACCCAGAGCATAGGTTAATAATTTGCTCACCACTGTTGTAGTGAAGACTTCCGGATCAGCGATAAGTGCATTACGCAGTCCCAAGGGCCCTTCAACTGGAGCTCCGTTTGCCAAGGTTCCGGAAGTGTCCAAGAGCTCGCCGGCGATATCAGTGCTGCGCCACCGCCCAATACCGTCGAAATTTTCCAGGGCAAATCCCAAAGGATCCATAATCTTGTGACANCTCGCACATACCGGATTGCTGCGGTGNAATTCCATCCTCTCACGCNCTGAAAGNGGCTTGGAATCCCTATCTTCATTTTCTGATAAAGCCGGTACATCCGGAGGGGGGGGNGGNGGTGGCGTCCCCAGAATATTTTCAAGCAACCACTTACCCCTCACCACAGGGGAAGTCCGATGGGCATAAGACGTCACCGTCAACACACTAGCTTTGCCTAGTAATCCAGCACGGTTCAGGTCCTCTAAGTGCACACGACGAAAGTGAGTGCCGTAGATACCAGAAATGTCGTAATGCTTGGCCAGCCGCTCGTTGAGGAAGGAATAGTCAGCAGTTAGTAAATTCTGGACTGGTTGATCTTCCCGAAACTGACTCTGTAGGAAAAGGCGGGTCTCTTCATGCATGGCATCGCGCAAGTTAGAATCGAAATCTGCAAACTCCGTAGGATCTGGAGAAACTAGCTGTATGTTACGAAGATGCAACCACTGCTCAGTAAAATTATTGATAAGTGCATCGGATTTTTTGTCCGCCAACATGCGCTCGATCTGCCTCTCAAGTACCTCGGGGCCTCGTAGCTGCCTATTCTCAGCAAGATCCAACAACTCTTCATCCGGAACACTACTCCATAGGAAGAAGGACAACCTTGAAGCCAATTCGACGTCGGAAATCTGATAGACAATATCTGGATCTTCTATTCCTCGATCCTCCAGCTGCCTGAATAAAAATTCTGGACTAACCAGAATGCGGCGTATGGCCATTTCGATTCCGGCATCAAAATCGTTGGCAACGCGGCCGGTGCGATAGGCCCCCAATAGGGTTTGCAGCTCTGCATCGGACAAGGTCTGGCGATAAGCTAGGCGACCGATGTCTTCAATTATCTGCCGAGCACAAGTTTCCTCGTCCTGGGTCTCGCGAGAGATTGGTCGGCAACTGAATACCTTACGGCGCGCTGGCGTATCACCGCGCGACAATTCGCCGTATGGCCCTCGTAGCTCGAGTCTGGCAATACCGGTTTTCTCCACTCTATCTCCAGCGTACTCGTAACTGGTGACTGGGTAGTAAGGACGTAACATGCCTTCGGCAAGGGAACTGTCATCTACAAAATTTGCGCCCAAAGTGGCAGGACCTGCCTTCGCAAAAAATCGTACTTCCAGTCCTTCTACATCAGGACCATTACCTCTTTCTTCTCCGGGTTGTCTTCCGACATTGATCGTCTGAATCCGTTCGCTGTTGAGCCTGATTTCCAGTTCACTCGGTTCGTGGAGACCTCTGATGACTCCGTTATAAGTCCGTAAGAAGAAAATACGAAGCACATATTCGCCGTCGACAGGAAAGTAATGGTTCAAGGAAATTCCACCCCTAGAGCTGAATGGAAGATTTTCACTGACGCGCACATCCTGTCTAAGGAGCTTATCAACTTCGAATATTTCAGTATTGGGTGTTAGTTCGATGTCACCGACTACTAAACGACTGATTTTGCGTGCCGCATCTAAATAGCGATCAGTAAGCATCGGCGACACTGATAGAACGTCAGCTATGTTATCAAAGCCGTAACCGGAATCATCGGGCGGCAACAACATGGCAGCATCGTAGTCGAGATGAAATATATCGCGAACGGCATTCCGATACTCATTGCGATTAAGCCGGTGGAAAGCTGGTACCCTTCCCGGGTTCAGTTCAGCTGTTGCTGCGCTGTCGATAGCGGTTTCTAGAAAAGCAATGAGACTGTGGTAAATCTCTTCATCCGGGCGCAACATCTCGATGGGTGGCATAGTCCGGGTATGCAGCTTCTTAAGTACCCTCTCCCAGGTCTCAGCCTGAGCAGGGATAGACTCAAGAGCTAATTCTGGAATGACCAATCCTGCGTTCGCCAACCCCTCATTGTGGCAGACCACACAATACTGATTGAGAATCTCCTGGTACTCAGTAGCTTGGTTCCCAGCTCTAGACTGAGCGAAATTCTGTGAAGAACTTAGCCCAAGAAAATAAACGACCACCACCCCCATAACAAAGAGTGGTAAACCTTTTTTGGGCCAAGTAACAAACGATTTTCTGCTCAAGTTTGTATTCTCGCGCATGTTTTGTGTGCTCTTAAAAAAATCCGATAGGACTGTACGCCCGACTCTATTGGGTGGGTAACGTCTCCCGGTCAGTTCTCTTTACTCGCTCTGATATAGATCTAAATGTTTGCTTAAGCCGTTCTTTTTTTAGGCTTTTTCCCCTCGGCAATATAGCCAGTCCCTACTTGTATGTCAAAAGCGGGAATGGTAGTGTTTTCGTAATTAAATCATTGATAATGCAGCAATAGCCTTTGGTAAATAGTCACAAAGATCGGCATGAATCGTTTTAGACTCACAGTTGTTTCCAGCTTTTTTATAGTCGCAACGGCTAGTTCATTCGTATCAGCGCAGACAGCTTTGATCGAAGCGACCAAAAATCAAAACCGCGATGCTATTGAACAACTCTTAAATCAGAATGTAGATTTAAACGAATCCATGGGTGATGGAGCCACCGCTCTTCATTGGGCCGTCTACCGAAATGATCTGGACATTGCTCGGCTGTTGTTAGAAGCAGGAGCAGATGCCAATTCTGCTGACGACCATGGGGTAACGCCCCTGTCCCTTAGCAGCCTTAACAGGAATCTTGCCATAACGAAGCTACTGATAGAGACAAATGCCGATGTCAATGCGTCCCGTTACACCGGTGAAACTCCCTTGATGATAGCTGCCCATGTGGGTGACACAGAAATAATGGATTTATTGATAACCGCAGGCGCCGATACAAACGCCAGAGAAAACGTGAAAACACATACGGCCCTGATGCTCGCAGTCGGCGGACAACACATAGAAGCTGTGAAACTATTAGTCGAACATGGGGCGGAAGTGTCTGCCCGTTCAGTGAACGATTTTACTCCACTCCTATTCGCAGCCCAGCAAGGTAGCGTTGAAATCGGCCGCATCTTGTTGAACAAGGGCGCCGATGTAAATGAATCGGCTCCAGATGGCATCTCTGGCAATACTAATGCGCGCGCAGTATTCATATCTAACACACAAGCGTCCGCCCTGCTGGTTGCAATCGACAGCGGCCACGAGGATATGGCGCTGTTCTTATTATCACAAGGTGCAAACCCAAACCTCGATGGTGCGGGTCGCACTGCCCTGCACTCCGCCGTGCAACATCAGATGGGGACATTAGTTAAATCCTTACTCGATGCTGGAGCTAATCCGAATGCACAGCTAAGTCGAAACATGCCGGTATTCTCCCGTGTCATCCTAATTGACAACGGTCTATCGGTAGAAAAACTGGGTGCTACCCCTTTTTTCCTTGCGGCAGGTTATAACGACGTACAGATAATGGATATCCTGGTAGCCGGCGGAGCAGATCCCTTTATTAATAGTGACGACGGTACCACACCGTTAATGGTCGCGGCAGGAGCAGACTTCGTCGAGGGACAAGACAAGTACAATCGACGTTGGTTCGAAGACAATATAATTGCGCTGCAAGAAGCCGCCTTACCTGCTGTGAGGCAATGTTTAGCACTGGGCATTGATATCAATGCCAGAAATGCAGCCAATCAAACAGCATTACATGGCTCAGTATATCTGGCAGGTACCGAATTGATTTCTTACCTCGTCAATAATGGAGCTAACATAAACGCCATAAACAATCGCGGGCAAACCCCTTGGTTGATAGCTTCGAAAGGCGAGTATAGGGCCGGATCATTACAGACTTTGCCTCACATCGCCGAGCATCTAGAAAGTTTGGGTGCAGATATCACCCTCGGTGAAGATATAGGGCGCTACTGGGAGCGTGAAGCTCAACGATGAAAGTGCCGCGACAGTAAAACTCACGAAATGCCCGCGTCTCAACTTCCTCGCCGTCAGTTCTTAACAAACTTCTCTAGATTAGTTTTGGGTAGCGCGACTTTGACGCCGTTGACGAATATCTATGCACAGAATTCTCCCCTTGATCACGAAGTTATCGTTACTGACTTAGAAGTGATCGTAGTGAATGTTACACAAAGAACAAAATGGATATTCGTACTCCTAACAGCAAGTAATGGTGTTACGGGCCTGGGTGAAGCATCGTTGGGCCGGCGCAGCGAACTCAATGAACTGAATTCGTTCTTTCGGCTGGTAGAGGGCCAGTCCCCTTTCGATATCAACCTATATCGAACAAAAGGATGGCCAAGAGCTTCCTCTGGTAACCGAGCTGTAGCGACTGCATTCAGCGCTATTGAACAAGCATTATGGGATATCGTGGGTAAAACTCTTAATGTGCCCGTGTACCAATTGTTTGGAGGAAAGCTCCGAGACTCATTGCCCGTTTACGCAAACATCAATCGGGCTACCTCGAATCGAACGCCGGAAGGGTTTGCTGAGAAAGCCCGACAAGCTGTAGCTGATGGCTTCAAAGCTATCAAAGCGGCTCCCTTCGATGGCTTCCCTCCCCTCACCGCGGCAGCAAATGAAATCTCTTCAGCACGTCAACTTGGTGTGGATTGCGTATTTGCGATGCGGGAAGCCGTTGGCGATGATATAGCTATTAAGATCGATGCCCATAGCTTTTTCGATGTGGAATTGTCTATCAGCGTTGCGCAGCAACTGTTACCCGCCAACCTCTCCTGGTATGAAGAACCTATTGCTCCTACCCAAACAACAAATACTAGACGAATCCATGAATCGATTTCACAGACATTGGCTGGCGGTGAATTTTTGTTCGGTGTCGAAGGGTTCGCGCCGTTGTGCGAAGAAAACGCGGTGGACATAATTATGCCTGACATAAAACATTGCGGCGGATTACTGGAAGCCTTCCGAATTGCTGCTGTTGCGGAGGCTAACGGAGTCAAAGTTTCGCCCCACAATCCCAGCGGTCCAGTATCTACCGCGGCTTCTGTAGCATTATGTGCCGCTCTACCAAACTTCGAGATACTCGAATATCAGTGGGGAGAACAACCCTGGCGATCTAATCTAGTGGTCCCCAATGAAAGATTCGTTAATGGTGCAATAAATATAAGCAATAGCCCAGGCTTTGGCATAACTTTCAACGAACGAGTACTCGCAGAACATCGTTTTTAAGAAATAATTTATTCTACATGATGATCCATCCAGGTGAGACTCAAAAGATGGTCCTCGCTATCAGCGCTCAGCTAACCGAGTCCGGGCGGCTTCTGAAAGAGGAGCCTGGGTGTTTCGCATTCGACTAGCACATGACCTATGAAATATGTAAAACTTAAACAGTTGCTATAGAGGCTGGAGGCGAGAATGATAATAAACCGTATTCTCACGGTCGCGAGTACCGCTGTTGTGCTGGCATTTACATCTATTTCTACCTACTCGCAATCAATAAACCAGAACCGAGGCAGCTATCTGATAGAAAAAACGGCATGGGGGCATCCTAACATTCAGGGTGTCTGGGATCGTCGTACCATTACTCCGTTGGAGCGACCGGAACGGTTTGCTGACAAACCGTTTCTCACCCCTGAAGAAATTAGAGCTTACGAACGTGCCAGCGCTGCCCGGACAGATGGCAGACCACTGGATTCAGGCCGCGGCGGCCCATCCGTCCATGATCCTAGCGATCTTGACTATGGCTCTAATGTTGTCCCATCAGGAAGAACTTCATTGGTGATTAATCCGGAATCTGGCCGCATTCCACCCTACACAGAAGCAGCTCGAAAGCGTGCTTCTGCAGCCGCTAAAGCAAGGGAACAGCGCGGCCCGGCAGATAGCTGGACCGATCGGTCGTTAACAGAGCGTTGCATCACCTGGGGTACGCCACAAGGAATGTTGCCACAGGCTTATAATAATAATATCAAGATAGTTCAGACACCTGAACATGTGATGATTTATACCGAGATGGTACACGATGTTCGCATTATTCCGCTTGATGGGCGATCCCATTTACCAGATTCAATCACTCAGTGGCACGGAGATCCTCGCGGCCACTGGGACGGAAATACACTCGTAGTCGAATCAACCAATTTTTCGCCAAAATCAAGCTTTCGCCGATCGAATGTAAACCTAGCACTAACGGAACGCTTCACGCGTACTGAAGAGGATATGCTGTTATACGAATTCACAGTGGACGATGGCACTACATGGGAACGTCCCTGGGGAGTCTCCTTTCCAATGGTTCGCGGTGATCAACCCATCTATGAGTTTGCCTGTCACGAAGGCAACTACGGCCTACTTAACATCCTGAGTGTCGCGCGTAACTTAGAGAAGCAGGCTGCTCAGCAGTAGTCTGAGAACCCTCCTCGGGAAAAATGGAAAAGGCAACCGGCATTATCTGCTAAGCAAATTTCTGATCAGCAGCTTTTGGCCAGTAATTCGTAGTAGTCTGCGTATCCAATTGTTAACACTCAGTCTAATTCTTGTTTCCACCACTAGGCGAGTAATTCCAGCAACGCCTCCACAACAACGTCGGGTCGGTGCGCCGGCAGATCATGGCCTGCGCCGCTAACGATTCGCCTTGCCCGCAGGTCACTGAATCTGGCCTGGTCACCAGCCGGATTGCTCGATGGCGGCCCAAAGCCACTATCTGCCCCACGTAGAACGATTGCGGGCACATTTATTACCGGGCGCTCCGCTAATCGGCGCTCAATCCCAATGAAACGCTCTTCTCCGGGGGCGTTTATATGACGGTGCCGGTAGGAGTGAATTACTACATCGACGAAATCTGGATTATCGAAAGAGGATGCTGACCGGTTATAGTCCTCATCACTGTATTGCCACCCTGGAGACCAGGTGTCCCACAAATAACGTATAATATCATGCCTGTTATTCTGCAATCCCGCGATGCCGCGTTCAGTATTGAAGTACCACTGGTACCAGAGCAGTGCTTCGAACCTAGCCGGAGCTGGATTGCCAGGAGTGATAGTGTCTTGGACCGAATAACCTCCACATGCCACCTGGCCGCGAACCCTATCCGGATGCAGTATTGAAGTTATGCAGGCAGCCCGGTTCCCCCAATCGAACCCCGCCGTAGCAAATTGGTCAAGCCCTAGTGCATTAGCAAAATCTAACAAATCTTGGGCAATAGCTGCTTGCTCTGCTGTACGAGGCACATCGGGATTACGAAACAGGGTAGACCCGTAACCTCTTAAATAAGGTAACAGCACACGGTAACCAGCTTCAGCCAGTGGCGTCGATACGCCATCAAAGGAACGAACATCATATGGAAATCCGTGAAGTAGGATTACCGGGAAGCCATTGGACGGCCCATGCTCTTCGTAACCGATGTCTAAGACGTCTGTTTGCACTTTTTTATTCTCTGGAGAAGCGACCTGGGCGGCGGCAAATTTATTTGCAACACCACCTACGGTGGCAACTGTCATACCCGCATGCTTAATAAATTCTCTTCGAGTTGGGGCCATGTCTAATTCCTTAACAAATTAAAATACCGCTATTGGATTTACGGGCGACCCAGTGCCATTTGGAATGGGTAGTGGTGCAATAGTTAACATAAATTCCCACCGATTCTGTTGCTCAGCCAATGTCGCTAAAGCGTCCAAATCGGACCGATCAATTAAGTGAACGCCCAGCATTGTGAGAGCAAAATCATGTAATGCCAGAGTAGGTAGGTCACCTTCCGGTCGTGGAGTGTATCCTGGTGCCTCCCATCCAAGAATGGCAATGTCTCGCTCTCTTAGCCAGGGTATAACCATGTTGTCAAATCCAGCGGCTTCTGCCCAAGTATCAAACGTGCCATCCAATTCGCGGCGTACCCACCTGCCCCAACGCAATAACATGGCATCTCCAGAGCCAACTTTAACGCCTGACAATTCTTCCCAGGCTTCTAGATCTGCTACGGTGATGCGATAGCCAGTTTCGAGGTAATCTACTCCTTTTAGCTTAGGAATATCGTACAACACTCCTCGCGTAACGATTCCGTCTTTCATGGTAAGCACATCATTAACCTTGGCGCCCTCCTCCATGGTTACCGTGTTCGCCATTTCTACACCATTCCACATCTTGCCGTCGAAAAAGCGGTGTGCGAAACCGTCAATATGAGTAGTACCTGCGCCATGGATGCAACGATAGATAATTCGATCACTCGCGCCGCCCGGGCTGGCATTGATCATTTCCCACTCTATCGGGCAGGGATTGTCGATACTCTCTACCATATCTGCCGTTCTAGCTAGAGAAACCGTAACCCCACTCTTCACCAAAGAGGCTGCCTCCCGGCGTTTTTCAGCGGTAATCAAGTTAAGGGCTCCCAGTTCATCATCTGGACCCCAGCGCCCCCAATTTGAAAGTTCCTCCTGCCAACGCTCGTACTGTTGTTGTGAAACAAAGGGGCCATCATCTTGGGCCTGGATGTCTTGCTGCTTGGGGTTAATCAGAAAAAGAAAAGTAGCGGTCAAACCGAACGCGAGAACACGAAGATGTTTTGTGTAATTCATAATTAACTCCTTATTATCATCCTAACCATCGTAAGTAACGCGATAGATGACATTTGCCATGTCGTCAGAGATTAGTATTGAACCATCTGGCATATTGAGAACATCGACCGGTCGTCCCCAATTATTTTGCCCCTGCAACCAACCATTAACAAAGGGTGCATTTTCAGTGATCGTGGAATTATCATCACTGATATGACCCATCATTACGCGGTAACCAGATTTCGCCCTGCGATTCCAAGAGCCGTGTTCTGCCCAGAAAAGGGTGTTATTAAAACTCTCGGGGAACGAGCCGCCGCGATAGAAGACCATCCCCAGAGGGGCAACGTGTGCTCCCAGCTTCAATACTGGAGGTACAAAGTCATCAGAATGTTTGCCACGGCCGAAATTTGGATCCGGCAAATCTCCCTGATGGATATAGGGAAAACCGAAGTGCTGGCCAAACTTACTAATCCGGTTTATTTCACAAGCTGGAAGATCGTCCCCCATCATGTCGCGGCCGTTGTCAGTAAACCAGATTTCTCCCGTAACGGGGTGCCAGTCGAATCCAACGGTATTACGAATGCCCTTTGCAATGATTTCTAAATTGCTACCATCTAGATCCATGTTTAGCAAAGTGGCGAATATTTCTTCTTCCTCACAAACATTACATGGTGCTCCCACTGGTAAATACATTTTACCGTCGGGTCCTACCTGCAGAAACTTAAACCCGTGATGTCTGCGATTAGGTAGGGAATCGTTAAGAGTTTCGGTTTGATTCAGAGTGTTCAGCTTCGAGTTAATATCGCGTATTTTGGATATACGATTTATC
>PARV01000020.1 GCA_002712055.1 Gammaproteobacteria bacterium | reverse complement strand
AGAGGTGGCCGAGTGGCTGAAGGCGCGCCCCTGCTAAGGGCGTATAGGGTTAAACCTATCGAGGGTTCGAATCCCTCCCTCTCCGCCAACCAAGGCTGAGAAAGTCAGTATTCTTAAAAGGCATGCAACTAAGCTATACTAAGATGAGAAATATTAAGGTGAATTCAGCGAGGAGCTGATTCTCCTGCTAGGAGAGAGCACTATGAATAAAGTAACTATATTTTTAAGCAGTCTGACATTATTTGGATTTTTATCAGTT
Source organism: Gammaproteobacteria bacterium (assembly GCA_002712055.1). GTDB lineage: Bacteria > Pseudomonadota > Gammaproteobacteria > Pseudomonadales > Pseudohongiellaceae > UBA9145. The sequence goes on along the minus strand of PARV01000020.1, from coordinate 12,069 downwards.
CAGGCAGATGAGACTTTCCGCGCAGATCAGAATTTTGGTGGAGATATGCCATTAGAGGGCGAAGCGATTACGCTCAAGGAAGCTATCGCTGATCTGAATCAAGGCTCAGAAGGGTTTGTAAAAATTAAAGGACAGGTCACTGAGGTTTGCCAAGCAAAAGGTTGTTGGATGATACTTGTTGATGGCGAAACTTATGCAAGAGTCACTTTCGAAAATTATGGTTTTTTTGTTCCTATGGAGACTAGTATGCAGCGGAGCATTGTGTACGGCCAGCTCAAAGAACATGTCTTAACGGGGGAAGAAGCCCAGCACTTCGCCCAGGATGCCGGAGCGACATCCTCCCTCGAACTAAAGGGAGATGTTCGAGAATATTCGATAGTCGCGAGAGCTGTCCAGTTAGAGCAGCGTGGCTAGCGTTCACTGATTAGGGTAGCGAGGAAAGGAAGGCTAGAGATCGCCTTTTTCATTGTTTTCGCCAAAATATCCGATCATTCAAGCTGATTAATAGTTCATAGATACTAGGAGTCCCTTCTTTTCGTGGAAGGGGTCCCTCGGGTGGGGGAAAGTCCTAGAATGAAGGGATTAGGCCTTATCTTGATTGATTTTTCCAGTTCGACGGTAAACAGCCATCACGCGACGAGCACGGCGGCGTATTTTTTTATCAGTATCCTTTGTTAGATATTCAACAGCACTGACAACGTTGGTTTCTAACTCCGCGGGAGAACCATCGCACATGTTATGGAGAGCAATGCTCCGTACTTTTGCGTCGGAGTCATAGATAATTTCGAAATGTCTAATCCAGGCTTCCTTTACATTGGTTCGAAGTTGACACGGGCAAAGTTGTAAGAGAGCAGCGGCTCTAATTTTAGGGTCGGCATTATGGGAGTCCCGCAAAACCTCGTGCATAGGTTTCGGATTACCACTACGGTTTGCACTAATAATAGCTAATCTCTTTGTGAAATTTTTGTATTAAGTTTGTAAAAAGGCAACAATTATTTAGTTTGAGCTTCTTGAACCCGTGCGCCACGGAGTGCACCTACCATGCTGTAATTACCCTCGTGGCAGGAGTATTCATAAATATGTCCATTTTCATCTCGGGTGAATGAGAATTCGCCGCGCCATGGCTCTGTGTAATACACTGGGTCATCCACTGTGTACTGATAGAATAGCTCACTTTCCGAACCCCGCGTGAACCGCTCGCTGACGCGAGCCATACTACTTATTAACATAGGCCGACCCATACTAGCTCTTTCTGGATTAGTGTCGCTGAAATGAGTGGTCTCCACCACTAAGGTGTCTCCTTCCCAGTGGCCGATAGAATGCCCTTCAAAACTTCTTATGACATCCGGTCGTCCTTGTCCATCCATGTGAATGACTCGTAGCGGCACGCTTTCTTCACTAATAATTGCGATCTTTCCAGACGTCTGAACGATTCCATGAAACAACTGATATGCAAAAGCACGCATGGGAGCTGAGCCCCAGCTCTCTATACATCGCTCAACACCGGGTCTCTGCTCAGGGTGATCGAATCCCAAACCCCCAAAGTAATTGTGGGCAGAAACTGTAGCGCCAAGTTCGTTATAAGGTAGCAAGCCATTTTCAGGGTATACGATGATAGAGCTACGATACTCACCTTTTACTAGGGCAAGTTGCGGTGGTCCAAAAAGGTCGATATCAGGATCATCATTTCCTGACAAGCCTTGGGTAATCATCTCAGCATATCCTGCAGCCTGTTGCGGCAAGAGTACCAGAGGAATACCTTCGGGGCGTTCCAGTAGTGTATTGAATCTAGTACTCCAAACGCCCTGCAGGTCTGGCTGGCCATACTCTGTTTTTGGTATCCGGTAGGGGGCCGATGATTGGGTTGAGCTAGAGACGTTATAAAGACAGGCAGCAAACACTATTATAGTGAATATACGAGCATACATAATGGAAATTCCGTTCAGATACTAGCTTGTTGTCAGTCAATTAACCAATTCCTTGGAAGTTAGGTTTACTTTAGACAAGTCCACCTGAATTTGCATCCTAAAACTTAGAAAATATCAGGATTTCAATAATCATCTAGCTTTTTATTCTGTGTAAGGATTCTATCCAGATTATCTGCGAACTTTTTGTTGTCTCTTTCCGTTAGTGGGGAAGGCCCGCCAGTATCTACTCCGCTTGCTCTCATGGTATCCAGAAAATCTCTCATGTTAAGCCGGGCTTTTATATTGTTTTTCGAGAAAAGCTCTCCTCGTGGTGATAAGACAAGCGCGCCTTTTTCTATTACATCGGCGGCTAAGGGTATATCGCTAGTAATCACTAGGTCACTCTGCCGTGACTGCATGACAATTTCATTATCAGCGACGTCAAATCCTTTCAAAACCTGAATTGATTTTATATATGGAGAAGGAGGGACTTTTAAAGATTGGTTGGCAACCAACACGACCGTAGTTTGTGTTCGTATTGCGGCTCGAAATAATATTTCTTTAATCACGACAGGGCAAGCGTCGGCATCGACCCATATTTTCATTTAGATAGATATTCACGTATGTAAAAGAGGCAGAGAAAACACATTATAAACGTAGTTTGATGCCACCATTGACTACAAATCCATCCAACGGCGCGTAGATATCGTTAAACATGGGATTACTTAGAGAGCCCGTATAGAGCGGCCCCCATCGAGTCTGGCGTGTGTCCATCAGATTTTCGAAATTCAGAAACATTGAAAAATCATCTCCAATCATTTTTTCCATCATCAGACCTACAATCCAGTAGTCCCTGCTTCTGCTACCGTTATTCAATTCTTGTTGACTGTAATAGTAGGCTTCTAGCCCTATTCGTAGATCGTCTTCACGCTCGTATACCAACACTGTATTGAGGCGGTCCTGTGGAACTAGAGGATAATCGATTGTACCGCGAGCACCATGTTCCTTCACTTCGGCATGAGTGTAACCAAGGAATAATTTAAAATTATCCCAATTCCATACGGCATTGATTTCAGTACCTCGTGTATCCAAGTAATCATCGGGTTGGCGATAGAAAAGTTGATCCTGATTTAGAGGAACTAAACGCAGCGGATCGTCTACCCTGGTATAAAAGAGTAGTAAGTTAAGATTCAAAGACAAGCCGTTCCGCAGTTCGAGTGAGCGGTTAGCGTCAACATTTAAACCCGCCGAGCGCTCAGCTTCGAGAAGCTCAGGTTCCAGCGGAAGCACTCCTCGAAATTGATGTCTCTCTGCTTCTTCAGTGAATAGGGTTGGTTTCTTATATCCTAGCCCTCCACCAATACGTAGTGTTGTGTTTGACGACGGTGTATAAAGTAGCGAAACCCTAGGTAGCATGAAACTTCCGTACAAAGAAGAATGGTCCATCCGTAAACCACCCTCCAGAGACCAGTTCTGTGCAATCGAAAGAGTTCCTTGCACAAAGGCTCCCAGGGTATGACTGTTAAAATCGTGTTCGAATCCTGGCGCAACTTTGTTTTGTTCGAAATCTTCCGTCCAGAGATTGAGGCCTGCAACCCAGTCCACGCGGCCCCTCGTGCCTAATAGATGGGCTTCACTGAAACTTGACAGCTGAGTTCCTGAGAATAAAAAACCAGGTACATTTAAATCCCGTTTAAAATGACTAATACTGTTTCGTAGGACTAACTCATTACCGGATTTTAGCCGATGTATATAATCCAGTTGAGTTGAAAGCCGTTTGGTAGCACTATCTTCGAAGTAGGCTGGCTCCGTGTTATTACCTTCTATGAAATTCATGTTGCCGCCGAGACGATCTTCCTCCATAGCGCTGATACCCAACGTAAGTTCGTTATTCTCTCTTTCCAGTATTACGCGCGGATTAAAAGTCCAGCGTTCAAATTCAGGTATGGCACTAAGTTTGTTCTCAGCTGGATCAAAGGCCTCACTCCTGTTATAGGACGCGAATAGAGTTGTACCGACATTTCCATTCCTGCCCGAAAAGAAGCCACTGGCATCTATGCCATCGGCGGAAGTAGCATTGAGTAGAAAGGACTGCTCCGGCTCCGTTCCAGGGGTTTTGGTGATTAGATTCACTAGCCCGGCGATAGCGCCCCCTCCATACAGAGTTGAATTGGCGCCTTTGATCACCTCAACTTGTTGCAAATCTAGGGGTGCGATCTGTAATAAACTCAGGCCACCGGAAAAGCCACCGTAAAGAGGCATGCCATCACGTAATAGTTGGGTGTATTTTCCGTCGAGGCCCTGGATACGAATACTGGAATTAAAGCTCGTTGCTGAAGTCTGTTGTACGTGGATACCAGTACTTTCATTCAACAACATACGGATGTCACCCGGTTTCATGTTGGACTTTTCGTTGATTTCTTCACTACCCAGAACTTCGACACGGGTAGGTTGCTCTTCAAAACTACGACGACTGCGGGTTGAGGTTACGACAATTTCGTCGATTGTCTCTTCTTGGGCCTGTGCAAGCTTTGTTTGTGTAAAACAAAACAATGCCAAGTAAATTGAGAGCCAGTACGGTAACAAACTAATACTCGACCCTACGATTTTTTTGCAATTACGAACATCGGTAGTTATTACCAGAAAGCTGAGTGCATCCATAACTTTCAAAAATACCTAACGGTTCGTCTTTAATCAGTTTCTCTTAACTCGAAGCGAATGTTTAGGTAGACAATAGATTCGGTCTCCTTAATCCCATGAGGTACCCCAGGTGGGATGTACACAAGGTCGCCGGCCTTGATGGTCCTTTCAACACCACCTTCGATTGCACTACCTCGGAAATCTCCAGGTCCAGATCCAGCTTGAGGGTCCAATATCCTGCCACCTGTGGATAGAACAGCAATACCCTCACGTACTACCCATACTTCGGTGATGTTTCCGTGCTGTAGGGCAGTTTCCGCTCCTTGAATGTGGCGTACGTTAATGCTGAAGATACCTCCTTCCAATAAGCGATTAGTAGCCAGGCCATTGTCACGGAGCTGACTAGCAGCTTCAAGTATTTCAATAAAAGGAATATCTTTTGCTTCCCCAGTTGGTGCAGTTGGTGCATCCAAAGTCTGGGCCTGTGCATTAGGAAGATATCCAAAAATTAGTAGTATTATGAAAAAGGCTGAGAGTTTCATATCTTTCCAATTATTTTTATAGAATTACTTTGAATAGGGATTTACGTAGCCCGCTGGTAAAACTTTTTCAGGATCTGGTCTGATGCTTACCATCTCAACTCTCTCTTCGACTTCATGCCAGCCGTGAAATACGCCAGCGGGGATAACTATAATATCTCCTTCCGATACCAGACGTACCTGTCCGTCGCCTCGAGCTACCGAAGTAGAGAAGCTCTCACCGACTAATACGTTGACAATATCACTGTTTTCAGGAATATCTGTGCGATCCAGCATAGTGCCACCTGTCACTAATATTCCTGAACCGGAGGTAATGTAATAAACCTCAGATACCCGGGTATGAACAATACCTCGCACCGGCTCGTCATTAGCTTCAATTACGTCACGGAATAAAACCCCAACGGCCACGTGGGAATTCCCGATGTCCACTACCTTTACTTGACGATCGACCCGGCCTTCAGGTGCATGCAATACTGACTGCCACTCCTCCACGAGCACATCAGTAGCAAGCCTGATCGAGCTCTCCTGAGCCACCACTACAAATGAACATATAAGTAAGATTGTTGTTATCAATTTTTTCATAGCGACCTCCTAAATTATTTCTCTAAAGTATCACATCGGTGAAGCAGACTGGTAATACATAAATGGTAGGACCTCCTTTTTGAGTAAACAAGGGGGTATCTCTTACTTGAGTAGCAAGCTAACCATAAGGTAAGATTTTTGTGTGCGTCTTATGCATCCAATAAGGAATAGGCTTTCGTCCTGGTTAGGGAGAAATAAATGAATATAGAAGAGTACGTTAAATACGATGCGGTGGGTTTGGCAGAGTTAGTAGAAAAAGGCGAAGTCACAGGGAAAGAGTTAGCCTCTTTAGCCCAGGAAGCAGCTGAAAAAGTAAATAATAAATTGAATGCTATCGTTTCAATTTTCGACGAACCATATAAAGATGACGCAATAGAGGGAGCTAAATTTAAAGGCGTTCCTACCTTCATTAAAGACTTGGGGGCGAGTATTTCTGGTCTACCCCAAGAAAGTGGGTCTAGGCTTACAAAGGGGTTTGTATCACCTGTTACTACAAACTTTGCTCAGAATTTTCTTAATGCTGGTTTTCACATAATAGGAAGAAGCACTTGTCCTGAGTTTGGGTTGACTCTGACTACGGAATCGGTAAGCCAAGGAATTACTCGTAATCCATGGAATGTTGATCATATTGCAGGAGGATCAAGTGGAGGATCTGCAGCACTAGTTGCCTCTGGTGTGGTGCCATTAGCTCACAGTAACGACGGAGGCGGTTCTACGAGAATACCCGCTAGTTGCTGTGGAAATTTAGGACTCAAAACGAGTAGGGGAAGAGTTAGTCTAGGGCCAATTGACAACGATGTCAGCTCCCCACTGGTTGCTGAAGGATGCAATAGTCGAACGGTTAGGGATACAGCTGCTTTTCTTGATGCGGTATCCAAACCAGCGATTGGTGAAGGGGTAATGAACAGGTTTGTTCACGAATCATTTCTAGCGGGCTTNGAAAANNCCCCAGAAAAATATCGGATTGCNGTGAGTTTTGATGATTGGGGTTCAGGTCCAATTGATTCTGAAATAAGGNGTGAATTNGAAAGAATCGCTGAGTCACTAAGAGGGATAGGCCATAGGGTTGAGGAAGCTACCCCNACCATNGTTCAAGTTGATTATTTTGAAGGNTTTAAAGTTCTATGGTATTCGTTGGCTTACTTTGCTGTTAATAGTATGGCACCCATGATCAATAGGGTACCTGATGCGACTACTTTAGAGTCAATTACGCTCCAGATGGTAAAAGAAGGAGAAAAAATTAGGGCTTTTGATGTAGATCGTACAATGGCTCTTTCAAATCAGATGAGCAGAGAATTCGGTGAATTTTTCCAGAACTGGGATATGCTACTTACTCCAACTTTGATTAAAGGTACCCCGAAGGTAGGANGCTCCATAACTCTGAATTCAAAGTTGTCTCTTGATGAATGGTATGACGCCGCTTCAAGTCTCATCCCAGCTACGCCGATTGCAAATATAACTGGTGTTCCAGCGATATCAGTNCCTTGCGGCCTTGGTCCCGGNGGCCTTCCTTTGGGAATGCATTTTTTAGCAGCAATGGGTAATGAGAGAGTCCTGATTGATATAGCTCGGCAGTTAGAAGAGTCAGAACCTTGGATCAATAGGAAACCGCCAGTGTACGNAGGTTAAAGTCAGCTTTTAGGTATGTATTTGGGGCAAAAGGTTATCGCCTCAATATCATTAGCCATCGACCTATGTTAAGTACATTTGCCAAGGCGGCAGCAAAATAGGTCAATGCGGCGGCCCTTAATATGTTTCGTATCGCTGGAATTTGTTCAGACTCAATATAGTTTCCTTCTATCAGGATAGGTAATGCCTTGTTGAAGCTCGCATCCCACTCTTCCGGTAGGATAATTAAATAGGAAAATGCGCCCGCTAATTGCAGTAGTAAACTCAGTCCTATTACAACGCCAATGGCTAGTGGCGAGCGCATTACGATCCCAATAATTGGAAAAGCCAGCATAATAGCGACACCAGCCTGACTTAGCATCATTGCTTTNGGCAGGTAAAGTTTACGCAATTCGAAGATTTTTTCCCGCCGATGAAATTGTATGGCATGTCCCACCTCGTGGGCGGCAACAGCAACGGCAGTAAGTGATTTNCCATTGAAATTGTTAGGGCCTAAGCGTACAGCTGGTGTGGAAGGGTCGAAATGATCCTGATAGGGTTGAGTTTCTTCGACTTTGACGCCGTCCAATTTGAAGCGTTGAACGAGGTGATTGGCGAGTTCTCCTCCGGTACCTGGAAGCCCAGCAAGTTCCTGACTATGCTTGATCATTACTCTGCGCACCCAGAACGACGGAATGTAAACTAGTAGCGCTAATGCTGTACCGATGACTAACAATATCATAAGTGTTGCAGCCTGGTTCATGCGTGAAAATTGAGGGGTTTACAGTGGTGCCAGCTTTTCGTCTGCCACTGTCATGGCTTTGCCACCATAGATAATAATAGCAGTCCTATCACGAAAAAAGGGGGTGTAGCCCCAAGGTGGCGTGCTAAGGTAAAAAATCTCCTGTATATTTACTCCGTAGCCTATTTATTATGACTAGTTAGCTTCACTGAGCCGAGGTGGCGATCAATGAAAATCAAAATGTTATCAATGATGACTATTCTTACAGTAATTAGCGGGATGGCTGTAGCTCAATCTGATGGTGGATATACAGTGCCCCGAACCGAGTATGGACAGCCTGATTTACAAGGTGTCTGGAATTTCAGTTCGAGCACTCCTATGCAGCGCGCGGAACGTTATGGTACACAAGAATTCCTAACACCGGAACAAATAGAACAAGCAATCTCTCGGCAGGCCAGAACAGCAGCGGCGGCAGATGCACGAGAAGCTGAGTTGGTTCTNAATCCTGAAGCTCCGCCGGCAGGAGCCACCCCTAGGGGCTACAACACATTCTGGATTGAGATGGGAAATAGAGGCGACAATGTCAGAACTTCCCACATCGTTTATCCGTTGGACGGTCGTGCACCTGAAGCCGTTGAGGGTAATCCAGTGATAGCAGGTGGCCTGGGTCCGGACATTACCGGCGAGCGACCAGTTCGTTTCATAGTAGGTGGCATCGCTAAAGACGGTCCGGAAGATCGAGGATTATCTGAGCGCTGTCTGGTTGGGTTCAATGCCGGGCCTCCTTTTACGCCGAGTCTGTACAACAACAACCTACAGATATTTCAGAATAGGGATACCTTCGTAATTATGACCGAGATGGTTCACGATGCNCGTATCGTGCCACTTGTAGAGAAGCCTGCGCTTACNGACGATATTAGGCTCTGGTCTGGTGATTCGCGGGGATATTGGGAAGGCGATACCTTGGTTGTTGAAACCCAAAACTTCAATGGATTGCAGACTTCATTCCAAAGCAGGGGTACTAATCTTGATATGGTGCTTACCGAGAAATTCACCCGTGTCTCCTATGACATTGTGAATTATGAATTTACTATTGAAGACCCTTCTACATTTACCGATAAGATTACCGCGATTGTGCCAATGAGCAAGGTGGCGGGTCAGATATATGAATACGCCTGTCATGAAGGTAATTACGGTATGTTCAACATTGTACGTGGAGCACGTGTTGAAGAGCGCTTGGAGGCTGAAACCGGCCTCTAGAGGCGAAAGAAGCGTAAGCAGTACCTTTATACAGTAACGAGCCGAGGTATTCTTGTTTTCGTACCGGCTGATGTAAATCCGGTTTGCAGGACTTACTTAATAGTTATTACCAGTAATATCTAGAAGCAACCACTTCAACTGTACTCGTTGTGCTGGCAGACGAGGGGTGAATAATACGAACTAGCCTAACCCAGCGAGCCAGCGTAATAGCCGTCCTTCAATATTTTCTGCAACCCCGGGTACAAACAGAACGATAAGAACTACGGCAACTAACACGCCACCAGCAATCCAATAGGATGATTTCAATGATCTCATCATGATCCTCCGTTTATGTTCGCNTCTGGGGGAGCCATCTCGAAAAGCCACAATTCTTCNGCCTCGACTTCGGCAGGAGTCATTACAACTCCATATTTCCGGGTGAATTCCGCGGTTACGCCNTCAACTATAGGNCCCGTCTTAATNCGCACGAGGTTACGCTCGTACCTCTTGCCTTCAATACGCATGATAGCCCGTCCATCTCGTTCTGCTTGGCCTGGCCATCTTTTCCATAGGCGTTCTCTAACACCACCCATGTAGTTGGAATTAAGATAGAGTTTACCTTCATGCTCCACAATCCAAAGCGTTCGGGACCTAGGAGGATTAAGGAGCTGCAGTTCGAAGACTCTGACATCACGTACGAAACTCCAGTCTGGCTCTGGNCCCGTTACCATCTCGCCTGTAACGAGTGGCCCACCAGCGAATATCACAGAAGACCCGTCGGAAAGTCGAGTAGAGACTGCTAGAGCACCNAGAGCGAAAACTGGAATGAGGACCAGAAGNCCCATNNAGAGCAANACTCTGTGCATNATGANTTTNCGTTCGNTANTCATAGTTTTATCTCCAATGGTCAAAAAACCATAACATTGATTATCTATTTCTTCTATGGATTTAATCATGGAGAGTANTAAAGTAGGATAAACTAAGCTGCTGAATAATATAAATAAGCGGGATATTAGGGGTAAGTATGCGCAAATGGGGGTACTTCGTGACTGCTAAAAACAGATTACTTTTGGTGTTTATATGGGGCTGGCCGCTTTTAGTTGCTACTTCTACGGGTGTAATGTCCTTCCCCTCGGTATTTCCAACCGGAACAACAATTTATTATCCAGAAAAGGCATGGAATGGATACACGATTCATGACGCGCCGGATGGTCACGGAGCCATTCTTATAGATATGAATGGAAATGTGGTTAAGCAATGGAAGGAGATTTCTTCGGTACCTGGACCATTCCGTATNCTACCCGGNGGTTACATTATGGGGGGTGATGTACNCCGTNNACCGCATCAGGAAGCTATAGCTCTAAAACAACTTACCTGGGAAGGGGAGGAAGTTTGGCAATATAGTCAGATGGAACAGGTTGTTACCGAGGTAGACGAGGAGGGGGTGGGCGGCGAAACAGTTTGGTCTTCACGCCAACACCACGATTGGCAGCGGGAGGGGAATCCGGTTGGTTATTTTGCTCCAGAAATGGAGCCACTGATTAGCGAAGGGCGTACGCTGGTATTGGCTCATAAGAATGTGACAGTTCCGGAAATTTCCCCAAGGCGCCTCGAAGATGATTATATCTATGAGATTAACTGGGAAGGCGAACTCATATGGGAGTGGCTGGCTAGTGATCACGTAGAGGAAATGGGTTTCTCAGAGAGGGCCCGCAATGCTATTCATCGTTCCGTTCGCTGGAATGAGGATAGGCAAAGCGCTGACTGGTTGCATATAAATTCTGTTTCATACCTGGGTCCCAACAAGTGGTATGACCAGGGTGACGCGAGATTTAACCCTGAGAATATTATCTTCAGCAGCAGAGCTGCCAACATTATTGGAATCATTAATCGCGTTGGCAATATTGTTTGGCAACTCGGGCCGGACTACTCTATCTCTGAGAGCACTAAGAAATTGGGCCAGATCATTGGACAGCATAATCCCCATATCATCCCAAAGGGTTTACCAGGGGAAGGGAATATTCTGGTATTCGATAATGGTGGTTCCGCTGGCTATGGCTTTGCTGATCCTGCCGCGCCTGATGGACGAGATTCTGTGCGTCGCGATTTCTCGAGGGTGCTAGAGTTTGATCCCGTCACTCTGGAAATCATTTGGGAATATTCAATTAGTGGCTCTGAAAAATTTCGGTTTTTTAGTCACTATGTAAGCAATGCGCAACGTCTACCAAATGGTAATACTATGGTTACGGAAGGATCTGATGGTCGTATTTTTGAGCTGACTGAAGACAAGCAGATAGTGTGGGAATATATGAGTCCTTTTCACGGAACTGAGGAGCCCATTTCTCGACGGATATTTCGAGCCTATCGATTACCCTATGAATGGGTACCTCAAATGGATAAGCCCCAGCAGATTCAGGTGGTACCACCCGATAATGCTACATTTAGAGTACCGCCTCAATAAAGAACCCGAACCCTTAAAACTAAATAGTGTTCAGAAGTCCGACGGTTTAACTGGTATTGAACGAGCTACCCGTAGTCTAGATCAAATTATCGATTCGCGTTACCGTCACCATCTATAAAAAGTTTGCGGTGTTTAATGCGCCAACCTAGAGGCGTACGAACAAAGGTGTCTTCGTAATAGCCAGATCCGATCATCGTTGGCGGCCTGGTCGTGACGTCAAGCAGGATATAGTAGGCTTGACTGGAGGCTCCTTCCTTTGTTGGCTGAATAATAAAACTACCATTTACATGGCGCCTTCCGACGTCACCTGTCTCTCCCTGGTATCGTCGCTCTCTGTCTGCTCTCAAGGCT
>PARV01000019.1 GCA_002712055.1 Gammaproteobacteria bacterium | reverse complement strand
AATCGCGGAATATCTGGAAGAATATTTCGAAAGTGAGGTTATCCTCGCGCATTTTTCCGGTGGCAGTATTATTGGCACAGGCTTGGGAGTCTATTCACCCGGTACAGCTTACGTGCTGTTGCATCATGCCATGGGTGATATTGACGGAAATGTTGGTTCCTGGGGGTTTGCTCGGGGCGGTATGGGGTCAATATCGGAAGCAATTTCCTCCTCTTTTCAATCGATGGGAGGAGAGGTTCGCACAAATTCTGAGGTTGACCGGATTATTGTGAAGGGGCGCAAGGCAACAGGAGTGGACTTAATTTCGGGAGAAGAGATTAAGGCGCGTGCAGTTATTTCAAACCTGGATGCAAAACGAACTTTCCTGGAAATTATGGATCGCAATGATTTGCCTGAACAGCTTGTTCATAGAGCTAAGAATTTCAAAATTCGAGGGTCCTCGGGCAAGGTAAACATTGCTCTGGACGGCATGCCCGATTTTCCAGCGCTACCAAATAATTCCCCGTTGACTCTTGGTCACATGCATTTTACCGATACCCTCGAGCGGCTTGAGCGAGCTTATGATGACTGGAAAGACGATCGTTGGTCTAGTGATCCTTATGTGGACATGGTGATACCAACTCAATATGACCCTACGATGACGCCTCCGGGAAAGCATATGATGTCTGTGTTTGTCCAATACTGTCCGGTTGAAGCTGAGGGGGGTTGGACTGATCTAAAACGGGACGCTTTCGGAGCGGCAGTTATAGATCAGATAGCCGAGTACAGTCCCAATTTTAAAGAGTTAATACTGCATGCCGAGATTCGCACACCACGCGAAATCGAAGCTGAAGGAGGTCTGACTGAAGGCAATATTTTTCAGGGAGAGTTAACCCTAGATCAGCTTATGTTCAATCGACCGTTCCCTGGCTATGCCCAATATCGCGGTCCAGTTAAGAACATGTATATGTGTGGTTCTTCTACTCACCCCGGCGGCGGCGTGATGGGTGCGCCTGGAGCAAATGCCGCTCGGGAAATACTCAAGGATCTCGGCAAGCCGGACAGCACTCCGCAGGACTTCGGGGATGACTAATTCCATATCAAAGCCAATCATCATAGTTGGTGGTGGCCATAATGGCCTAGTTTCTGCCACCTACTTAGCAAAAGCGGGTCACAAGGTGAAAGTATTAGAAGCGCGTGAGGTGGTGGGAGGGGCCGCTTCGACGACAAGCTTTGCTGAAGGTTACAGGGTCTCCGGAGTGGCCCATATTCTCTATACCCTGAACCCAAAAATTTGCCGTGATCTACAACTTGAAAGTATGGGGCTGGATCCTGGTACTTCGATCGATACTATAGCCCTTGGGCAAGATGGTAATCATCTAACTTTAGGTAGGAATGCTGTAAATGGCGTAGATCTGTCACAAAAAGATATTAGCGCTTACACAGATTTTAAAAAAGAATTCAGAAGCTACGCCAAAGCTCTAACTCCTTTGATCATGAATAAGCCACCTCGTTTGAAAGACATGGATCGTAGAGATCTGTCTACTTTGGCGCAACTCGGTTGGAAACTACGCTTTGGTCTTGGCGCGAATTCCATGCGTGAATTTTTAAGAGTCGGTGGCATTAATATTTACGATGTCTTGAACGAAGTTTTTGACGATCCTCGGCTAAAAGGGGCAATAGCAGCTGATGCAGTCTTAGGTCACCACATGGGTCCTCGAACACCTACCACGGTTCTTACGTACCTATATCGGTTGTGGGGAGAAATTCATGGAGCACAAAGTTTGCCAACCGGTGGAATGGGAGAGATTTCAGAAACATTAGCGAAAGCAGCAATAAAGGCGGGAGTGACGATTGAAACGGGTGCAAAAGTTAAACGCATCGTTGTCGATGAAGGCAAGGTTTCGGCTGTTGAATTAGAGACAGGAGAATTGATTGAAGCTTCTATAGTTATTTCCAATGCCGATGCAAAAACTACTTTTTTGGATTTAGTAGGCGCAGAGGAATTAGATGCTATGTTTTGCCATCGAATTGACACAAGTCGAAGTAAAGGGAATACAGCCAAGTTGCATTTAGCATTGAATTCATTACCTAAATTTGCTGGCTTGTCCGGGAGTCAATTGGCTCAACGGCTGATAATCGCACCCAACATGCGTTATGTTGAGCATGCATTTAATCATGCAAAATATGGGGAGTACTCGGAACAACCTGTGCTGGAGATCGTCATCCCGACCATTGATGATCCTGAATTGGCGCCCGAAGGTCATCATGTCATGTCCATTTCAGCGTCGTTTGCACCGTATTCTCTGAAACAAGGATGGGAAAATCATCGTGACCGATTCGCTAATAAAATAGTAGATTTGATAGAAGGCTATGCATCCGGCTTCTCCGACATTATTGTGGCTAGAGAATTACTTACCCCGCCAGATATTGAGGCGCAATATAATATTTCAGGTGGACATTGGCACCATGGCGAATTGACTATTGATCAGTCTTTTATGATGCGACCGGTTCATGGGGCCGCTCAGTATGACACTCCAATTTCTGGGTTATTTCTCTGTGGTGCCACAGCTCACCCTGGTGGCGGTGTAACTGGTATTCCTGGGCACAACTCGGCTAAGAGGATATTAGCTATGGGGGCGGGTAAATAGTTATGCAATCTGTCGAGCAGGAAAAAACTACCCTTCACGATCCTGACGAAGTACTAAAACATAGTCCCTTCCATGAACAGGTAGAAAAGCATTGCCGGTTGAGGAACTGGATGTCCTGGAATGGTTATTTAACAGCTAGGGTTTACGACACACTAGCCTCTGAATATTTTGCTATTCGCAGTTCATGTAGTGTCATGGATTTGACTCCTATGGAGAAATATCGAATTACCGGCCCCGATGCACTTAAATTTCTGAATCGATTGGTTGTCCGAGACGTCTCAAAGCTTAAGCCACTAAGAGTCACATATGTTGCTTGGTGTAATGATGAAGGAAAGGTTTTGGACGACGGTACTATATTTCACTTGGAAGAGGGCGAATACCGGTTGTGCTCGCAGCATCACCAGCTGGATTGGTTGCTTATGTCGAGTTTAGGCATGGATGTAACGATTGTAGAAGAAACTCACGATGTTGCGGCTCTTGCTGTACAAGGGCCAACTTCTTACTCGGTTCTTTGCGCAGCAGGTATCAATGGGCTTGATAAGCTCAAACTGTTTGGAATTTTACATACTGAGCTAAATGGTTTTAAAGTAATGGTTTCCCGCACTGGTTACACTGGAGACCTTGGATATGAACTTTGGACTGAGCCAGTTAATGGCTTGGACTTATGGGATGTTATTTTTAGTGTTAAGGACAGCGGTCTTTATGACGTACGCGCAATAGGGTTGGCGGCGTTGGAAATGGTGCGCATTGAAGCTGGATTTATAATGCCAGGAGATGATTTTAATACGGCTGAAACCGCTATTAGAGCAGGCCACGACAGATCACCATTTGAAATAGGATTAGGATGGGTCATCAATTTTGACAAACCTCACTTTACTGGCAAGAAAGCCTTACAAGAAGAAAAAGGTCGCTCGATCAAAAGACGTCTGGTGAAACTCTTGGTAGAAGGTAATAAGCCACCAGTCGATTCTTTCTTATACGACAAGAAAAAAGGGCAACGTGTAGGAACCATCAAAAGCCAGATCTGGTCGCCAATTCTTAAGGCCAATCTAACATTGGCAGATATTGAGTATCACAAAGGCAAGCCCCCAGCTGAAATCTGGGCGGAGATTTACTACCAAAAAGAACTGGAGTGGCAAGTGACATGGGCGAGATGCAGAATCTCTAAGGATCCTTTCTGGTCCCATCCCCGACGATCCGTAACACCGCCAGAGAGGTTCTAACGTTCAATATCGATATAACCATAACATCGATATATAGTTGTTAATAATGAAAACTATAACCAAAGCTTTCGAAAATTCCTCAATAGATTGGTTTCAACTAATTAAGCTGGTTGTGTATTCGTTACTGTTGCTCAACTTTGCTTTGTATGTCAGAAATGATGTGGTCATAGCAGCTCATACGTTGCGCAATGGCGGATCGTTGATAGACTGGACGCGTTCCTTTGCTACAACTATGGATGAAAGTGCCTGGATAATTCTTATAATTCTATTGGAACTCGAAACTTACGTCTTGTCAGACAAAGCGCTAACCCGCAAGAAAATGATATTCATGCAGAGCGCTCGATTTATTTGCTACGGGGTTCTAGCTCATACTTTATATGCTTACGGCATCTATGTTTATCAGCTAAGTGGAGTGACATTGATTGAAAACGTTTCTAATCTTTGTCAGCTGGCAGGGACAGATGTTTCGTTTGCTACAAATCTACTATATACAGTGCTCGATGCGAGCAACTGTCAAAATCTCTCAAATGGGTCTCAATTCTACTACACCGATCCTCCGAACTTTATTATTGTCACAGACAGTGCTGGCTTAATCATAGAGCGCCAGCTTGCATGGGTGGATCTTTTGGAGGCGATATCCTGGCTTCTTATTTTATTGACCATTGAAATAATGGTCCGGTTACAAGACCGCGATATTAGTGAGGGTCCTGTAATTAGCGGTCTAAATGCAGCCAAAGTTATACTCTACAGCTTACTTTGGGGAGCAATTGCGTATTGGGTATACCGAGGCCACCTTATGTTTGCGTGGGATGAATTTGTCTGGATTGCTGGATTTGTTCTGATAGAGATGAATATCGCTGAGCGGCGTAACGAATTTATTGAAGATGATCAAACGGAAAGATTAGCAGCCAGGGAGGCATAGGGTGCTGGCTGTATCTAATTGATAAATAGCGCTTAGGTATAAACCGGGCTGCTAATTTACTTGACTGAAAACAAGCTAGACAAGCTTCTACTTTCGATAGAATAATCGAAAGCTGCTTGTCTAAGCGTGTAGGCGCGGAAGTCCAGTCTGGTTGCCTTTTAATAGACTATTAGCTGCACTAATTCACTGAAATTATGGGGACTTTTTTTGCACCATTACGACACAATCATCATAGGTGCCGGCCATAACGGGCTGATCTGTAGCGCGTATCTAGCGAAAAAGGGCCATCAGGTATTAGTGCTTGAGGCGTCAGATAACCTTGGCGGGCTAGCAGAGACGCGAGAGTTCCATCCTGGCTTCAAGGCTTCCGTTGCCCACTCCATCAGCAATTTTTCCACCAAAGTGGCGAAAGATCTGAATTTATCTGCTTATGGCTTTACTAATGACGTTTCACCTATGACGACGGTTGGTCTGAATGCATCAGGTGAGCATGTCTCGCTAAACGGCCTAGAAATCGAAGGAGTTGGTGTCGAGGATGTAAAGAGCTACAAAGAGTATCGCCAACTGATGCAGAAATTCGCCAACTTGCTCAATCCTTTCTGGCACAAGACTATGCCTAGAATAGGTGATAACAGCTTACCGGGCGTTATGACTTTTGCACAGCTGGGCCTAAAGTTACGTTTGCTTGGAAAGGAGGATATGGGCGAATTTATGCGGATAGCGACATTGCCAGCGCGAGATCTTATGGATGAAAATTTTAATAGTGATTTGTTAAAAGCAGTGTTGAGTTGGGATGGCTTAATAGGGTCAAAGATGGCGCCACGTTCACCCAACGCGACGGTTCTAGCACTACTGTTCAGAATGACTGGTGAGCATGGTGGAGCTCATATAATTCCAGCTGAAGGTATAGAAAGTTTGTTTATAGCGCTAAAAGAAGTGACAGAAAGGGCAGGGACAGAAATTAGAACAGGAGCCAGAGTTTCGGAGATTCTCATTCAAGCAGACGAGAGTGCTCTTAAAACCAATGGTGTTAAATTAGCAACTGGTGAGACCATCACTGCAAATCGAGTGGTATCAACAACCGATCCCAAACGCACATTCTTGGAATTAGTAGGTATCGAGAATCTGGAAATTGAGTTTACCAATAGAATTAGGCGCCTGCGCTGTGACGGCTATGTCGCAAAACTCCATTTGGCTCTCAATGGAGAGCCTAAATTTAGCGGTTTGGATAAGCCAGATGGTCGCTTGATTATTGCTCCGGATATGGATGCAATAGAGTTCGCTTTCGATGATGCTAAATATGGAGAATGTTCCAAACAACCTGTAATGGAAGTCGTGATTCCGAGTTTACAAAATGAATCATTGGCACCTGTCGGGCAACATGTACTGTCAGCTCATGTGATGTACGTCCCTTATGAATTAAAAAACAGTTGGACAGATCAAGCTCGGGCCGTTCTGGAAGAAAAAGTAATCGATACTCTTTCCTATTACGCACCAGATATCAAGAAACAAATTTTGTGCAGTGAGCTCCTTACACCTCTGGATCTGGAGCAGAGACATAATGTAACCAGTGGACACTGGCATCATACTGAATTATCCCTTGATCAGATGTTTATGATGCGACCCACATATGAAGTAGCACAATACACTACTCCCATTCTTGGTCTTTATGTTTGTGGGGCGGGCAGTCATCCCGGCGGAGGCCTGATGGGAGCCCCAGGTCACAATGCTGCCCATGAGATGCTGAAATGAGCCAGAAGCGCGGAGCTATCATTATAGGAGCAGGCCATAATGGGCTAACTACTGGCGCATATCTAGCTAAAGCTGGGCTCGATGTGTTGGTGGTCGAGAAGAATGATTACATTGGGGGAGCCTCTGTAACGCGGGAAATGCAAGAAGGATGGTTTTATTCTAGCTGCTCTTATGTTTGCAGCATGATGCGACAGGCTATTCACCGTGACCTCAATCTGACTCGTCATGGGCTTGTATTGGTACCTTATCTAGGTACGGTTAATTTTGGCGACAATGGTGAAACCATTGTCAGTTATAATTACGAGGAAGCNGAATATAATCAATTACGGCGTATTTCCCCTCATGATGCTGACGCAATGTTTCGCTTCCATACCGATCTGGCGCGCTATGCTAAGTTAATTCGCAAGACTCTTTTGAGAACGCCTCCTGATCCTACTTCATTTCGACTGCGCGATATTAAGGAATTACTTTGGTTAGCGAGAGAATTTTGGGGATTAGGGGAGAAAGAACTGTACGAATATATCCGTTTTTTCACNATGAGTGCAGCCGATTTTCTTGAGGACTACTTTGAGCATGATTTAATAAAAGCCGCGATGGCTAGTCCGGGGATTATAGGTACTGCTCTCGGCGTTTATTCGCCCGGTTCAGCATACATACTTTTGCATCACGTTATGGGTGATGTGGATGGGAATATAGGTGCCTGGGGATTAGCGCGAGGCGGCATGGGGGCGATTTCGAAATCACTCGCGGGCGCTTTACAGGAACACGGAGGCGAAATTCGCACCAATGCTTCCGTTGAACAGATTCTGGTAAAGAATAAGAAAGCCGTCGGCGTTGTCTTGGAAAGTGGCGATGAGCTGCTCGCGGAT
Organism: Gammaproteobacteria bacterium; assembly: GCA_002712055.1. Taxonomy (GTDB): domain Bacteria; phylum Pseudomonadota; class Gammaproteobacteria; order Pseudomonadales; family Pseudohongiellaceae; genus UBA9145. The sequence continues at coordinate 16,249 of PARV01000019.1, read as the reverse complement.
ATCGTCGTATCCAATCTTGATGCAAAACGCACGTTTACGAAATGCATGGATGAAAATGATTTGCCTCCAGGAATATACGACAGAGCTAAAAACTTCAAAATTCGTGGCTCTTCTGGAAAGGTGAATATTGCTTTATCAAGATTGCCTAAGTTTAATGGTGTACCCGATAACCGCTACGTAAATCGGGGAGGCCAGGCATTTGTTGGTTCTTTAGAAACGATGGAGCGCGCATACGATTATTGGAAGCGCGGTCGTTGGTCTGACGATCCTTTCATTGAGTCAGTAATTCCTTCTGCTTGGGATCCCACGGTAGCGCCACCGGGTAAACATTGGATGTCGAACTTTGTGCAGTACTGCCCTTCGGAATTAGTCGACGGGCCCTGGACTCCACAGAAACGGGATCAGTTTGGAGAGACGGTTGTCGATAAAATTGAGCGCTATAGCCCAGGTTTCAAAGAATTGATCGTTCATATGGAAGTTCGAACGCCTTTTGAAATTGAGGAAGAAATTGGTTTAACAGAAGGTAATATTTTCCAGGGCGAACTGACTATAGACCAATTGTTGTTCAATAGGCCTTTTCCAGGATATGCGCAATATCGTATGCCAGTTAGGAACATGTATATGTGCGGATCATCTACTCATCCTGGTGGGGGGGTGTCTTCTGCGTGCGGAGCCAATGCAGCACGCGAAATATTGATTGATTTAAAACGACCCAATACGGTTCCTACAGACGATTTTTATGACGAATAAGCTAGAGCATAAAACTGTGAGTAATATTCCTAACGTGACAACAGACCCTTTCGCCGGCGAGCGGTTAAAAGAGTCTCATTTTCACCCGCGACAAGCTGCGTTAAATCTTCGTAACGCATGGTCAAGTTGGAATGGCTATAAGTTTGCTGATTATTATTATGACGCCGAATATGAATATTTCTGTGTACGTAATGGCTGTGCAACGTACGACATTTGTCCTATGCAAAAATATATCATAAGTGGTAAGAACGCAGAGGCTATGTTGAATCGCATGGTGACTCGAGACATTAGGAATCTGAAAGAAAATCGTGTGACCTATTTGTGTTGGTGTACAGATGAGGGTCGAATGATTGATGACGGAACTATTTTCAAATTAGGCCCTGAAAAATTCATGTTGACTTGTGGTAGTCCCAGCCTCGCTTGGCTGCGCAAGAGTGCGTTTGGTTTCAGGGATGTAGCGATTCTCGATGTGTCTGATGAGATTGCTGCTTTATCATTTCAAGGGCCAAGTAGTTGCGAAGTATTAAAAAAAATGGAATTAGAAGGGATTGAAAATCTTAAACCTTTCGATATAGGTCACTTTAGATTTCAAGGCAGTGCAAATAACATGCTTATGGTTTCCCGCACAGGTTTTACGGGCGATTTAGGTTACGAGTTGTGGATTGAACCAAATTTAGCATTAGGTCTTTGGGACGCGCTTTACGAGGCTGGTAGCGACTATAACATTCAGCCGTATGGCGAAACTGCGACTGATATGGCGCGACTGGAAGCAGGATTCATAATGCCAGGGATGGAGTTTAACGAAGCACTTAAAACTATTCATTTTCGGCATGACCAGACGCCGTTTGAGTTAAATCTAGGATGGCTGGTTGATTTTAGGAAACCGCACTTCAACGGGCGGGCAGCTCTATTGCAGGAACGAGACGAGGGCCCAGAGTATACTTTGGTTAGATTGGATATTGAGGGCAACAAACCAGCCGAAGAGTCTCATTTATATAGTAGCGAGAGTTGTACCCATGAAATAGGATATGTGACTTCTGCAATGTGGTCGCCAGTGGTTAAGGCAAATATAGCACTCGCCATGGTTGAGACGGAGCATTTGCTTGGTGAAATATGGGCTGAAATTTACTATACCAGAGAGCTTCGTCCTAACAGTAAAGTCGCTAGATGCACTATAAAAAGTAAACCTTTTTGGACTCCCCAACGAGCCCGTGCTACTCCGCCGTTGGCCTATTAATAAATGTGCCGACATAGCCAGCAAAGATGATTAGCCCACAACCTCATATCGGCTCCTATTACGCGGCAAGTGCGAATGAAATTCCTGATTATTCGCCGCTGCGAGGCGCACAATCTTCTGACGTTTGTGTTATTGGGGCCGGATTCACTGGTCTGTCAGCAGCGCTTCATCTAGCAGAGCGTGGCTTTAAAGTTCATGTGCTCGAGGCTAATAAGGTTGCTTGGGGAGCTTCAGGTCGAAATGGAGGTCAAATGATCGGTGGGATATCGGGTGAAAATCGGATTAGCAAATCCCTAGGGCCGACAGGTGAATCTATAGTTTGGGACATGCGCTGGAAAGGTCACCAGATCATCAGGGAACGGGTCGAAACCTATGGAATTCAATGTGATTTAAAGTCGGGTTATCTAGATGTGGCAATCAAACCGCGTCATCTTCAAACATTGGAAGCGGAATTTACAGAGTTGAAAGGACACCATTTTCCCTTTGAGATCAAGCTGTTATCGAAGCAAGAGATTCGGGATACCATTGGAACCAATGCTTATATAGGTGGGTTGTTAAACATGGGGAATGGTCACCTTCACCCACTCAATTTGTGCATTGGCGAGGCGAAAGCGGCGGTTAATCTCGGCGCAACCATTCATGAGCAATCGCCTGTGTTGCGTATTGAAAAGCAATCGAAACCTGTGGTCGTCACTGAACAAGGCTCTATAACTGCTGATTTTGTACTTCTAGCAGGTAATGCTTATCATTTTTTAGAGCCCAAGTTGCGCGGGATTATGTTCCCTGTAAACAGTTTTATTCTTGCTACTGAGCCATTAAGTGAGGATATTGTCTGTGAAATTAACCCACAGGATCTCGCGGTTTGTGATCCAAATTACGTCTTAGAGTATTTTCGTCTTAGTGCAGATAAGCGCCTGTTGTTTGGGGGCAGATGTAACTATTTCGGCAGAGATCCTGATGTTATCAAGCGACATTTGATGCCGCGAATGCTAAAAATCTATCCACAACTAGCAGGGGCTAGAATTGATTTTAGCTGGGGCGGTACAATTGGAGTACCTATAAATAGAGTGCCCCAAATAGGAAGGATCGATAATAATATTTTTTATTCTCAGGGTTATTCTGGCCACGGAGTAAATGTCACGCACCTCGCCGGACAAATAATAGCGGATGCGGTTGCGGGAACATTTGATCGATTCGATATATTTGCAAACATCAAACCATTTACAATTCCTGGGCAACACATATTCCGCAGACAGATGGTGGGGTTAGGCATGCTCTACTATGCCCTTAAAGACAAATTGTAAGAGGAAATTTCTCATTAATAGTGGTCCTTCTAAGATACTTGGATACAGTGTTTAATATTATGAGCGCTAAGTTAAACGGTTGGAATCTGTTCTGGGTTATCACGATCCCAATATCTTTAGTGGTTGTGTTAACGATGGCAAGTGCTGACTTGTCCAGTGGTGAAGCTGTTTCTTCGTTAATTCAGCTTACTGTGCGCTTTTCAGTTCCGTGGTTGTATCTGGCGTTTGTTGCATCCTCTTTACATGTTGTTTTCCCCTCAGTCTTCAGTCGCTGGCTATTGCGAAATCGAAAAATAATAGGGCTTTGTTTCGCCCTAGCTATGGCTTGGCAACTTTTTTTTATTTTGTGGGTAGTGGGTATATATACGCAATATTACATGCAAGAAGTTTATGTGCTCAGTGACGCTATAGAGGGAACAGTAGGTTACCTGTTTCTGATTGCGATGGTTCTAACTTCTTTCAAGTTTGGTCGTAGCCGCTTGAATCCTAAACAATGGAAATTCCTCCATAAGTGCGGAATTTACTATCTGTGGGCCTACGCTTGGAGCGTATATTGGTTCAATATCTTTTATTATCAATCCCCGAATTCTATCGATTATTTGTATTATTGGGCCGGTTTCCTTGTCTGGGGTTTGCGTTTGAGTGCTTGGAGCAAGAAACGCTGGCAACAAACAGGAGCGCAAAGTCCGGCCTAGTTAGAAGTAGGCAAAGGAAAACTAAAAGTATTTTGGCTGCGGATTTTAAGCGATCTCTGTCAAATTCTGCTGGTTTCAAATCGAGCTTACACTCAATGAGAATAGTTATATAAAAGAATAATAAGAAGCGGCATCGTGAAAAACAAAACAATACAATCAGCAGCCAGTGGAGCAAGACCTTTGCTCTATCTAGTATCAGGTATAGTGGTGGTGTTAACCGGCTTAATTGGCAGTAGCTTCGGGTCCGTCTGGAGTGGACAAGTCTACGAACTTTTTGCTGGGATACAAATAATGGAATATATTGAAATGTACGTGCCGTATTTTCCGTTTGTCCCGTTTCTTCCCATTTTCACTATTACTCTAGGTGCCTTTTTGATTTTGAAATCGAAAGAGTAAAGATGCTCAGCAGTCTAATTCTGAACCCCCATCACGGCCTTTATTTCCAGGTAATCCTCAAAACCGTATTCACCAAACTCGCGACCATTCCCTGATTGTTTGTATCCACCAAAAGGTGTATCGAAGCTACCTTCGGCGCCATTGATATGTACCATGCCTGTCCGCAGCCTAGAAGCAACATCCAGTGCTCTTTGGTGACTTCCTGACACGTAACCGCTCAAACCATAGGGAGTATCGTTGGCTATTTGGATAGCCTCGGTTTCGTCTTGGTAGGGAATAATTGCAAGCACGGGGCCGAAGATTTCCTGCTGAGCAATTGTAGAAGCGTTGTTCACGTTTACGAATATAGTCGGTTTAATATAGTAACCCCTTTCAAGATGTTCCGGTTTACCAGTGCCGCCACAGGCTAATTCAACTCCTTCTTCAATGCCCTGTTGGATAAGATTTTGGATCTTATCAAAATGCAGTTTACTTACTACTGGACCTATAACAGTGTCATCTGCCTTAGGGTCACCCACTACAACGGTATTAGCTGTATTCACAGCGATGTTTGCTGCTAGATCGTGGCTGATTTTCGGTACTAACATTCTAGTGGGAGCATTGCATGACTGTCCGCTGTTTGAGAAGCAATGGATAACTCCATTACGCACAGCTTTCTCCAAGTCCGCGTCGTCGAGGATTATATTAGCCGATTTACCTCCCAGTTCCTGGGTGACCCGTTTCACTGAATTGGCAGCGGCTTTTGCAACAAGGATTCCGGCGCGAGTAGAGCCAGTGAATGAAACCATGTCCACATCTGGGTGTTCGGCCATTGCTGTTCCTACGGTAGGGCCATCGCCATTGATCATATTGAAAACGCCACCTGGTACTCCCGCTTCATCCATAACTTGGCTAAAAAGGTAAGCTGAAAAAGGAGCTATTTCGCTGGGCTTAAGTAGCATCGTGCAGCCGGTGGCGACAGCCGGTGCTACCTTACATGTGATTTGGTTGATGGGCCAGTTCCATGGGGTGATGAATGCGCAAACACCGATAGGTTCTTTATAGACACGTGTGCTGCCTTTATCTTCTTCAAACTGAAAGCTCTTTAAAGCATTAATAGCTGCTTGTAAGTGCCCAGTTCCACAACTTGCTTGATCTTCTATTGAAAATGGCAGAGGTGCGCCCATTTCTTCGCTAATGGCTAGAGCTATGTCATCGTAGTATTTGTTATAAGTGTTCAGTATGTTTTCCAATAACTCTAGGCGCTCTTGCCGGGAAAATCGTGAAAATGAGGTAAAGGCGCCGCGCGCAGCTACAACCGCTTTATCTACGTCGGACTTTGATCCCAATGAAATGACACCAGCGATCGTTTCATCTGCAGGATTCGTAACATCGAAACTATTTGGAGTTAGAGGGTCTATCCACTTACCGTCTATGTAAAATTGTGTGTACTTCCGCATGGTATTGTTTCCATTAATTGTGGGCTAACGCTTCGACAAGCTTTTTGGGTTTGTTTTTCGTAATCAGTGTTAAAGCTAAAAGGAAAGCAAAAAATTCAGCGAGGGGTATGGCGATGTAAATGCCTATTTCATCTAACCAAATGGGCAATGTAATTAGGAAAATAAGCGGTAGAAGTAAACTTCTGGACACTGCAATGGAGGCAGAATGAAGAGGCTTCTGACATGCCGTAAAATACTCTGATAAGGTAATGTTCAAACCGCTAAAAATGAACGCTGGCCAGAAAAAGAAAATGAAGCGAGTAGCTATATCAATTGTAGAAGTCTCATTTTCTTGCAGGAAGAATCCAATCAACAAATCTGGAATTGTGATTAACAGTCCGCAAATGGCAATGGCGATCAATAAGATAGAGAATAAAGCAACAACGACAAACTGAGTCATCTTTTCCGGTTGTCGTGCCCCATAATTTTTGCTGATAAGCGGTTGTAGTGATTCACCTATGCCGGCAAAAGTCATCAAACCTATGAAAAAAAGATAATTAACTATAGTGAAAGCAGCCACTCCGTTCACTCCGAGGCGAGTAATCATAATCCAATTTAGCAAGAGCGTGGTAAGGCCAGCTGAGATCTCATTTACAAATTCGGAAAATCCATTGGCCATTGCGCGGGGGATGCTGCTCCAGCTCCCTGTTAGTGGTATCAATTTAAGGTGTTGGGTTTTTCTAAAAAAATGTGGTAGCAGGGTAAGCAAAGGGGACCCATGAGCGATGGCGGTGCCATAAGCTGCGCCTTCTATCCCCATCTCAAGTTCAACAATAAAGATCCAGTCCAAAATTACGTTCAATACGGCGCTGGCTATTAATGAGCTGGACGCAAGTAAGGGATTGTTATCTACTCTAACAAAATAGAATAGCGTGAAACCCAGCAAGAAAACTGGAGAAAAACCCAAGATGATTGTCAGGTAAGTATTGACGAGATCGGTTAATGCTGTTGTGGCTCCAAGCCCAGCAATCAATGAATTAAGAAAGAAAAGGCCGAGTGAGGCTGTAATTAAGGAAAAAAGAAGCGCGCAAGCCAGCGCTTTGGAAAAAATATCATTTGCCGAAGCGTAGTCTCCTTCCCCCATATATTTGCCGCTCATAACACAGCTACCAACTGCCAGCATTGTTATCATCGCGAACAAACCAGACCACACTGGCATAGCTAGGTTGATGGCAGCTAGCGCTGATGAGCCTATGTAGTTCCCAACAAAAATACCATCTATCACAAACGCTGATGACATAGCGAGCATGCCGATTACCGAAGGTATGGCATATTGGAGGAAGACGGGTATAACGCTCCTATTGACGGGATCGTATTTGGAGCTCATCGACATCGCTGTTATTTAGGAAAAATTACTTTGGATTTATTTCATGGTCGTAATAGAAAATTCACTTCCCGTACGGATGCCTGTTGGCCATCTTGAAGTCATAGTCTTCATACGTGTGTAAAATCGCACCCCGTCCGGACCGTGCACATGTAACGGCCCGAATAACGAGCGTTTCCATCCACCAAAACTGTGAAAAGCCATCGGCACAGGAATGGGTACATTAACACCTACCATTCCGGCTTGTATGCTATGGGTGAATTGGCGAGCAGAATCGCCATCGCGAGTAAAAATAGTTGTACCATTGCCGTATTCATGATTATTGATTAGCTCGCAGCCGGCATTAAAATCCTGCACTCGCACTACGCTTAATACTGGGCCGAAGATTTCATCTTTATAGATACTCATGTCTTTAGTGACATTATCAAAGAGACAGCCTCCAAGGAAAAAGCCATCTTCATGACCAGCAACAACGTGATCGCGACCATCAACGATTAGAGATGCCCCTTCTTCAACGCCTTTATTAACATAGCTTGTTACTTTTGCGAGATGTTGATTAGTGACTAGCGGACCCATTTCTGCCTTATCTTCTGTCCCTGGCATGATCTTGAGGTTTTGTATCCTTGGCATTAACTTCCCGATCAAGTTATCCGCCACCTGGTCGCCTACACATACGGCGACTGATATAGCCATGCAGCGTTCGCCTGCTGATCCATACGCCGCGCCCATTAAAGCATCGACAGCCTGATCTAAATCAGCATCCGGCATAATCATTAAATGGTTTTTCGCGCCCCCCAAAGCCTGGACCCGCTTCCCATGTTCGCTGGCGGTAGCATAAATATATTGTGCTATAGGGGTTGAACCGACAAAACTTATAGCCTGCACATCCTTATGTGATAAGAGGGCATCAACTGCCATTTTGTCGCCGTTAATCACATTGAATACACCATCGGGCAGTCCGGCCAATTTAAATAACTCAGCGATCAGCAGGGCCGGAGACGGGTCTTTCTCGGAGGGTTTTAAAATAAAAGTATTACCACAGGCGATGGCTACCGGGAACATCCACATAGGAACCATAACAGGGAAGTTAAAGGGTGTAATTCCAGCGACCACGCCCAGCGGCTGCATTTCTGACCAAGAGTCCACGCCTGTGCCAACATTCTTTGAGTGTTCACCTTTTAATAAGTGCGGGATACCGCAGGCAAACTCAATCACTTCAAGTCCGCGTGTTACCTCACCAGCTGCGTCACTTAGTACCTTTCCATGTTCGGCCGTGATCATCATCTGCAATTTTTCACGATTTTGTTCGACCAAATCCTTAAATCTGAACATCACCCGCGCTCGGCTGAGAGGAGAAGTTTCTGACCATGCTGGAAAAGCTGTTTTTGCTGCAGCTACTGCTGACCCCACTTCTATGTCACTCGCTAATGCAACTTTAGCAGATTGCTTGCCTGTCGCCGGGTTGTACACGGGAGCATAATTACTAGTCTTCCCTGCAAAGGTTTTACCATCAATATAATGTTCTATTTTATGTGTCACGTTATAGGCCTGCGTAAAATATTAAGCTGATTCTTGAATGGCTTTGCCTAATGCTTCAAAAATTTGGTCGATCTGGAGTTTTTCAATAATGAGGGGCGGGCTTAGCGCAATAATGTCCCCCGTGACCCGAATCAATAAATCTTCTTGATGGAAGCAACGAGTAAAGACATCGTACGCTCGTGCTCCGGGGTTTCCATCCCTGCTAGACAGCTCGATTCCTGCTACCAGTCCTTGGTTACGGATGTCGACTATATGCTCGAGACCTCTAAGTGAGTGGGCCGCCTCTTCCCAATAGCTTTCAAGCTCGATTGCACGTTCAAACAGATTCTCCTGTTCATAGATATGAAGAGTCGCTAGTCCAGCGGCCGCCGCGACTGGGTGACCTGAATAGGTATAACCGTGATAGAGTTCTATGCCTTGTCCTGGGCCCTGCATAAAGGCATCGTGAATCGAATCGTCTACAAATACCGCTCCCATCGGAATGGTGCCATTGGTCAGTCCTTTGGCGGAAGTAATGATATCGGGTCTAACACCGTAGCGTTCTGCAGCGAATGCCTTACCTACGCGGCCAAACCCAGTAATAACTTCATCAAAGATTAGAAGTATTCCGTGTTCGTCGCAGATTTCCCTGAGTCTTTTAAGATAGCCTTTTGGTGGAAGAATTACTCCAACAGAGCCTGCTATGGGTTCGACAATGACTGCGGCAATTGTCGAAGGATCGTGCAATCCACAGAGCCTTTCCAAATCCTCGGCAAGTTCAGCGCCATGTTCAGGAATACCTCGACTAAAAGCGTTGCGCTCTAGGTCTAATGTATGGCGCAAATGATCCACTCCGGGCAACAGGCTACCAAAGGCTTTGCGGTTTGGAGAAAGTCCGCCCACAGAAATCCCTCCAAAGCCGGTACCATGGTATCCCTTTTCTCTGCCTATCAGCCTTGTACGACCACTATCACCACGCGCTTGATGATAAGCTAAGGCAATTTTTAGAGCTGTATCGACGGATTCGGACCCAGAATTGGTGAAAAAAACCTTGTTTAAGCCCGGTGGAGAAATCTGTGTTAGTCGTTCGGCAAGTTCGAAGGCCTGTGGGTGACCCATTTGAAACGTTGGGGCAAAATCCAGCTGTTCGAGCTGCTGGCTGACGGCTGTGGTTATTGAATCTCTGCTGTGGCCAGCATTACAACACCACAACCCGGAGGTTCCATCAAGAACTTTACGGCCATCGTCGGACTGATAATACATACCTTTGGCAGCGGCAAGTATTCTTGGTTTTGCTTTGAACTGCTGATTGGCAGTGAACGGCATCCAGAACTCTTGCAAACTCCCAATAGTTAATGTCGAATTACTTTTCGCGTCCATATATGGCCTTTTACGATATAAATTCAATTGCCTAGAAGTTTAAATATATTATACAAATATAACATCGGGAAACTTCTCACCCTACACGCAGCGTTAATGTACCAATTAACGATTGGCATAGGAACTTTTCAAGAGAAGGTACTATAGAGAACTTACTTATTATGAACAGTGAACAGAAACTAAACCTAGATCAGCTTCAACGTGCCGATGCTAAACACCATCTGCATCCTTTTACAGATACGAAGGAAATAAATGAACAAGGCACAAGAGTCATTGTTAAAGCTGATGGTGTTTATATCTGGGACGCCGAGGGTAACAAGCTATTGGATGGTATGGCGGGGCTTTGGTGTGTCAATGTAGGTTATGGGAGGAAAGAGCTGGCTGAAGCTGCCTACCAGCAGATGTTGAAATTGCCTTATTACAACAGTTTCTTTCAATGTACTACGCCCCCTGCGATTGAATTAGCGGAAGTGCTTGCGGATTTAGCGCCGAGGCACATTAATCGGGTTTTCTTTACCAGTTCTGGGTCCGAAAGTAATGACACGGTAGTGCGAATGGTTCGTCGTTATTGGGACTTGCTAGGGGAGCCACAGAAAACTGTCATTATCAGTCGTAAAAATGCCTATCATGGCTCAACGATTGCCGCTGCTAGCTTAGGTGGGATGAAATTTATGCATGAGCAGGGTGGATTGTCCTTACCGGACATCGTACATATCGATCAACCCTATTGGTATGCTGAAGGCGGAGATATAGAGCCTAGTGATTTCGGTTTGAAAGTCGCACAGCAGCTGGAAGAGAAAATAATTGAACTAGGACCTGATCGAGTGGCGGCATTCATTGGTGAGCCGATACAGGGTGCTGGCGGAGTCATCATTCCCCCCGAGACCTATTGGCCAGAGGTTCAACGCATATGTGACAAGTATGAAATTTTACTGGTTGCGGATGAGGTAATTTGTGGCTTTGGGCGCACAGGCAAGTGGTTTGGCTCAGATTATTTCGGTATCCATCCTGATTTTATGTCGATTGCTAAAGGACTTTCTTCAGGCTACCTGCCAATAGGCGGAGTTATGGTTAGCGATAAGGTATCCCAAGTGTTAATCGATAGATGTGGAGAGTTTGCTCATGGGTACACTTATTCGGGACATCCAGCCGCAGCTTCAGTTGCCTTAGCGAATTTGAGAATTTTGCGTGAAGAGAAAATTGTTGAAACAGTTGATAATGAAACAGGACCTTACCTGCAAAACCGCTGGGCAGAACTGGCTGAACACCCTTTGGTTGGGGAAGCGAGAGGGGTTGGTTTTCTGGGAGCTCTCGAGTTGGTTAAAGATAAGACTAAAAGAGAGTTCTATCCCAAAATTGGTAAGGTAGGCGGGCTTTGCCGGAGCATCTGTATTGAAAATGGGCTTGTTATGCGTGCAGTGGGAGATACTATGATAATTTCTCCTCCACTTGTAGCTAGTAAGGCAAACATTGATGAATTGATACAGAAAGCTAGACAGTGCCTGAATATAACGCTTGAAAGGATTTCCACGTTAAATTTTGATGACTGATTTTAAGTAGAATAGGTCCTTAGTGTTAAATTGTTGGTATTTTATTGGTAGTTTGTCAGTAAGGTTAGGTTCGAGGGTTTAATCATGGACATTGGTGTTCCATTAAGGGAACTTGGGGAAATTGATAGTGTAGCGCTCAGGGAAGTAATTCTGGGCCTTGATGATGGGGTCTGGTTAGAAAATAGGTTTCGGCAAAAGGCCTACGATGTCCATACTCAAACGAATTCACTGGTAATGCTGTTCACTGACGGGCAAGGTTGGCCAGATATTGAGATAAGCAGAGAATCAGCCTGGGATTTACTCCAGAATGAGGCCATGCCTCTAATGGATTCTATTTTGAAGGAGTTCTATCCTCCTGGTGGAACCATTGTAAGAGCCATGGCAGCAAAATTACTCGCTGGGGGTATTATAAAACCCCATTCAGATACACACCCGTCTTTTCATGCAGGACACAGGATACATATCCCTATTACTACAAATTCGCGAGTAAGGTTTATGATCGACGGCCAGCCTTATCACTTCGAAGTGGGTAAGGGTTATGAAATCAACAATCAGAAAACCCACAGTGTTATGAATAAAGGAAAAGAAGACAGAATTACCTTTATTTTCGACTATATCCCTCGGGATAAATTCCCGCCCAGACAATAATAGTTGGTTGCTTAACAGGTCTAAGTATTTTGTTGTGATAGTGATTTGTTCTGTCTAAACATTATCCAACCTGCTATGGCGATACCTATTGATACAACCAATATAATTAGCGTCGCTAGAGCATTGATATCAGGAGTGACCCCTAGTTTCACTTTTGAAAAAATGACCATCGGTAAAGTATTAGATCCTGCCCCTGACGCAAAACTGGCGATGACCAAATCGTCCAGCGACAGGGTGAAGGCGAGCAGCCATCCTGAAAGCATCGCTGGTGAAATTATGGGAAGGGTTATGTCTACAAACACCCTAAAAGGACGACCACCAAGGTCCATAGCGGCTTCTTCAAGTGAGCGATTCAAGGTCAGCATACGAGATTGAACAATAACGGCGACGTAGGCCATTGAAAAAGTGATATGAGCGATAGTAATAGTCATGGCACCGCGGGTCCCAGGCCAGCCTATCAACTCCTGTAAGCTTACAAATAATAGTAATAAGGATAAACCTGTGATGACTTCTGGCATGACTAAAGGAGCGGCGAGTATACCGGTGAAAAACAACCTGCCTCTAAAATTAGCCATTCGGGTTAGCGCTAGTCCCGCCAGCGTACCTAAGATTGTAGCGAAGGTAGCGCTAATCGCAGCAACTTGTAAGCTCAATAGAGCAGCATCGATAATTTGCTCGTCTTCAAATAGAGCTGTGTACCAGCGAGTGGAAAACCCACCCCACACGGATATCAACCTCGAATCATTGAACGAATAAACGATTAGTAAAAAGATCGGGACGTATAAAAACGCAAAACCAAAAGAAAAAATTGTCAGCATTGCAGTAGATCTTTTTTTCACACAGCTTCTCCTGCTGAGTTTAAGTCTCTTATCACGAGGTTTCCTCTGCTGATTTTGCTTGGTTCCGCTGGAAGAGCACCATAGGTAGCACCAAAATTAACAACAGGATAGAGGCGACAGCAGATGCTAAAGGCCAGTCGCGATTGACGAAGAATTCATCATACAGTGTGCGCCCTATCATCAGTGAATCTAAACCTCCCAGTAATGCTGGAATAACAAACTCGCCCATTGCTGGAATGAACACTAGTAGTGAGCCGGCTATTACCCCGGGCAACGAAACTGGCAGGGTGATATCCCAAAATACCTGCAGTGGCTTGCCACCAAGATCTGCGGCAGCATCATGAAGATTTAAATCAAGCCTTTCGAGGTTGGCATAAAGGGGTAAGATCATGAAGGGTAGATAGGTATAGACTATCCCTAGGTAAACCGCGAAATTGGTATATAGCATTTGAATGGGCTCATCAATTACACCGATCCAAAGGAACACACTATTAATAATTCCATTAGTGCTAAGTATCCCCATCCAGGCATAAACTCGTAACAAAAACGAGGTCCAAAATGGCAGGATAATCAGCATTAGTAATACATTGCGCTTGGTTGGTGCAGACTGAGCGATGTAGTAAGCCATTGGATAGCCCAGTAGCAGACAGCAAATCGTAGAGATAAAAGCGACTTTGATAGATCTTAGATAACTAACCCAATAAAGATTGTCTTCGAGCAAGAATAAGTAATTATTAAGGCTTCCTTGGAACCAATTTAAAAAGCTTTGAGACTGATCAAAAAGAGGAGTAAAAGGTGGCTGAGCTACAATGGGGTCGGAGAAACTAATCTTAAATACGATCGCAAACGGGACTAGGAAAAATAGAATTAACCATAAGTACGGAAGGACTATTACTATCCGCCGCCACAGTAGGTCTCCAAATGCTTGTTGATGATTTGTCATTGATTCGGCCATCAGTCAAGCAAGACAATGCTGCTATTTTGTTCCCAGGATAGATACACTTCGTCATTCCATTCTACTAAATGATCGGACGATCGCTTTTGGTTTTGGGTGCTCACTTGAACTATTTGGCCAGATTCGGTTTTCACCCGATAGATTGAATGATTGCCGTAATAGGCTAAATCCCAAACAATTCCTTTTGAGGTCGTTAGATTTGAGTCTTCTGGTAAATCTTTGCTAATCGATATCTTTTCCGGGCGCACCGCAATGCCCACTTTGTCACCGATATTAATAGTCTTATCTGTATAGGCTTTTAAGGTAAGCTCTGATTGATCGAAAGTTGCTGTGATTTGCGTATCATCTTGATCGATAACAAGTGCATCAAAAATATTTATCGCACCGAAAAAGTCTGCGACGAAACGATTTTTCGGATATTCGTAAATCTCTGTAGGTGAGCCTATCTGGACAAATTTGCCGGCTTTCATAACAGCGATCCTGGAGGCTAGTGTCATAGCTTCTTCCTGATCATGTGTCACGACGATAAATGTTACTCCCAACTCTTCTTGCAGCTTTATTAACTCGAATTGAGTTTGTTCTCTAAGTTTTTTATCTAGCGCCGCAAGGGGTTCATCCAGTAACAACAACTTTGGATTTTTTATCAGTGCTCTGGCAAGCGCTACCCTTTGCTTTTCTCCGCCAGACAAACGATCAGGTTTACGTTTGCTAAAAGTTCCTAATTGCACTAGATCTAGAATGTTTTTAACGCGCTGGTCGATTTCTGATTGAGGAATCTTTTCTTTCTGTAGGCCATAAGCCACATTCTTTTCGACTGTCATGTGTGGAAATAGGGCATAGGATTGAAACATCATATTAATTGGGCGTTCGTAGGCAGGCCATTCTGTAATATCTTCGCCATCCAGTAGTATTTTTCCCGAGGACGGTGTTTCAAGTCCGGCCAACATACGAAGCAACGTTGACTTCCCGCAGCCAGATCCTCCCAGAATCGCAAAAAGTTCACCCTTGTTAATATCAAGGTTGATCTGGTCGACGGCTTTAAAGCCATTGAATTCCTTTGAAAGAGCTTTAATTTGGATGAAAGATTGGACGTTAGAGTTACTGTCAGAAACTTGAGGTTCGCGAGTGTTACTCATCTTGTGATTAGCATCCATTATGACTTGGTCATAGCCCGGATTTTATGCGGGTCCAGGTTCTTGACCGTCTTCTTTCCAAGCTAGGCTCTAGAATGTGAGTTATTTCCAGGCTCTGAAAAGTTTCGTCATCTGGATAAATAGCTACATCTGAATAATATTCGGGAATAATTAATCCATTAGCTGCCTGATTGGCATTTGCATAGCCAATGTAGTTAGTTACAGCTGCTATTACATCTGGCCTGAGTAAATAGTTCAGGAAAAGATGTGCGTTATCTGAATGGGAGGCGTCTGCAGGAATAAAGGCCATGTCATACCATCCAATACCTCCTTCCCTGGGTATGGCATATTTAAGATTGAGGTCGATGCCTACTTCACGAGCGCGAGTTATTGCAACCGCATAATCTCCTGACCAACTCATAGCAATACAAACTTCACGACTGGGCAGATCTATGCTTAGCTTTGAAGAACTAAAATATTTTATATATGGTCTGACCGCAGAGAACAGTTCTTCTACCGCTTCTAAATGCTCGGGTTCAACAGAGTTATAAGGGTAGCCGAGGTAAATCATTCCCATTGGGACGACGGAGGTAGGATCGTCTAGAAAAGAAATACCGCAGTCGCTGAACTTGGATATTACCGAGGGATTGAATATGAAGTCATAACTGTCTACTGGCGCATTTGGTAAACGAGCTTCTATCATGTCGGCGTTGTAAGTAACCCCAGTTGTCCCCCACATATAAGGCATGCCAAACCGATTATCTGGATCAAATTCTTCTATAGCTTCTAGTTTAATAGGGTCCAGGTTTCCCCAATTGCTCAGTTTTGATTTGTTAAGGGGCTGAAAGACGCCGATGGCCAGCAAGCGCGACGCAAATGAAGCGCCGTGGAAAACCACGTCATAGCCGCTGTTTCCTGCTAGAAGCTTCGTATCGACAATCTCACTTGTATCATAGATGTCATAATTGACTTCGATTCCGTATTCTCTTTCGAAAGCATCGATAACACTGGGATTTATATAATCAGACCAATTGTAAATATT
>PARV01000005.1 GCA_002712055.1 Gammaproteobacteria bacterium | reverse complement strand
TAATAAATAGGTACGTTGGGTATATTAGTGCAAGTGCAATGTCACAACTAGCACAAGTTGATTTATTTAATATATTAAGTAATATGAAATATCAATGCTAGTATTTTTAGGTTTGTTTAATGCCTCACCAAATAATTGAAATTTCTCCGAGCATCGTTGATATGCTAGATGTTGATGATCTGGCTTGCGATCTACATGAAACTGCTGCGCAACAAGAAGGCCTGCCATTGAGCGGGTTGCGCACCCGAATTCATATTGCGTCCCGGAGTCTAGTGGCAGATCAATCACCGAACTTTGGGTTCATCGCTGTATATTTGCGTATTGCTGAAGGCCGATCGATTAAGACCAGGAAAGCCATAGGGGAGGCACTTTTCAAATGCCTTTGTGAGCACATAGATTCACAGGTTGGAGATGCCCCCCTAGCTCTGTCTTACGAAATTCAGGAAATAATCAAGGAGACTCGCTGGAATCGAAATCGTGTTCCTGAGTTTATGTCAGTGCGGGAGAATTCTTCATGAGCGAAGAATTGCTTGCGGAAAATTTGCAAAAGCTACGTCCATTCTTAGAAGAGTTTTCGGTGGAGCCAATTCAGCATTTCATTAATGGACGATCAGTGGGAGCGAGTGATGGCGAGAGATTTGCAAATTATTCGCCCATCGATGAATCTCTTATTGGCGAAGTAGCCTCTGGAACTCGTGAAGATATAGATACTGCTTGCGATGCCGCTGCCGCAGCTTTCGAGGACTGGGCCGTTTTGCCTGGGAAGCAACGGAGAGATTTGCTCCATGCTATAGCCGATGCTATCGAAGCCAATGCGGAAACAATAGCTTTGGTTGAAAGTTTTGATACGGGCCAACCATTACGATTTATGAGCAAGGCGGCTATTCGCGGTGCTGAGAATTATCGATTCTTTGCTGATATGGCACCGCAGGCACGGGATGGTCTTTCGCTTCCTGCGCAACATCACATGAACTATAGCCTAAGACAACCTATCGGCCCTGTTGGCATTATTACTCCCTGGAACACTCCCTTTATGTTAGCGACATGGAAGATTGCACCCGCACTAGCGGCTGGTTGCACAGTGGTGCACAAACCAGCGGAATGGTCTCCTTGCACCGCGGCCATGCACGTTAAGATTCTGCATGATGCTGGGCTACCGGCGGGCGTCGTTAATACGGTACAAGGAATTGGAGAAGTAGCTGGTAAAGCGCTAACAGAGCATGAAGCAATTAAAGCGGTTGCCTTTGTTGGTGAGTCGCGAACTGGCAGTGAGATCATGAAGCAAGGAGCTGATACGTTAAAGCGAGTGCATTTCGAGCTCGGTGGGAAAAATCCCGTCATCGTATTTGAGGATGCTGATTTGGAGCGTGCTCTGGATGCCGTCGTGTTTATGATATACAGCTTGAACGGTGAACGTTGCACCTCCTCCAGTCGATTGTTGATTCAGAAATCCATAGCAACAGATTTCATAGATCAGGTTAAAGCGCGGGTCGCCGTACTCAACGTGGGGCACCCTTTGAATCCTGGAACTGAAGTAGGACCCTTGATTCACGAGAAACATCGGGAAAAAGTGTCTTCCTACTTTGAGATAGCCAAAGAAGATGGTGCTACCGTGGCAATTGGAGGTAACACTTCTAATCTTGAAGGCAAAGGTTTTTTTGTTGAACCTACACTTTTCACTAACGCAAGCGCTAGTATGCGGATAGCAAAAGAAGAAATCTTTGGGCCAGTACTCACGGTGATTGAGTTTGAAGAAGAATCCGAAGCAGTATCAATTGCCAATGATGTGGACTATGGCTTGGCGGGGTATGTGTGGACGAGTGATTCTGGTCGTGGTATCCGTCTTGCTAGAGACCTTGAAGTAGGAATGGTTTGGGTGAACTCAGAAAATAATCGACATTTAGCCTCTCCCTTTGGTGGGATGAAAGCCAGTGGTGTTGGCAGGGACGGTGGAGATTACAGTTTTGACTTTTATATGGAAACGAAAAACGTTTGTATTGCTACTAATGACCATTCAGTTCCAAAACTTGGTAAAAACTAACCGATGAGTCTCTATCAAGTCCAAAAATTCCTTTATAACTTGAATCGCGATGAACAAGTCCAGCAAGCATTTTCGAAAAACAAAAACGATGTATTGTCTGATTATGATCTAATACAAGAAGAGTATGGCGCACTGCATTCTGGAGACATAGGCTTGCTCTACGTGTTAGGGGTAAACGGACAAATTCTTATGCACTATGCCGCTTATCTACAGATCGAATGGTTTGATTATTTGCAATTGATGCGGGATGGCATTGAAGAGTATGGGCCCGTGCGGGCAGGTATTTACACAATGACTGGCGGCGGAGAACAATTTAACCAAGTTCTGAGCGCAGATGTTGGAAAAGAGAAAAAATGAGTTTGGTTTACGCAGGCATTCTCAGTCACGCCCCCGGCATTACTGGCCGAGCAGATCTTGTGCCCAACAAAACCGTTCGTGATGAGTTTTACGCCTACTTAGCTAAACAAAGAAAAGACATTGAATCGAGCGGAGCCGAAGCACTTATCGTGATAGCAGCAGAGCATTTTGCAAATTTCTTCATGGATAACATGCCTGCTTATTGCATGGGCATAGGAGAATCACATACCGGACCGATAGAAAACAGTGATTGGCTAAAAATTGAGAAAACTATCATTCCCGGTGCGCCGGAGTTGGCGATGCGGCTTGCTAAATCGGTGATGCATTCTGTGGACCTCGCTTATTCTGAAGAATGGCAATGTGATCATGGCATTATGGTGCCACTNANTTTNNTAACNCCNAACTATGACNTGCCAGTTATACCNTGCAATATAAATTGTCAGGGNCCNCCNTTAACTCCNNTNGCTAGAGTNTGGCAATTCGGCGAAGCCNTGCGTCNNGCNTGTGATGAACAGNCAGAGAAAATTGCGTTNGTNGGAACNGGNGGTATTTCNCATTGGCCGGCGACNCCCGATTCNGGCAAGATCAATGANGCNTGGGATAGAAANTTCTTAGACCAACTCATGAATCAAGACNAAANTAANATNCTGTCCTANNNNGATGAAGAGGTCTANCANGAAGCNGGTCAGGGAGGATTNGAAATTAGAACNCTCATTGCCNCAGCNGCNGCAGCNGGGGGCAAAGGAGAGCTGCAATTCTATTCGGCNGAACTTCCAATTTTNGCNGTGGGNTGNACNGTTGCCCGCTTCGACNTTGNNCANTAGAGNNAAGANTTATGAGNGAGNTTTCTAANCCNTTTCTCTANAANTGTTGGTATGCNGCAGCTTGGNCTCATGAGATTCCNGNAGGAGANAAACTNGNNAGGGTTTATNTNGANAAACCNATCGTTATTTATCNNGGNGAAAGTGGNAACTACATTGCNCTGGATAATCGNTGNTGNCANCGCGGAGCTCCNCTTTCATTAGGAAGANTAGAAGGTGANTGCATACGNTGCATGTANCATGGNNTNAAATATGATNCNGNCGGNGTTGTAATCGAGATACCCGGACAAGATTTTATCAGCCCTAATCACCGAGTTCAGAGTTATCCCATTGTAGAAAAAGGTAAGCTGTTGTGGATTTGGATGGGAGACCCTGAGCTGGCTAATTCAGATGCCATTACTGACTATGCCCCTTTATCTGATAGTGCTTGGCGCGGTTTCGAAAAAGAAGCTTATCTCCTCTATAAAGCTAACTGGATGCTAATCGTCGATAATGTGGCTGATTTTTCACATTTGGCATTTGTCCACACAAACACATTAGGTGGATCGGAAGATTACGCGTTTGTGACAAACCCAGAGGTAGAAAAACTCGAGAATGGATTAAAATTTGTGCGCTGGAGTAAGAATGATACCCCAGCACCTTATCATGCAAAAATAAATCCGGATGTTCCTGATAAACTGGATCGTTGTAATAGTGTACAAATGTTAGTTCCAGGTACCTTTTTTATGTCGACAATAATGGCCCCAGTTGGCTGGGATCCCGACAGTAAAAACTATGACGGGGTAAAGCAATATCGTAATTGTCAGTTCATGACACCTGAGACAAGGTCAACCACACATTTTTTTTGGAATTACTTACACAACTATCGAATCGATGATCCAACCATATCTGCTTCTTTAGAGGCCAGTTTGTTAGAGGGGTTCATTGAAGACAAAGAAATAATAGAAGCTCAACAAAAGATGCTGGAATACGAAGACGAATTTCGTTCTCATGGCTTACAGGGGGACGAAGCTCTGGTGCACTTTCGTAAGATCTTTAACGCATTAGTAAAAGAAGAACGAGAAAAATATTCTTTTCACACACTAAAAATAGGAAATACTATTATTTAGTTTTACCGCGAGGGTCAATCATGCAACGTCAGTGGATGTATACCGGAATTATTCTCTTTCTATTTTTAGTTCTCGTTTTTGGCGTGCCACTTTTTCCAGAGGTAATGGCGGTAGAAATAATGGGGCCCTTAAACCTCGGCATGTTGACTTTTCTTGTGCTCCATATATTGACGCCCTCGCTAGCCTTTCTCTACTTAAAGCAAACACGGGGAGAAGAGAGCTAATGGGTATCTTTCTATTCTTCACTATTATTGTTGGTACTATCGGATTGACCATTGTAGCTTCGAGAAGAACCTCTAGTGCGGNTGATTTTTTCGTAGCTAACGAAAAAATTGGTGGCGTTTCAAACGGCTTTGCCATCGCTGGTGACTTTATGTCGGCAGCAACTTTGTTGGGTATTACCGCAATAATCTTTGGTGCAGGCTACGATGCGGTCATATACCTTGGTGCACCTCTGGGTGCATTCTCCATCATGATTTATTTAATGACTGACAAATTAAAAGCGCTTGGAAAATATAGCTTTGCTGATATTCTTTGTAGTCGCTTAAAAGAAAAACCTATTCGTATTCTCGCCGCGACAACAACCCTTAGCTTTTCTTTAATATACTTGATGGCNCAAATAGTNGGTGCNGGNGCATTGATCGAAGTCTTGTTTAGTATTACTTATTTGTGGGCCGTGATTATNGTTACAACGCTGATGGTGATCTATGTTGCTATTGGAGGCATGTTTGCAACTACATGGGTGCAGATAATAAAAGCAATATTATTACTGGCGGGTGTCACTGCACTGGGGTTGTTAACTCTCGAGAGATTTGATTTCAGNTTNTCNGCAATGTANGCANAAGCTCAAGGGAACCATGGANCNGNTGGATTNCTTACNANGGGTGGCGGTCTTGATTTATCAACGCTATCGGCTGTTTCTTTAGGTGTTGGACTATGTCTTGGATTAGCGGGGTCGCCCCATTTATTAATGCGCTTCTTTACTGTGAAAGATAAGGCGGCTGCGCGAGTGTCTGCAGGTGTTGCGCTCGGTGCTGTCAGCTACGTTAATCTACTGGTCTTTTTTGTGATTGGTGTCGGTGCGGTTGCTTTAGTTAAAGGNAATAGCACCTATCTTGATGCATCAGGCAGTATCATTGGTGGCGACAATATGGTGGCTGTGCATCTGTCTGAAGCGGTGGGTGGTGAAGTTTTCTTAGGAATAATTGCGGCCGTTGCGTTTGCGACTATTCTGGCTGTTGTGGCGGGACTGATGTTGGCATCGGTTACTGCACTAACCCATGACATATATGCCAAGGTAGTTAGAGCTGGAGAGATAGATCAAGCCCGACAAATAAAACTATCAAAACTTGCTGCCGTATTTTTGGGCATTATCGTGGCGCTTCTGAGCATAGCTTTTAAAGGGCAAAATATCGCCTATATAGTTAGTCTAGCTATGGCTATTGCGGCATCGACGAATTTTCCTCTGCTGATTCTCAGTATGTATTGGCCAGGACTAACTACGAGAGGAGCTCTTGCCGGTGGCATAGTTGGTTTGGTTACAGCAATCGTGCTGGTGGTCTTGGGCCCAGCGGTATGGGTTGATGTTCTTGGTAACGATCGACCAATTTTCCCCCAAGCNTATCCGGCACTTTACTCAGTGTCATTAGCCTTCTTTACAATGTGGTTAGTTTCCACCCTGGACCAATCTGAACAAGCAGCACAAGATCGGGAAAAATTTCGCTTGATGGAAGTGACTTAACTCTTGCTAATCAGCTGTAAATATATCTAGGTCGTTAGCAAGGAAAACATTGCCGTTGTAGAGTGCTTCTATCTCTTCGATTACCGAAGACTCTTCAGTTCCATAGAAAAGACCATGATAAAGCACTAGCTTTTTTGGCTGAGCGATCGCAGCCAACCGCGCGAGTTCGTCAGAGGTTGTNTGAACACTGTTGTGGTACCGNTGGAAGCTTGGCGAATTTTGTTCCAAGCCCCGGCGACTGATTACTTCATGAAACAGTATGTCTACGCCGCGCGCTTTCTCCGCAATAATATCGCTGAAAGCAGTGTCGCCACTTATTACTATAGAAAGATCTTCAGTCGTTACTTTGAATCCAAATGCTGGACTAATATCACCGTGATTGACTAGGAAAGCTTCGATAGTTAGATCTTCTTTTTGCAGCAAAATTCCAGGAGCAATATCTTGGTGGCTTATACGAAAGCCCTCCGGATTTGCTACTGGCTGAATGCCNTTGATTCGAAAATTCGCATCTGTCGCAATTATTTCATCCAACCCATTTGCAATCCGAGCTATACCTGCTGGTCCCCATGTCTGGAGTCCGGCATTTCGTCGCCACCATAAGGTGTGGGCAAGTTCGGATAAATCGAGTGTATGGTCACTATGCAAATGGGAAAGGAATACGCAGCAGATTTGCGAAGGGTAGAGCGAAGGAATGTCATACTTGTAGCGAGCGATTGTAGCCTGTCGAACAGCACCGGCACCAACATCGAATAAATAGCTTTCACCCTTGTGCACAATAGCAATGCTTGAACCTGCTCTAAAAGCGTCTGGGATCGGTGTACCAGTGCCAAGTATGACTACCTGCGTTGCAGCTTCTAATTCCTTTTCAGTAGGTACTTCCCTGGTTTCAACCCGAGCGCTGGGAAGTGACAATGTGTAATCTGATTGCGGAGGAATATTAAAACTGCAATTTAACAACAAAAAAGGTGAGAGTAGCGTGACGAAATGTTGCCCAAGGCACGTGCGCTTCATTCTTATCCTATATATTCCAGCTAGATTTTCTGTTCCTTCGAATTTCGCTGAACTAGCAGTAATTCAAATCCATCCTCTGAGAATCTTATGAAGCTGAGTCACTACTATGAAGAGCGGCGGAAGCGGGAGTTAGAGAAAATTTAAAAATTTATCTCTAACTCCCAGTGGTAAGTTATGGCAGCGCGTAAGCCACTAACTCAGCGGGAATTCCACCCCCACCCACGAACATGGCGATGTATTGCTTACCTTCGTGTTCGTAGGTGAATGGCAATCCGGTTTGATTACCTGGTAAATCCATTTCCGTAATAATTTCACCGGTTTGCTTGTCGTGGGCTCTAAAAATTGCACTTGCGTCGGCGGCACCAGCGCGCTCACCGGCGAACAGCAAAGATTTAGTCAATAAGATACCTGACCGTGTAGGTACACCTGTTCGTGGAAGATCAACGCCTTCAAGCAGCGGATGATTGGCAATACGGTCCGGTGTGTCGGCATTAGCAATCATCCAGAGATGGTCTCCGGAATTCATATCTATCGCTGTAATGCGACCGTAGGGTGGCTTGACGACCTCAAGCCCCTGAATCCGCGGAACGCGGACACCGAAACCCTGGCTTAAATCGATATCTGATTCGGGATTTTTTTGCAGTGACAACACCTGCAGTTGTGTCCTTGATGGTACGTAGAGGATCCCAGTCTCTGGATCCAGGGCAGAACTCTCCCAGTTGGCACCACCGGTGGAGGAGGGCAAACTAAGCAGGCCCCGCGTACCGTCAGTTGCTTCCGTCAGGGAGGGAGGCGTATATATACTGGGGCTGAGACGAAAGCCTTCGATGGCTTCTAGGGCCAGCGCGCGAACTTCCGGGGTCCAATCTATCAAGTCGGCTTCAGTGAAACCCTGCCGGTCGAAGGGAGCAGGATGTGTGGGGAACGGTTGAGTTGGAGAATACCACTCTCCGGGAACATCGCCAGAAGGTACCGGTCGTTCCACAATGGGCCAGATGGGCTCGCCAGTCAGCCTGTCGAACGTGTAGACCCAGGCTTGTTTGGTCACCGACATGACAATCTTACGGCCGTTGGGCAAATCGGCAATAATCGGTGGGGAGGGAACGTCCCAGTCCCAGATATCATGGTGGATAAACTGAAAGTGCCACTGGCGCTCCCCGGTTTTAACATCCACCGCGACCATGCCGCTTGAATACAGATTGTCCCCGTGCCGGTCGCCACCATAATAGTCGCCGGTAGGATCTTCTATCGGCAGATAGACATGACCCAGTTCCGGATCACCGGAGATGGCCGCCCAGACGCCGGAATTACCGGTTATGTCATTGCCAGTGAGCCAGGATTCATAACCGTATTCACCCCGTGCGGGAATTGTGTGGAAAGTCCATAGTAGTTCGCCGGTGCGCACATCGAAACCGCGTATGTCCCCTTTCGTATTAAACTTGGACCGTGGCCGACCACCTGTCCGGTGCGCCGCTCCGACCACAATGACGTCATTCATGACAAAAGGCGGAGCAGAAATGCCGATATCGGGATAGGGATATCTGGGATCATCGCCATTTCTGACGCCTACGTATAAATCCACGATGCCGTTATTGCCAAAGTTCGGATCAGGAATGCCGGTCTTGGCATCCAGTGAAATCAGTTGGTAGCCCGGGGAGACGTCAATAACCCGTGCTGTATCACCGTCACGCCAGAAGGCAACGCCACGGCCGGCACCCTTCCGCGGCGATTCATCGAATCGATCGCCTTCCTGATAGCGCCAAAGCCACAAGACCTGGCCGTTTGTGGCATCCAGTGCCACCACGTTCCGAGTGCTGGCGATATTCGCGTATAAAACACCATCTATCTCGAGTGGTGTCGACGGGTTATTGAAATCGGTAGGGGGTCCGAAATTTGCCGTGGAAAAACGCCAGGCTATTTCAAGTTCTCCAACGTTGTCTGCGTTAATCTGGTCAAGTGCAGAGTAACGCTGAGCCGCGTCGCCACTGTGAATATTTGGCCAATCTCCCTCGTACACGCTGGTACCGGATTGACTCAGGGCCAATGGGACACACGCAAGTGCACTTGCAGCCATAATGAATGTCGAAATCAATCTTTTTGTTATTTTCATTTAGGACTCCCTTTTATTAAAGCTTAAACTTGGTGGACGTGTTGTCCAAAAGCTGGATCCCTTATATCACAACCCTCTCGGATTGGGAAAAGCAGCTTCAAGCCTTAGCAGTTTAGCCCATAGCGCTTTATAAGGCTTATTTAGTGGGCTTTCGAAGGGGGTTGGGTTATCGAATAAACTATCTAAGTATAATCACTCACAATCCTGATAGTCAGATTCAAAACACCTTGTAGCCATTTCTTGACCTCGGGCGAGTTGATCAGGGGTTAGTCTATCGGAGATTATATCTCTATTGCCTCTGGCGTTTTCATCTCCTTGTGCCGCCCCCGCTGACCACCAAACATAAGCCCTAACATTATTTTGCTGAACACCTTCTCCGTTGGCGTAGCTATATCCCAGGTTCAATTGAGCGGCTGAAAGACCTTGTTCCGCCGCTAACCGATACCACCTAACCGCTTCTGCATCATTCTCAGGAACACCTTCCCCGCTATCGTACATATTTCCCAAATTATACTGGGCAGATGCATTTCCTTGTTCTGCCGCTAACCGATACCACCTAACCGCTTCTGCATCATTCTCAGGAACACCTGTTCCGTTGGTGAACATAACTCCTAGATTGTACTGGGCGGATGCATTGCCTTGTTCCGCAGCTAATCGATACCACTTAACCGCTTCTGCTTCATTCTCAGGAACACCTGTTCCATTAAAGTATATATTTCCCAGATTGAACTGGGCGCTTGCATTTCCTTGTTCGGCGGCTAACCGATACCACCTAACTGCTTCTGCATCATCTTCAGGAATACCTTCTCCAAGGTCGTACATAAGTCCCAGATTATACTGGCCGCTCGCATAACCTTGTTCCGCTGCTAACCGGTACCACCTAACTGCTTCCGCATCATTTTCAGGAACACCATCTCCGTTATCATACATAAGTCCCAGATTGACTTGTGCGAATGCAAGTCCTCGTTCCGCTAATCGCTTGGTTTCTTGAAAATCCTGCCCACTCACTCCCCCTGAAAACCCAATAATCAAGAGAAAGAGGAAGGTTGTGTTGAGGAGAGTTTTCATTGGGCTAAATCCTGAAACATATTCTCCTTGATCTTTAGAATCCTGTATTTGTGTCTCGATTGATTTTAGCGAATAAGCCCTTCAATGGGCTCATGGCGTCCACCATTCTCATCACACACGGCATAATTACGCTGGTTACCGCTAGATGCACCGTAGAATGCGACACCGGCATGGCGTCCATCCTTGCCCAGCACATAGAAGTTTACATTGAATGTAGGTTCCCGATTTTCATTTAGCAATCTAGTTTCGGTGTTCTCCCATATGCGTTGCAACGCTATCATACCTGCATCCTTGGGGTCAGCACCGCGACGGAGTTCTTCCACGACCAGGAAAGAGGCGAGGTTATAAAGGTTGGCTTCGCCACGACCGGTGGAACCAGCCGCCCCGTGATCATTTGAAACATATAAGCCTGCGCCGAGAATCGGACTGTCTCCCACACGACCAGGAATCTTCCATGCCAATCCAGACGTGGTAGTTACACCGCACACATCCCCATTGTTGTTCACGCCGTTGCAGTTGATGGTGCCGTAAAGATGCTCCGGATCAATCAAACCTTCGGCTGCCATATCTTCGGCAACTTGTATGCTCTCTCTGGCAAATTGTCTGTAGGCATCGGGAGTTAACTGCGCCTGCCGATTTGGGTCAGGATAGTGCGAGGGGTCGATACGGCGGCGCCACTCCAGATACCGTTGTCGAGAACGCTCGGTATTTAAATCTTCTTCGATACTGAAACCCATCTGCCGAGCAAAATCCTGAGCTCCTTGGGCTACAAGGAGATGGTGGTCAGTCAGATCGGCTACTGCCTTGGCAACATTTGAAGGAGTACGGACACCTTGCAGAGCCGCAACACCGCCGGCGCGTTTCAAGGGGCCATGCATGCAACAAGAATCCAGAGTGACCCTGCCCCAGGCATCAGGAAGTCCACCATAACCAACGCTTGCATCTTCTGGATCCAGCTCAACGATATTCACACCGGCAATAAGAGACTCCAGAACATCTGTGCCTTCGGTGATCATCCGGTATGCGCGCTCGACGCAAGTTTCAGTACCACCATTACGATGGACAAAACCATTCCCTGAACTGATTACTACAGGTCGGGACGAACTAGATTGGGCGATTGCTGGCCCGGCCCCGCTCGCTGCCATGGCGCCTATGGCGCTGGTTACACCGATAAATGTTCTGCGATTAATTGCTGATGGTGATTTTTTATCTATCATATAGTCGCCCCGCGCGATTCGATCTTTGTGTTGTTGTTTTAACATAAATTCGCTGACGATGATTGATTAATTTCGACAATCAGCGAAGTGGGTTCAGATTAACAATACGGTGATTCTAGAGCGGAGCATTTGGCGCGGCTTTTTCGTTTATTGGTGGAGGCGGGGGGATTTGAACCCCCGTCCGTCAGTTCGCGACCTAGAGATCTACATGCTTAGCGTCGTTTATTGAGTTAGCCCATATCTACCCAACGGGCAGGGCGAATAGGGCGAGCCTGGAAACGTTTAACAGATTGATGCCAGACACATCGCACTGCGATCCCGTTCTATATGACGATTGCAAAACACTAGTTTACGGGCATCCTGGTGGCAATCGCTAGCGGCTATATTAAGCTGCTAGAGCGTATCTATTGTCGTTGGCAACTAAAAAGTTGCAGTAATTTATTAACGAGAGTTACTACCCTCTCGACATGCCCCCCAGGGTTTGATACCGGCGTCGAATCCTAATCACCCCCAAAGAAGTTTTACAAGTCTACCATATTCTGAGAAGCACTATGATTGGGTCGTACCGTTTCTGTTAGCGGTTCTGGTGACGAACAATACGTTGTTTGTCTATATTCCACTCGCGTTCTTTAACCGATGAGCGCTTATCATGCGTTTGTTTTCCCTTTGCTAGCGCAATTTGGCATTTCACTAGGTGCCCTTTCCAATAAAGTTTGGTGCAGACACAGGTGTGGCCCTTCTTTTGTGTCGCGGAAAAGAGCCTAGCAAGTTCCTTCTTGTGTAAAAGTAATTTCTTGGTTCGAGAGGGATCGGCAACAGTGTGGGTATTGGTGGTATCAAGGGGGGTGATGTTGCACCCCAGTAGAAACGCTTCCCCTTCTTTTATTAGTACATAACTATCCATCAGTTCCACTTTTTTCAGGCGCAGACTCTTCACTTCCCAACCTAGTAACTCCATGCCGGCTTCAAAAGAATCTTCAATATAGTAGTCATGCCTGGCTTTCTTATTGAGCACTATTGCATTGTTGGCGGGTTTTGGGCTCTTAGTTTTCCCTGATGTACTTTTCGATTTAGCCATAGGTCGCGATTATAGCTCGATCACGCCGGTGAGACTTCCTACGATAGGAAATCATCTGTACCACTAATATTTGGTCGCCGTTGTGCAGATATGGTGGCGCTGTTAGAATCCGTTGACGTCGCCCAACAAAAATAATATAACTTATTGATTATAAAAGGTTTTTAATGGAACAGGAAAGAGGACAATTCAGTTCCAAGGTAGGATTTATTCTGGCCGCAGCTGGTTCAGCTGTTGGTTTGGGAAATCTGGTGGCATTCCCCGTAATGGCGTCCAAAAATGGTGGTGCTGCTTTTCTAATTATCTACCTGTTTTTTATTGCCTTAATTTGCTACCCCGTGATGATGGCCGAGATCGCAATGGGTAGAAATACAACTCGTAACCCTGTCGGAGCTTTCTCAGTATTGTCAGATGGGTCAAAGCGGTGGCGACTCGCTGGTATGTTAGCCATTCTTACGCCGTTTATGATTGCTGTTTTTTACACAGTTATAACCGTGTGGTTGGTCGTCTATATAAAAGAAATAAGCATTGGCGGGCTGGAGTACCTTTCCGATGAAAACACATTCAGTGAAGTTGTTGCGAGGCCCTCGCTCTTCGTTTATCTACTTTGTTTGTTAGCCATAGTCTTTTTTATACTGCTGGGTGGGGTAAAGGATGGCATCGAACGACTCGCTAGGATTTTGATGCCAACGCTTGCGCTGATGCTTGTCTTGCTCACCGCGTTTGTACTCACGCTGGAGAATGCGAGTGCTGGTATTAGTTATTACCTCATCCCTGATTTTTCAAAGGTGAATTTGTCCGTCATTAACGGGGCCCTCAGTCAGGCATTCTTTTCACTTTCACTCGGAATGGGAATCCTTATTACTTATGGATCGTATTTTTCAAAGCAGGACAGTATCCCGCAGTCAGCGCGGATGGTGGCAGTAGCAGATACTAGTATTGCTTTTTTCGCTGGCCTTCTAATATTGCCTGCCATTTTCGCTTTCGATCCAAATACCAATACGGATGATCTCTCTACCAGTAGTATAGGGCTTATTTTCAGTTTTCTTCCAAAGATTTTTCTATCTATGCAAGCCGCGGTGGGGTATGTAGGAGCGAGCATTGTGGCAGCCGTATTTTTTACCCTCGTTTTCTTTGCGGCATTAACTTCTCTTGTTTCGATAATAGAAATTCCTATTTCGTGTTGGATCGATGAGTTAAAGCTCTCGAGGAAAAAAGCAGTCGGTATGCAAGCCCTATTGCTGACTTTATTTGCCGTACCAGCGACTATGTCTCTGGGAATTTCTGATTTCTTCACCAATTTCACCAGCTATGGCGGGTTGCCGAAGTCTTTTTTCGATCTGGTATCAGATGTTTTTTATGAAACTATATTGCCTTTCGTAGGATTCACAGTTTGCATCTTCTGCGCTTATCGGTGGAAAGTCAGTGGCCTTAAATCGGAGTTGGTTGTTGGAGATGACAGATATGAAGGTTCAATGCTTGAGAAATACATAAATTTTGCGCTTGGAACAATTATTCCAGTAGTTCTGCTAGTCGTCTTTATCAGTACGGTATTCCAAATTTATTTCGCTTGAGTTCCTTGTTCTTACAATGACCACCATACATCGTAGTGCTTTGGTCGAATATTCGGCGGAACGTATGTTTGACTTAGTTAACGATATCGAACAATACCCAAAATTCATGCAAGGATGCGTTTCCGCAAAGGTTAGAAACCAATCTGAGAACGAACTTATAGGTGAACTCTGCCTGTCAAAGGCAGGTGTTACACAATGTTTTACTACTAGTAATGCTCTAAACAAGCCAAACTCAATCAGGATGAATCTGGTGGAAGGAAATTTTGCGAGTTTTAACGCAGAATGGAAGTTTAAACCACTGCGCAAAGATGCTTGTAAGGTTTCCTTCCATTTAGAATTTGAATTCAAGTCAGGAATTATGGGTTTTGCAGTAGAAAAACTTTTCAGTAGCTCGGCCAATAATCTCGTCGATGCATTGGTCGGGCGCGCCAAGCAGGTCTATTCCTAATGAAGGACGGCTTCGCAGAGAACCTAAAGACTATCACCGTTGAAGTGGCCTACGGCAATGCTGAAAGGCAACTAATTGTCGCGTTAGAAGTGCCATTAGGAACTACCGCCTATGAGGCGGTACTGCTTTCCAATATCAGGAATGAATTTGAAAAAATTGATCCGGAATCGGATCCCATGGGTATTTTTTCAAAGCCATTGAATGGCAAATCCATGCCGCTGCCGAAAGACTATGTTTTGAAAGCCAGGGATAGGGTGGAAATATATAGAGGTTTGCTTATCGATCCAAAACAGGCCCGACTGAAGCGAGCAGATAATGCAAAAGCCAAAAAGTAAAGCGGGCTGTTGTCTAGGCTCGACTAAACCAACTATTGTCATTAAGAGGTGATCCCTTTAATTGAATAGTTCCTTCGCGCATAATTAAGGATGAACTAGGGAATCGGTATGTCTGATCGAAGAGACCAGAAGGCGACTGGTAGAGGCAGTCTGCTCGATAGAATCGAGCGGGGTCTGCATGACTATTATGTAACACCTTATAGGCGTTCCTTTGCTAGGGCAGGGAGGGACGAAGATGACTTATTTATGCTACTTGTGTTCGCAGAGAGCCTTGGCATTCCTAATCCTGCCGCATTCTATACGCTGGAATTGTTGCCCGTTGTCTACGACCGCTTCCATGAATGGCATACTCGCATGGGAATGGAACGTTCACCTCTGGACCATATAAATTGTTGTTAGATCTCGCTCGGTCAAAAAAAATTCTTTTCTTTGGCGGTAAAGGCGGCGTCGGCAAAACAACTATCTCTGCGTCAACCGCCCTTGCACGCGCTAATGAAGGCGCTAAAGTATTGCTGGTATCTACGGATCCAGCACATAACTTAGGCCATCTATTCGATAGGGTAATAGGGCCACGCCCGGTTCGCATAATGGCGGGACTCGACGCACTTGAGTTGGATCCAAATAATACGGTTGAAGCTCACATGCTGGAGGTATCTTCCGCCCTTCACCAACTTATGCCAGTCAATCAGCATAAGGAAATAGACAAGCATATGAAGTTGTCCAAAGACGCACCGGGTATGCAAGAAGCTGCGTTGCTGGAACGTATCGCGGAGATAGTGGAGGAAGGAACGAAAGAGTATGACCTTATAGTTTTTGACACGGCGCCATCTGGCCACACTGCTAGATTAATGGTGCTACCGGAAATGATGACAGCTTGGACCGAGGGCCTAATTAAGCGCCGAGAGAAAGCTGATCGGTTTGCGGAATTTGTCCGGGACCTTGGTCGTGATTCAAGTATTGAGGACAAAACCATAGGTGGTGCGGACGAG
This sequence comes from Gammaproteobacteria bacterium, assembly GCA_002712055.1. Taxonomy (GTDB): domain Bacteria; phylum Pseudomonadota; class Gammaproteobacteria; order Pseudomonadales; family Pseudohongiellaceae; genus UBA9145. The sequence goes on along the minus strand of PARV01000005.1, from coordinate 18,589 downwards.
GCAGAGCAAGAGAGAGAAAGTAAAATTCGAAGGATTTTACATCGACGTCGACACAAGTTTTCTGGGTTTCGGAACCAGGTATCAGATAAGGAATTGACATCTTTTGTAATTGTGCTCACGGCTGAGCGGCTTCCTGTGCTAGAAACCATTGAGCTTAACGAACAACTTAAGCGGTCAGGAGTTAATGTTGGATGCTTGGTGGTTAATAAGCGAGCGCCTGCTAACAGCGGGAATTTTCTTGATGAGCGACGAGCGCAAGAAGAAATCCACTTGCGAACCTTAAATGATGCGGTATCTTTCCTTCCTAGGTACGATATTTTTCTGCAAGCTCAAGACATTGTCGGTGTTGCTGCAGTGGCGACCTTTTCGTCAGAATTTTCATAGATGTGTTTAAGGGTACAGATGAGGCGCCCCTGGGATAACTAATTGGGGTCCTGAATCGAACCAGTGGCTTCACTGATTGTTGATGGTACGAAGTCACCGGTGAAATTAACTAATTGATCTTCGACGAAAAAAACCGTAATTCGCTCCTGACCACGTTCACCGCCACCAGGTTGGTAGCTGTAGACATAGTCCCAACGATCTTGGCGATATGGATCTCTCACAAGGGGTGTTCCCATCACGAAAATCACCTGACGTTTGGTCATGCCCGGCCGCAACTGGTCAATCATCTCCTGAGTGATAATATTCCCTTGAGGAATGCCGATCTTGTAAACGCCTGGAAAATCCATGGAGCCAATATTGTTGCAAGAGGTCAATCCTATAAGGCAGATTAAGCCAAGGATGCTTTTACTTAATTTCACTGTTGTGTCTGTCTTGTAAATTCGAACTCACCTTTAATATCAGTAGCCAAGTAGGCATAATAACCTACAAAGTGAACCAGTAGAACTGTCTGATATGCCACACCATTGCTGGCGACATGTATTATTCCTAGAACCAAGAATTAAAGCCCTATACCATTTTTAGAGATTGAAGATGACTACAGAGAATAAGGAACTGCGTAAGGCGGGACTAAAGGTAACTCTACCTAGAGTAAAGATCCTTCAGATACTGGAAAATTCCGCTAACAAACATCTCAGTGCAGAGGATGTCTATAAAGCCTTGATTGAGGCTGAAGAGGAAGTAGGCCTAGCCACAGTTTACCGCGTTTTGACGCAGTTCGAATCTGCAGGCCTTGTTATGCGACACCATTTTGAGGGAGGCCATTCTATTTTCGAGTTAACTTCGGTCGATCATCACGATCATATTGTCTGCAACAAGTGTGGCCAAGTAGATGAGTTCTTCGACGAGCTAATAGAAGAGCAGCAGGAGAAGATTGCGGCCAAATACGGGTTTAAAATTACAGATCACAGTATGTACCTGTATGGTATTTGCAAGAATTGCCAAAGTGAGGCTGACTGAAATCGGATTCAAGCCTGGTGGGAAGTAACCATCTGTTCGGCGTGTGCTAGGGACTCGTCGCTGAATTCTGCTCCTCCCAACATGCGTGCTACCTCTCTTACTTTTTCATTGCCTGATAGTTTGTCTATATGCGTTTGGGTTGAGTTGCTTTTACTAGTCTTACTCACCACAAAATGGTGATGACCCTGGCCAGCAACCTGCGCCTGATGAGTTACGCACAGAATTTGAGTTTTTTCTCCTAGCTTTCTAAGTAATTGTCCTACCACTTTCGCGATTCCGCCGCCGACACCTACGTCTACTTCGTCAAACACAAGGCTCGATGTCTGGGACGTTTTCGCGGTGATAACCTGTATAGCTAGACTGATGCGTGATAGTTCTCCCCCCGAGGCAATTTTTTTGAGCTGTTTCGGTGGTTGGCCCGGATTGGTGCTTACTTGAAACTCTGCGGTCTCAAATCCATTAATCGAAGGTGGCTCAGGTTCAGCCNAGCTAAGCTGTACTTCGANTACAGCATGAGGCATTCCTAACTGCTGTAGCTGATGATTTACCTGCTTCGCGAGTTTAATCGCGCCCCGGCTTCGTTGGCTGCTTATTTTCCTGGCGAGCTTTTGATATCGCTCACGTAGCACTTGATCATTGGCTTGCACCTTCTCCAGTTCTGCATCTTTGTTTTGGAATCGGGATAATTGCTCGCGTAGTGAATAAGTGATCTTCTCCAGNTCTGCTGGTTGGACCTTATGCTTCCGCGCAATCGTGTGCAGATCATTCAATCGGGCATTGACCTTTTCCAATCGCTCAGGGTCGGCTTCAAACTTGTCGTTGAAGATACGCAAATCTGATGCGGCTTCGTCCAATTGAACTTCCGCNCTTNCCAGGAGTGTAATGACATCAGAAAGNTCATTGTTTTTTTGCGGTAAATCTCGCAATGTGGTTAATGCCTGATTTAACAGAGATGATGCGTTTTGCTCATTATTCTCGCTGCACAGATCCAGAGCTGCTTGCACCGACAAAGTCGTTTCATCTGCATGGCTCAAGATCTTATATTCAGCTTCTAGGTTTTTTATTTCGTTTGGGCCAACAGCCAGCTCTTCAAGTTCGTTCAACTGGTANGCNAGTAGCTGAGATTGTGCCGTGTNTTCCTCAGATTGGGTGCAGATTTCCTGTAGTTTATGAAAATTTTGTTGCCACTGCTTCCANAGTAATTGCATCTCTTTCAAAAGGNTTTGTTCGACGCAAAAATCATCTAACAAACGCTGATGCGTCGAGCGGCGAAGGAGAGATTGGTGCTCGTGCTGACTATGAATATCGATCAGCATTTCTCCCAAAANCTTGAGGCTAGACAGCGTGACTGGAGACCCATTGATATAGCCTTTAGAGCGCCCNTCGTTGTTTACCACCCGTCTGATAATACAGACACCNCAGTCAATTTCTATGTCATGCTCCAACAGCCATTGCTGGGCTGTGCTTACATGAGAGATATNGAATTCCGCACTGATGTCCGCCTGTTTGGTACCGCCTCTAACAATGGTCTTATCGGCGCGGTCTCCAAGGGTTAAGCCAAGTGCACCAAGGATGATGGATTTGCCAGCCCCAGTTTCACCAGTAATGACGGACATTCCTATTTGGAATTCTATTTCTAAGATATCAACGGTGGCGTAGTTTTTTATAGAAAGCTGTTGGAGCATGGATTGAAAGTATATTGGATCGAGACATAGAAAGGCAGATGTAGGACTAGCCTAAATATGTTTTTCGGCAGCCAAAAATTTCCCCCNTAAATCACCAGTANCGCTTGAAAATTACTCGCGAGACCCCATATCCGTGCCATTGAAAAGGCAATCTCAGACTAACACACGGGGCTATCGGTGAATTCCCGAAAACTTTTAGACATATTCTAGAGGGTGGTATGGGCAAAAAGACTCAAAAAGATGAAGCTGAATTAGCAGATAAAGATGCAGAAAAANTGGAGATCATGACTGAGGAGAACCTCGATCCGCAGGAAACTAAGGCGGAAGAAATGAGCNCNGAAGAGGTTACGGACGCCACGCTAGNAGAGGCTTTAAAAAAGCTAGTTGATGCAGAAGAGGTAGCATCCCGGGCAAATGATGATTTACTCCGCGTACAAGCGGAGATGCAAAACTTGAGACGCCGCTCTGAGCAAGATATCGAGAAGGCCCACAAATACAGCCANGAGAAGTTCAGCACCGAACTCTTGTCAGTGATGGATAACCTAGAGCGGGCTCTGGCTGCGGCTGCAAACCATGAAGATGATACAGTTAAGGCAATTTATGAGGGNGTTGATCTCACTCTCAAGAGCTTTACGGATTGTTTCAATAGGTTCCATATTGAAGCAGTGGATCCAATGGGAGAACCATTTGATCCGCAATTACATCAGGCGATGACGATCATAGAGAATGCAGAGGTAGAACCGAATACAGTGATTGAAGTAATGCAAAAAGGGTACACGCTTCATNGCCGGGTGATCAGGCCCGCTATGGTGGTGGTTTCAAAGGAGCCTGAACACGAAACCAAGGATATAGATAAAGATAAATAATGTACGGTCCATCCTCCATAGTTAGAAGCATTACGATCATAAAGTCTGCAATTCGCCAACCTGAATAAAAANNGAGGAATTTATACCGAAGCCCTTGAAATAAGCTGGATTGGGCCAATATTGGAGAAAGAAGTAAGAGCGAGGGCTGACGAGGCTAGAAAGCCAGGTAGTAACAAGCGGAGATTTTGATAATGGGAAAGATTATTGGTATTGATTTGGGAACTACCAACTCCTGTGTTGCGTTGATGGACGGAGGTAAGTCCAAGGTCATTGAAAATTCAGAAGGAGATCGTACCACTCCTTCCATCATTGCTTACAGCAATGAAGGGGAAACACTGGTTGGTCAACCGGCCAAGCGCCAGGCTGTCACTAATCCGAGCAACACTTTATTTGCAATCAAGCGACTAATCGGGCGCCAGTTCAAGGACGAAGTTGTGCAAAAGGATATCAAGATGGTGCCTTATGAAATCATCGAAGCGGATAATGGTGATGCCTGGGTTCAGGTAAATGGTGAGAAAATGTCCCCGCCGCAGATATCCGCACAAATTCTAATGAAAATGAAGAAGACTGCNGAAGATTTTCTTAACGAAGAAATCAAGGAAGCCGTAGTTACAGTTCCTGCCTACTTTAACGATTCTCAGCGTCAGGCAACTAAGGATGCTGGCAAGATCGCTGGTCTGGACGTAAAACGTATTATCAACGAGCCTACTGCAGCAGCTCTTGCCTATGGCATGGACAAAAAAAGTGGTGACTCGACGATCGCCGTTTACGACCTCGGTGGGGGTACGTTTGATATTTCAATCATAGAGATCGCTGAAACGGACGGTGAACACACTTTCGAGGTTCTTTCCACTAACGGTGACACCTTCTTGGGAGGAGAAGATTTTGATCTCCGCTTAATCGATTATTTGGCTGATGAATTCAAGAAAGAATCTGGCATGGACCTACATAACGATCCTTTGGCCTTGCAGCGGTTGAAGGAAGCTGCCGAGAAGGCCAAGATCGAACTGTCTTCTGCTCAGCAAACAGAGGTCAATTTACCTTACATTACAGCCGATGCCNNTGGTCCAAAGCACCTGGTACAAAAATTAACTCGAGCGAAGTTCGAGTCGCTTGTGGAGGGTCTTGTCGAGAAAACGTTGATTCCAGTTAAGACGGCTTTACAGGATGCTGATTTGGACACCGGAAAGATCGATGACGTGATACTGGTTGGTGGACAGACTCGAATGCCGTTGGTACAACAAAAAGTTGCGGACTTCTTTGGAAAAGAAGCGCGTAAAGATGTCAATCCTGACGAAGCGGTAGCAGTTGGAGCAGCTATCCAGGCAGCGGTTCTTTCGGGTGATGTGAACGATGTATTACTTCTGGATGTAACTCCGCTGTCTCTGGGTATTGAGACTCTGGGTGGAGTGGCTAGCCCTTTAATCGAGAAAAACACTACGATTCCNACCAAGAAAACACAGATATTTTCAACCGCCGACGATAACCAGACCGCTGTGACAATTCACGTGGTTCAGGGTGAGCGCAAACAAGCAGCCCAGAACAAATCGCTAGGTAGGTTCGACCTTACTGACATTCCACCAGCGCCACGGGGCATGCCGCAGGTCGAGGTAGCTTTCGATCTTGATGCCAACGGAATTCTGAATGTATCCGCTAAAGATAAAGCTACCAACAAGGAACAATCNATTGTAATCAAGGCGTCTAGTGGATTATCAGATGAAGAGATCGATCAAATGGTCAAGGATGCGGAAACGCACTCTGCTGATGACAAGAAATTTGAAGAGTTGATCAATGTGCGAAATACAGCTGATGGTTTAATTCACGCTACGAAGAAAACCTTGGAAGAAGCCGGCGATAAGGCAAGTGATGAAGAGAAAGATACGATCAATAATGCTATCGCTGACCTAGAAGAGGCACTTAAAGGTGATGACAAAGCTGGAATTGAAACAAAGACAAAGGATTTGACGGACGCTTCGGCAAGTCTTGCGCAAAAATTATACGCCGAACAGCAAGCTCAAGCAGGTGCGGCGGAAGCTGATACTAATTCTGGAGATCAGGGCGCAGGAGATGAAGCGGTTGATGCTGAGTTTGAAGAAGTGAAAGAAGAAAATAAGTAAGNGTATTATTAATTCGCTTATTTTTTGGGTCGATTCTTATATAAGAAACTAAGTCATTTCCAATGGCTTAGTTTTTATGCTTTAAGTAATAGTGCCAATTCAAAAATTAGTATATAGGCTTGTTTTTTGACTCCACAAATTTAAGGAACTCAAAGCAGGGAAACTATCCATGTCTAAGCGGGATTACTATGAAGTATTGGGTGTTCCCCAAGGTNCGTCAGACGGCGATATAAAGAAAGCTTATCGCCGGATAGCTATGAAGCATCACCCCGACCGCAACCCGGATAANAAGGAAGCCGAAGAAAAATTCAAGGAAGCTAACGAAGCATTTGAAGTTCTTTCTGATAATCAGAAGCGCAGTCGTTATGACCAGTACGGCCATGCTGGAGTAGAAGGTCAGACTAGCGCAGGAACGGCTGATTTCAGTGACATTTTCGGTGACATTTTCGGTGACATTTTCGGGGGTGGACGAGGTGGTCGCAGTCATGTTCGGAAAGGAGCCGATCTACGTTACAACCTTGACCTGAGTCTTGAAGAAGCGGTGCATGGGACTGCGGTCAAGATCCGGATTCCTACAACAGTAACATGTGGACCATGTGATGGTACCGGTGCTAAGCCAGGCACACAGCCAACNGATTGCAGTGCCTGTGGTGGTCATGGTCAGGTCAGGATGCAGCAGGGNTTCTTCTCAGTACAACAAACCTGCCCTCGCTGCCAGGGAACGGGTAGACAAATAAAGGATCCTTGTAATTCTTGTCATGGACGGGGNAGNGTCGATGAAACCAAAACGCTTTCTGTAAAGGTGCCAGCTGGGGTCGACACCGGAGACCGAATTCGGTTAAGCGGAGAAGGTCAAGCGGGCGTTCATGGAGGGCCACCAGGGGACCTCTATGTAGAGACAGCTGTCCGCCCTCATGAAATCTTCCAACGGGATGGACCCAACCTACATTGCGAAATTCCCATTAGTTTTGCCGATGCGGCACTCGGAGGGGAATTTGAAGTACCAACACTGAACAGCCGTGTAAAGTTAAAGATACCCCCGGGAGCTCAGACTGGGAAATTATTCCGCTTACGTAATAAAGGAGTCACTCCGATCCGTGGAGGAGGTACCGGAGATTTAATGTGCAGGGTAGTTGTTGAAACGCCGGTGCATTTGACTAAGCGGCAGAAGGAGATAATGGAAGAGTTTCAGGAAATCCAGAAAATTGAGGGCAATAAGCAGTCTCCGAAAAAAGCATCTTGGTTTGATGGTGTAAAGAAATTTGTCGATGGTTTCGGCACTTAAGTTGGCGCTAATTGTTGCTTGGCTATCTGAATGTGCTGCCCCGGATCGAGTCTCGGGCCAAACTGAGAAACCACCTTCGCAGAAGCTAGACTTGCTAGTTTCCCCGCAGCTTCAAAATTTAGACCGCCTGTAATTCCATATAGAAATGCCCCGGCAAACATATCGCCAGCGCCATTAGTATCTATTGCATTGACTTTATGGCTTTCGACTGAAATATAATCTTTTCCGTCAAACAGCAAAGCACCGTCGGCACCTTGTGTAACAACAAATTGTCGAGCCTTTTCTTCCATGAGATTGCAACCCACTTCTATGCTGTCAGTGTTAGCCCAAAGTAAGAGTTCCATTTCGTTGCAGAACAGTAGGTCCACTCCATTACTCAGTATGTCATTAATATCCTTTTTAAAGTGTTTCAGCATGGCTGGATCCGAGAATGTCATGGCAGTTTTTACGTTATNTTCTTCCGCAAACTTTTTCAGTTCGGTAATAGCAGATTTCGCTGTTGGAGATGTCACAAGGTAGCTCTCGAAATAAACGTACTTAGATTGGCGGGCAGCTTCAAAATTAAGNTCTTCACATGAGAGCTTTTCGGAAATACCAAGATAGGTATACATAGTGCGCTCAGCATCGGGACTAATCATAACCAAGCAGCGACCTGAGATGCCCTCCTCACGGCAGGTAATGTTTGTATTAATATTGTGCGAATCAAGCTGTTCTAGGTAAAAATCTCCAGTCTCATCGTTGGCTACCTTGCATGTAAAATAGGAACGCCCACCAAACTGGCTAAGCGCGTAAAGGGTATTGCCAGTAGAACCACCAGCTGATTTTTTTTTAATACCATAAATATCGGTGAGCACCTTGAGTAACTGGTCTTGTCGGTCATGCGTCACCAGAGTCATTACCCCTTTNTNTATCCCGTAATCAGTAAAGAATGCTTCATCTACCTCGAATTCTTTATCTACCAGGGCGTTNCCGACACCGTAAACNTCAATTTGGGTCATTATTACCTTCTTTGTAAACTATACACTTGGGAATTAGTNGCCTGTTACAGCGAAAGCATGCTCAGCAGCATCAAGAGTAGTTTGTATTATTTCGTCATCATGAACACCAGATATAAAGCCGGTCTCAAATGCTGAAGGAGCCAGGTACACTCCATTATCAAGCATCGCATGGAAAAATTGCTGAAAGTGGGTAATATTGGAAGCCTTGACTTGAGAAAATTTCGATATTTTTTGATCGCTGTTGAAAAAACAACCAAACATGCCGCCAACTTGGTTGCTTGAGAATGGTATGCCAGCGGCTTCGGCTTTTTCTGAAAAGCCGGTAACCAGTCTGCTGGCGTTTTTATCAAGAGCTTCGTAAAAGCCTGGCTCGGAGATAATATCTANGGTGGCAAGCCCGGCTGCTACCGCNAAGGGGCTACCGGAGAGTGTGCCTGCTTGGTATACCGGACCCATGGGTGCGATGTTATCCATGATTTCTTTTNGGCCGCCGAAAGCGCCAATGGGGAGCCCGCCCCCGATTACTTTGCCGAGGGTGGTCAGGTCAGGCATCACTCCAAAGATGGATTGGGCGCCTCCCAATGCAACNCTGAAACCGGTCATGACTTCATCGAATATTAGAATTGAGCCNTGGATGCTACATTGTTCTCGAAGTGTTTCGAGAAATCCAGGTAGTGGGGGGACGCAATTCATATTGCCGGCAATAGGTTCAACTATGACACAAGCTAATTCGTGGCCATTCTCAGCGAATAGATGTTCGACTGCTTGACAGTCGTTATAGGGTAAAACATNAGTTAGATCTGTATAGGCTTTNGGTACTCCCAGAGAGTCGGGATTGCCGAGCGTCAATGCTCCAGAACCTGCTTTTACCAATAANCCATCNACATGGCCATGGTAGCAGCCTTCAAACTTGACGATCTTGTCGCGTCGCGTGAATCCTCGAGCTAGACGAATGGCGCTCATGGTAGCTTCGGTTCCTGAAGTGACTAGGCGAACCTGTTCTACGGATGGAACCAGACCGCAGATTTTCCTGGCGATTGCGATCTCGCCCTCCGTCGATGCTCCATAAGCCAACCCTAACTCAAGTTGCTTCTGTATGGCTGCTAGAACCTTAGGATGACGATGGCCAACAATGAGAGGTCCCCAGGCTCCCACGTAATCTACATAACGGTTGTCATCGCAATCAATTAAGTAAGAACCGTCGCCGGCCTTGAAAAAAAGTGGATTGCCNCCTACACCCTTGAAAGCGCGAACCGGAGAATTTACGCCACCTGGTATATAGTTAAGAGCAAGTTCATAGAGCTTTGTGGAATGATCCCTAATCATGTGTTTGCCTTCATTCCGATTGTTCAAAATTAAATATGTATATCGATTATGNCCGGAAGAGATCGACGAGTCTTTTTGTGTTNGCTGAAATTTCGCTTGTTCCGAATACCGAATGAACAACGGCCAGCATATCTGCTCCCGCTGTAATCAAAGCCGCGCCATTTTCCGCATTGATTCCTCCAATAGCAACTATTGGTACTGAAAGCATTGCCTGCGCTTCCCGCAGGATATGAATATGTGCTTTAGGAGCTTCTGGTTTTGTTTTCGAAGGGTAAAAGCGACCGAAAGCAATGTAGTCCGCCCCAGCTTCCTCTGCTGCAATTGCCGCTTGGAGCGAGGAATGACAAGTCACTCCGATAATAGCTTCGTTCCCAAGCCTAAGGCGGGCCTCCTGTAGATTCTCATCTTCATCACCAAGATGTATTCCATGTGCCCCGATTGTTTTACAGAGTGGCAGGTCGTCATTGATTATAAGAGGTACATCATAAAGCTGACAGAGATCTAGAATTTCACTGCTCTGCTCCAGTTTGAGGCTCTTTGACCCTGACTTGCCGCGGTACTGCAACATACTTATACCAGCTTGCAATACTGATTCTATCACTTCAGCTATGTTGCGCTCAGCCAGCAATGCATCATCAGTAATCGCATATATGCCTNTCAAGTTCATCGGATTACGGAAGAAACATCAGAGTTTTTGCTTGTTCCAATAGCTGCGATTTGGCAGGAGTTGTCCAAACCCCATTCGCGATCCGTGACGTAGAGANTCCCAAGTGAATCGTTGAGCTTCTTGAATAGCATCCCGAATATTCAATTTGTGAGCCAGGTAGCCAGAGATCGCTGCCGCTAAGGTGCAGCCCGAGCCATGGTAAGAGTATTCTAGGCGNGGCCAATTGAACGTGGCTACTTCNTGGTGNGTTGAATAGAGGCGATTGACGACATCTGGCGTTTTGACATGGGTGCCAGTGAGTAGCAAATGTTGGCAACCGAGATCCAGCAGCTCATTAGCACAGGCATCGAGAGTATCAGCGGTAGGAGCGAGCTTTCTGATTTCGTTGCTATTGGGNGTTAGGACNGTAGTAAGNGGTAGGAGCAGGTTGCGCATGGCGTCCAGCACTGCAGCTCCACCAAATTCATATCCACCGCCTGCAAATGCTATTGGGTCGAGTACTACTGGGATATCATCATAATCTTTTAATAATATGTGCAGAACTTCAATGGATTCCACGCTGCCTAGCAAACCAATCTTGATACACTGAATCGAGATGTCTTCCAGAACCGCCCGTGCTTGCTGCACAAGCAGTGCTGGTTCGGTAGCAATCATATTAATGACATTTTGGGTGTTCTGTGCAGTTAAGGCTGTAGCAATAGGCAAGGAGTGACATCCGATGCTGAACAAGGTTTCGATATCAGCCTGTAAGCCTGCACCACCTGTTGGGTCCAAGCCTGAAAAGCACATCACGTTGGGTTTTCTTGTGTTCATGTATGGCGTATTAAATACAACATGTTAATTCGCTAGAACGAAGGTTTTACAACTATAAGGATGACGACACCTACTAATATAAAAACTGGCATCTCGTTGAAGATTCGGAAAAATACATGAGTCTTTGTTTTTGAATCTTCTCTTAGTTTCATCATATAACGCCAACAATAGACATGATAAACAATTAGCAGACCAACCAGCACGAGCTTGGCTTGCATCCACCACCAGGCCATGAAGTAATCCCAATTTAAAACCAATAGCCAGCTTCCGAAAAATATGGAGACTATTGCTGAGGGTGTGGTAATGCCCCAGAAAAGTTTACGTTCCATGATTTCAAAGCGATCCTTGCTGACTTGGTCTTGGCTCATTGCGTGATAGACGAACAGGCGCGGCAGATAGAACAAGCCACTAAACCAACATACAACGGAAATAATATGGAATGCTTTTATCCAGAGCATTTTGTGTTCACAGTAACAAAAAAGAGAACCTATCACAGCTCAAGATTGAAGTCTTGGGGATTGCAATACTACCGTCTAAGCTATTGATTTTACGCAATGAAATGGCTGGACTTATTGCATTTTTGGCTATCACAGGTAAGATACCTCCCCCTGCGATTCGGAAGCTTAGGATTTTCATTCAAAAATTCCAGAGCTTCTTGAACTAGTGGGGCAACTACTCAGCGGAGCAGGTAAAAGGAGTAAGTGTTGATCAAGGTAGGGATTATAGGGGCTACTGGTTATACGGGTATTGAGTTACTTCGCCTGCTTGTACCCCGGCAAGACATAGAGATCTCGGTGGTCACTTCCAGAGAAAAAGAAGGCCTGTCTGTACAGGAATATTTTCCAAATATGCGCGGACACTTAGAACTGGATTTTGCGGCACCTGACACAGAGGCGCTATATGCTTGTGATGTCGTATTCTATGCAACTCCACATGGGGTGGCGATGAATTCCGTGCCTGCCCTACTGGACAAAGGAGTGCGCGTCATTGACTTGTCTGCGGATTTCCGAATAAAAGACATAGCGTTATGGGAGCAATGGTATAAGGCAAAACACAGTTGTCCGGAACTTGCAGAAAAAGCAGTTTATGGTCTACCGGAAGTGTATAGATCCCTCATCGCAGGCGCGGAATTGGTGGCAGTACCTGGCTGCTATCCTACAGCCATTCAATTGGGCTTCCTTCCTTTATTAGAGCAAGGCCTTGTGGTTGCGGACAGGCTAATTGCCGATGCAAAATCTGGTGTAAGTGGAGCAGGTCGGAAAGCGGTAGAGGATTACCTGTTTTGTGAAGCTAACGAATCTATAAAAGCCTATGGGGTGACTGGTCATCGCCATCATCCAGAAATCTGTCAGGAATTAAATTTTGCGAGTGATGAGGAAGTGAAGCTTACTTTCATTCCCCACATTGCCCCCATGATCCGTGGCATTCTGGCAACTCTTTATGCCCCCGTAAAACCTGATTTGAATATTACAATTGAACATTTACAATCAATTTTTGAAGAACGGTATGTTGGTGAACCTTTTGTAGAGGTTCTGCCGACGGGTGTGGTGCCTGCTACAAGGGATGTGAAAGGATCAAATAAGTGCCAAATATCAGTTACTTATTCGTCAAATACCGATACGGTAGTCGTGTTGTCAGCTGAAGATAATCTAGTAAAGGGTGCTTCAGGGCAAGCTATACAAAACATGAATATCATGTTCGAGCTTGCTGAGACGGTAGGCTTGGAAAGTATTGCCCTATTGCCTTGAAAGGTGATGTCTCATAGGCCCCCAAGTTAGGGCAATCTGAATTTCAAACGTAGTTAAAGGTAGTAAACAGGAAAGAATGGTGATAGAACCCGATGGAGAAGAGCGACAAAGGTATTAGGCCCATGTTCAATAAATTTACAGATAACACCAATGGGGGTGCACACACGTTGGTGTCGAGAACCACTGAAGTTGTTGGAGACATTCATTTCAACGGGGAATTGACTATTGAAGGCAGAGTCATAGGTAAAATCTATGCGGATGATGATTCTTCAGCCGTAATCAGGGTAGCCGAGAAAGGTGTAGTCGAAGGAGAGATTAGTGTGCCAACAGCAATTATCAATGGGTTGGTGCAGGGTGATGTTCGTTCAGGTACCCATGTCGAACTCTCCGCGAAAGCAGTGGTTCTAGGAAATGTTTATTACAAGACGATTGAGATGGTGATGGGCTCTGAGCTAAATGGTAACCTTAAGCACCTCGGTATCAATCAACACGAACCCAATCCATCTGTGGAAGATAAGAAATTTATTACTGATGAAGAAATAGCTGCTCTCGCGACCCAAACCGAGTCTTCTCAGAAGAGTTAATCTCCTGAATAATTTATGTTTAAAGAAAGCTGCGTGAGTATTATAATGCCTGAGTGGCGTGGTCAGCTATTTCGTCATCATGTAGGTTAACTCGCTGCTTTAAATTGGTTGACTTGACCCCATATTCAATAGAGTAGGTTTACGTGGAATCCTAATGTCAGTCGTTCAAACTGCAGAACCCATCATCATGTCTTTCACTGACGGCGCAGCGGATAAGGTGCAAAGTCTTATTTCTGAGGAAGGGAATGCCAATTTAAAGCTACGAGTTTTCGTAACTGGGGGTGGGTGTTCTGGGTTCCAATATGGGTTTGCTTTTGAAGAAGAAGTGAACGAAGACGATACGGTAGTCGAAAATAAAGGAGCAAGACTGCTGGTCGATCCCCTCAGCTATCAATACCTAGTAGGATCCAAGATCGATTATGTAGAAGGATTAGAGGGATCTCGCTTTGTGGTCGAAAATCCAATGGCTACCGCAACCTGCGGTTGTGGTTCTTCCTTTGCTATATAGCTCTTATTCTCCAGCCTGATAAATCCCACCAAGGATCACCGGTGATTTTGCACCAGTAAAAGCGGTTGTATCTATTCTACGTCCGCTAATAGTTTCGCTCGCCATCCAAGCGAATGCTATGGCCTCTACCCAGTCGGGGTCGATGCCCAGTTTCGAAGTGGTGGCAACTTCATATTCTGGCAAGGCATCTCCCAAGCAATTCATGAGGTAGTTGTTGTTTGCCCCGCCGCCGCATACATAAACCTCCTGGGCTTTGGTAGTGTTTTTTATAGGAGTCGCAATTGTATTAACAGTGAACTGTAATAATGTGGCTTGCACATCCTCCTCTGTAACTGCAGGTGCAAGTCGAAGCTTTTGTTCTAACCAAGTTCCATTGAACAGATCTCGGCCCGTACTTTTAGGGCCGGGAAGGTCGAAATATGCTTCTTCCAGTAGTAGGTCTAGTAATTCTGTATTCGTTTTTCCTGATTTAGCCCATTCACCGTTGGCATCAAAAGTGTGAGCATGGTGCTTGTTGGTCCAGTAATCCATCAGTACATTCCCAGGTCCGGTATCGAATGCAAAACAATTATCCCCCTTACCTAGAGCGGTCATGTTTGAAATGCCGCCAATGTTCACCACGACTCTATCTTTTTCTCCACGAAAANAATTGCGATGAAGTAGTGGNGCGAGCGGGGCACCCTGNCCGCCTGCTGTAAGATCCCGNTGGCGGAAATCAGCNACNGTGGTTATACCNGTNACTTNTGCGATCNTATTTGGGTCTCCAATTTGCAGAGAGAAGGGGTGGGGNCCATCAGGTTGGTGCCAGATAGTTTGGCCATGACTTCCGATCGCACAAACGTTTTTTGATGTAATATTTGCTCGTTTTAGTAGATCATTTGTNGCATCTGCAAATATCCGTCCGATTTCAACATCGGCCTCGCCAAGTTGTCTAAGGGTAATTTCGGGACCATTGCAAAGAGAAAGAATTTTTTCTCTTACGCTGTCATCNAATTCATGAAAATAAGTTTCAATGAGTTCCGGACAATTCTGCTCAATGGTAACTAACGCTGCATCAACGCCATCAATGCTGGTGCCGGAAATCAGCCCAATGAATAGATCGGAATTAGACACGTCGCTAACTTTAGTCAGCGCTGGGTTGGTTTATTGTCAGCATTCTTGAAGTATTAAGCTTTTCAAATTGCTGCAATAGTCCAGCCGTTTGCTGATGGAACCGATCTATCTCTGAAGGAACGATGGATTTCGCCTTGGGTAGTTTATCAAGAATTGTGCGGGGGTTTTGATGAACTCCGTTTACCAGAAACTCATAATGTAGGTGGGGTCCAGTTGCTCCGCCGGTGGCTCCAACGAAGCCGATGATATCGCCCTGACGTACGCGGTCACCACGATTTAAGCCACGGACGAATTGGGACAAATGGGCATACTTAGTCTCAAAGCCCCCGGTGTGTTTAATAATCACCAAATTACCAAAGGAACCATAGCGCGAGGCGCGCGTTACCCTCCCATCACTAGTAGCTTGAATAGGTGTACCGCTAGGGGCAGCATANTCAGTACCTTTATGGGCGCGAATAGTATTCATTATAGGGTGGCGTCGGCGTGGATTGAAATTGGAGCTGATTCGAAATACATCAAGAGGATTGCGNAGAAACGCTTTGCGCATACTTTCGCCGTCAGTNGAATAATAACCTGCCTCTCCTTCCTCANTTACATAGCGAATTGCAGTGTGCTTCTTACCCTGATTTATAAACTGGGTAGCGAGTATTTGACCGGNCCCTATGAATTCTCCATTGAGAAANTGTTCATCATATAAAATGCTGAATTGATCGCCGGCTCTCGGGTCGAGAATAAAATCAATTACACCGCCAAAAATATTTGCCATTTCCATAATATGTGCGGCTGGAATTTGCTCTTCCTGCCCAGCCATAAACAGGCTGTTGACAATCTTACCTACTTTGTACGCCTGGCGAATCTCTGCTTCCTTAAGTATAGGTTCAACCATGTATCCACTGGTCTCGCGCGTAAATAGGTAGCCTTCCAGGGGTGATTTCAGGACTCTTAATTTTTCGAGTTCCCCAGTATCAACGATCATAAAATCCAGTTGATAGCCCGGATAAAGCCTGTTCAGTATCTTGGCTTCGTCACTACTGTTGAGTACTCTGAATAAGTCTTGGTCGGTGAGTCCAACTTTTGTGAAAATGGCTGATAGGTTATCACCGCTGCGTACTTCCACTTGCCGCCAAAGTTGCTCGTCTACCAGTGAAGAATCTTCCGTTACAACGAAATCNTCCAGAACAAGTTCATTAGAAGCTACGGTTTCTGTCTCGGGCACTGCATTTAGATCGGGGGGCTTGATCGGAATGACATCGCGGGTAGCAGGTTCTAGACTAACGGTTTCTTTTTCGCCTTCTACAAAGAACAATACAGTTAGGCAAACAATGCCTAGAGCGCCAGCGAAATAGAGGTGGCCTCGAGGGTAGTAATTACTGAAAAATTGTTTCCAAAACCCAACAAAGCCCATATTTAACAACTACTTTCAGTTCGCGACCTTTCGAATGCGCAAAATTACAGCAATACAATAGGTATTTCAAAGACTTTTACTCCGGATAACCTTACTATTCACGCACTCCTGCGCGGTTCTGGTGTAAAATCTGCCCGTTTGTAGGTTGGCCTAAAGTGCCTTTGTTTTTGCTCTGGACACCGTTATATGCAGCTAGGGTTATTTCCTCCGGAAGCTTTCACCACCTGCTAAAGAGGCCACAAAATCGATCATTTCTTAATGTTGGGACGTAGATAGGAATACCCGATGGGAATCACAAACTCGGATATTATCGGTGACTTGGAAAGTCGAGCACTCATTTCTATGCTCGCAGGAGGCGAAGAACTCAAGTCGCACCTTGCGACCGGATGCAGAACTGTTTATTGCGGCTTCGATCCGACTGCTGAAAGTCTGCATATTGGCAACATGGTGCCGCTTCTTGCCCTGAAACGATTCCAGCTTGCAGGTCACCAGCCAATAGCTCTTGTTGGTGGAGCCACTGGCATGATTGGAGATCCAAGTTTCAAGGATACGGAGCGANAGCTAAAAACAGTTGAAGTTGTTGAGGAGTGGGTCGATCGCATAAAGCCACAGCTAAGTCAGTTCCTCGATTTTGATAGCGGCAGAAATGCAGCAATTTTAGCCAACAATCTGGTTTGGACTAAGGATTTCGATGTACTTAGATTCCTGCGCGATATTGGCAAACATTTCTCAGTCAATTCCATGATACAGAAGGAGTCGGTTAAACAGCGAATCGAGCGGGAAGGGGAAGGNATNTCTTACACNGAATTCAGTTATATGATCTTACANTCTTTCGACTTTTCNGAGCTCAATAAGCGTTATGGTTGTACNGTACAAATCGGTGGTAGTGACCAGTGGGGAAACATTACAAGTGGNATCGACTTGACTCGGCGCTTAAACCAGCAGCAGGTTTATGGTGTTACCTTACCCCTTATTACCAAGTCAGACGGGACCAAGTTCGGGAAGACTGAAAGTGGNACCATCTGGATGGANNGCGAAAAAACCTCCCCGTATGCTTTCTATCAGTTCTGGTTAAACACGGCAGACGCTGATGTCTACAAATTTNTGAAATACTTCACTTTTCTAAGTGCGGACGAAATCGACGAAATTGAACAAAGCGATAAGACCTCCAGTTCGAAGCCGGAAGGACAAGGAATNCTTGCCAAAGAGGTCACAGAGTTACTTCACGGTACTGCTGGGAGGGAAGCAGCAATGAGGATTAGTGAAGCCCTGTTTTCAGGTGATATTGCCAGTCTCACCGCTGGTGATGTGGCACAGCTTGAGCTGGATGGTCTGCCCTATAGCGAGATCAGAGGTAGTAAGGNGGGTATTGTGGAAGTGCTGGTTGAGANAAAGCTGGCAAAGTCAAACAAGATGGCGCGGGAATTTATCGGAAATAACGCCGTTCAAGTGAATGGACAATCGGTGGACTCTGCAGATTTTAAGCTTTCAGAAAGCAATGCTTTGCAAGGTAAATACTTCGTTCTTAAGCGAGGTAAAAAGTTGTTCCATTTAGTCAAGAAAGTTTGACNGTGGCCACAAGCTTAATTCGTAGAAATAGTGATATATTTTAAGAACCAAGATTTGCACGACTAAACCCTTGCTAAACAATGCCACGGGCGTATAATACGCCGGCTCTGTGTCGAACGGCACCGGGGTTTTATGTTCTTTAAAAAAGTAATTCAAGCAATAGAGGTGGGTGCTTGCTGATTTGGATTTTGGGATCTAAGCAATTAGATTCCGAGCCCGAGGATTTCCTTGGGTTTTGAATCTCATCAAAGTAAGCAACTGCGTTAATTTATTGAAGCTATGGTTTTATCCCTCTTAGGGATAAAACTGTAACAGTAGTTTGCAATCTTTGAGTTAGAAATTAGAGGTCTTCTTTTGTCGGATTAAGTAACACCGATGNTAGTAAAAGGATGGCCGCTTTAGAAATTAAACTGAAGAGTTTGATCATGGCTCAGATTGAACGCTGGCGGCAGGCTTCAGACATGCAAGTCGAGCGGAAACAGGGCCGCNGTGATCCCTTCGGGG
>PARV01000018.1 GCA_002712055.1 Gammaproteobacteria bacterium | reverse complement strand
CGTTGGGTGGTTAGCTCAGTTGGGAGAGCGTTGCCCTTACAAGGCAAATGTCGGGGGTTCAAATCCCTCACCACCCACCATTTCATGTTGGAAATGTAGTTACTGAATTTATAAGATATATAGTGTAAGTAGCGGACCGGTAGTTCAGTTGGTTAGAATGCCGGCCTGTCACGCCGGAGGTCGCGAGTTCGAGTCTCGTCCGGTCCGCCAATTTACTAGCTCTCAGCTTATTAGTAGATTTCAACTCTACAGGAGAATTGCAGGAGAATTTTGTATGGCAAGTGCGATAAATCAAAACCTGTAATCAGCCCCTTAATTGGGGTTTTTTTTATTGCCTACTACACAGCGAATGATTTGTTGAGCGACCTCCACAATTTAGCTGCGCTATATGCGACAATAAATTTTAACGGATAGAGATTTAAATCTTCCTAAATTTAAAAAAAAACCATAAGGATTTAAAATGAAGTCAATTTTAGTAAGGACAATGGCCTTGATTGCCATGCTTGGAATATGGGTAACGGCCAATGCTGATGACTATCGGGCGGTACATACCTGTAAGCTCAAGGAAGGCAAAACAATGGATGATGTGCGCGTCGCCAATTCCAAATGGGTAGTTTTCATGAATGCAACTGTTGAAGGTGGCGGCATTACCAGTCATATCACCACAAGTGTTGTGGGCGACTCAACTCCCGGAAAATTTGGGTACGTGGACTCTTTCCCGTCGTTGGAGTCTTGGGCAGCTACATTGGCTGCGACCGAATCTATCGCGGAAGGCGTAGCAATAGACGAGGAGTTAAAAGAAGCTGCAGATTGTACCGAGAATCGCTTGTACAAGGCAGAAAAAAGCTAGAAACCTCATCCGAACCGGCTTTGGCAACCAGAAAGTTGTTGAGGCCGGACTCAGAGTGCTGGTTCGATACGCAGTAACGCGCCATCGTCTTCTTCATCGGTCAGCAGATACAGGAATCCGTCGGGCCCTTCGCGTACCTCCCGGATCCGCCGCCTGAGTTCCGGCAATAACAGCTCGCGTCGCATTTCCTCGGTTTTCTCATTAAAGACGATCCGCTGCAGATGGCCCGTGCCTGGTATACCACCCATGCGTAGCGACCCAATAAATACATTGCCCTTCCATGCAGGAAAGTGATCACCGGTATAAACAGCGAGACCCGAAGCCGCAATCGCGGGCAACCACACCAAAAGGGGAGATTCTAACCCCTCACGGGTTGGATGTTCGGTTACCCGATCGCCGGAATAGTTGCGACCAAAGCTGACGATAGGCCATCCGTAGTTACGCCCAGGCAAGAGGATATTAATTTCATCGCCACCGTTGGGTCCGTTCTCATGTTGCCATATTTCGCCAGTCTCAGGATGTAACATAAGACCCAAGGTGTTGCGGTGTCCGAGGGTGTAGATCTCGGGACGATGACTTTTCGGTCGGTTAAGAAATGGATTATCTGCTGGCACACTACCGTCGTCTTCCAGCCTAAGGACTTTGCCTCGGAGACTCATCGGGTCTTGTGCAGCATCTCCGACTCGACCACCGGTGGACATATAGACTTTTCCATCGCTACCGAATGCAACTCGTCCATTTAGACCCGAATTGCCCTCATATGCCTCGGTTACAACGAGATCACGAACATCAGTGAGAGCCCCATCTACAAGTCGGCCTCTCGCGAGTGCCGGCGCTCCCCAGCCATTTTCAACAGGCTTTGTATAGGTTAAATAAACTAAACCGTTCTCGGAGAAATTCGGGTGGACGGCAATATCCATCAAGCCACCGTTCCCGTCAGTTCTCACCTCGGGCACACCGGAGATCGAATGCGGATCTAATATATCATCGCGGATGACTCGAACTCGGCCGGGTCGCTCAGTAACGAGCATGCCACTATCTGGAAGAAACGCGATAGCCCAAGGATGGGAGAGGCCTCTAGCGACAACGCTAACGCGGATCTTGTGTTGTTCAGCCGTGTCGAAAATCCAGGGACCTTCTTCCATTGGCTGCACAGGGATGCCAATAGACTGCCCGTTGGTTTGACCGAATACGAGCAACCCAAGTAGCATTAACGAAGTAACGCGAATGAAACGAATAAGCTTCATAGAAACCTCCCTGATAGACGTTTGGACAGAATAAAAGAAAAATGACGCGTAAGCTACTCGCGTTTGGGCTATTTAAAGAAGCGGTTCATCAATTCTTTGTTTTGGTTTTTGTATGCGCGAAGGGGTTCTGATTTTTTGGCTAGGAAAAATTTGATCGGCGCTCGAAATATATAAGCCAAGATTTTTTGTGTAACAGGAATGTTTGCCTCAATCAAGGTGTAGTAATCCTCTAAAGTATCTCTTTGGAATTCAGTGATTTCTTCTAGCTTTCCGCCGTCCTGATAAAAGCCGCAATGAAAGTTCTTATTTGCGAAACAATTTGTTGGAAAATTAGGTGCTCCCAAGCCGTTCAGTTTGAAGTTTACATTCAGGAAGTCGCGGTAAGTTGTTCTACAATTTTTACCCCCTCCCAGATTAAATATCCGGTTAGTCAATTGTGATTGACTTTCTATGCCATTAACAAAAGCTGTAGCTGTATCCGAAGGAGTAGCTATTTCAATAAGGGTTTCCAGCGGCATATGAAACATTAGTCCTGACATTTTATGGTTCTTTATACCCATAATTGCAGTTAACCTGAAGATGGTCCATTTCAGCTTCGAGTTAGTTACAGCTTGTTCAGCATTCATCTTGGTTTTTGCATATACGTCATCGACGTTAATACTTAACGAATCGGTGGCATTGATGTAAGGGTTTTCCAATCGATCTCCATAAACTGAGATCGAAGAACTAAACATAAAAAACGCGTTAGAACTGGTTTCTTCTATTTTTTTAACTAAGGATTGGGTACCTAGATAGTTGACTGAATTCGCCAAAATTGGTTCCTCATCCGCTAAAGGGGGTATTATTGCGGCGAGGTGAATCACAATATCAAAGGAAGTGGTCAGGTCCTGTAATGGGTCTCTTTTTGAAAAATCAGCAAAAACAAGATGTATTTTGCTCTTGTGACGTTTTAGTGACTTGTTGTTCGAGCTAGACTTTCTACAAATCACTGTAATTTCATAGTTATTATTCTCAAGCAACTGATTGAGAACTTCTTTCCCAACTGTTCCTGTGGCGCCTGTTAGCAATAGACTCTTTTTCATTTTATTACCAGACAAAGGGGATGACGGCTTTCCTATTTTTTGGATAATTCTCAAAATTGTCTAGGTACCACTTGTGATGGTTTAGTGATCTGGGGATTAGATTGGACAATGTCCAAATAAAGAAGGTTACGGCAGGTAGGTTCCATGCAATAAGCATAAAGCCCAGCCATTCTAGTATTTCGCCAAAGTAATTGGGGCAAGAGATATAGTTGAATAATCCCCCATTAGGAATTAAATATTTGTCCTGATTTTTCCGTAAAGAAATCAATTTTCTATCAGATATTCTGTTAATAAACATTCCCAGAAAAAAAACACCTATGCCTATAATCACATTTAATGTAAGGATGCTTTCATTGTCTTGGTTTAGAAAGCCTAAATAGTATCCATTAAGAAAACCGTTTACTCCGTTAAAAACAAGGGCGCAGATGACAATAAAGACAGGCATCGTTTTGGTAGTTGTTTTAAGTTTAAAGGGGAAGATAAGAGTTCTAAATCCATAGTGGATGAGCCATAAACCAATCAAGAGAAAGGTAAGGTTGTTTTTTGGTGCAGGACCAGAAAGCGAAAATGCTGGCATTAAAACCAATGCAGGTAGTTCCATTAGAAACCACCCCCATTTATTAGAAACCATCGGCCCCCATTTGCTATTTGAATGTCTTCCGTAGGGGGCTTTTATATTAAAGCTAACTAAAATTAAAAAAGTGACTACTGCAATTGCTATCCATATGTAGTTGAAATAGTTAAATCCAATCATAGTTAGAGCACTAATACTTGTTCCTTCACTGAAGTAAAAATATTATCAAGTCCATAATAATTTTGCTATAAAAATCAATAGTTTGATAAGCGTTATACTGAGACAGAATGATCGTGTGTTTTAAAAATATCTGCTATTGTGATTAGGATGTAAGTCTAGATGTTTTGGTGAACCTGATTCTATAGCCACGAATCCCGATTCAAGTGCCATCGCCTATGGAATGATTAACAAAAGAGAATTGATTTATGAAAATGAATGGGATCGCACATGTTGGGATTACTGTTTCCAATTTTAAGAAATGTAATCCGTTTTATAGACAGCTTTTTGGGTTCCTAGAAATGCAATTAGTCTATGATTCTGATTCGGTTATCTATGGTGTTGGAAGCAGAACTGGCATAGCTGTAAAAAAAGCAGATGCCAAGTTTCAAGGAGAAGTTTTTGAGCAAAATCGTATCGGCTTACACCATTTCTGTTTTAGAGCTAGGGCTAAGAGTGATATAGATAAACTGTACGACTTCCTCATAAATATAGATGCTAAAATTGTTCGTGCTCCGGAAGAAGGGTCATGGGCGCAAGGTTATTATTCAGTTTTATTTGAAGATCCAGACGGTATTCGTATAGAGGCAAATTATATTCCTGGTAAAGGAAATTTAGACCCAAAGGTAAAGCTCCCACTAGCTGAGTAAAAACTATAGATCTGTTCCAGTTAACACTTTTCGTGCAATATCTCAGTCCTTGACTTGAATAGCTATTTTTTATTAATACTACGAGATAGAGGGGTGGAGGTTGTAATTCCTGGAAGGTCTCAGTATTAAAGAAGTGTTATAGGGCTTCAGTAGCAAATATAATGTAGGAACTGGTTAAAACTGACCTCGTGATGGGTTCCGATGAGAAATCTATTTAGAATATTTCCGATTTTTGTAATATTTTCGTTTTTAATCAAATGTGACTTGGAACCTATTAGCGCAGGTACGTGGAGTATTGAGGTTGTTACTGAGCAAGGCGTGCAATCATCTGTTTGGACAATCACGGCCGACGGCACTATTAGCATAGACGGAGATACAACAAGAGTGGTAAATGAGGTTGTTCTGGAGGGGAGTAGAATTTATTGGTCAGATAACATNCCNNATCCTGNTGAACCNGGGCAAACGATGAACTTAAATTTCAGTGGCACGGTCGATGGGAANNNCCTTGGAGGNACTATTTTTACTACTCTTGGCAANTTAACAGTTANNGGTGTGCGTCAACANGGAATNGTNAATTAAGTTATGCGAGTTGAGAAATTGCTTATCGNAATCCCGCTCTTGATTCTGTCTTGCAATGANCAGTCTAGTACAGAGCGNTCGATNTCGCAGNCCGNTNAACCTCTTATTCAGGCCTCTACAAGNGANAACACNNCAGGNTACAACNTGAACCGTAATGCTTATTTCGGTGATCTACATGTACATACNATGTATTCCTACGATGCTTTTATTTTTGGAGGAACTTCGTCACCAGATGAAGCCTATAGATTTGCGAAGGGGGGCTCTATTACTCATGCTGCTGGATTCGACATGCAACTAGAAGTACCTATGGATTTCTACGCTGTAACCGANCATGCCTANTATATGGGAATAATGAGAGAGATGGCTTTGGGAAATTCAGANTTGGCTCAACATGAGATAGCCCAAGGNATAGATGAAGTGGGCTCTGATCCAATGCTTCGACGATCTATTTTNGCTAGATTTCGCGATTTTGCTAATTCTGAAAATAGCAGNGAAATTATGGATGAGTCNGTAGTAAAGGATGCATGGGANGATATTGTGGCTAGTGCTAATCGTCACAATAATCCAGGTACTTTCACTACTTTTATAGCATATGAATATACGGGTACTGGGCCCGAATCTCAAATGCTGCACCGAAACGTTATTTTTAAAGATACTACTGTCCCAGATATGCCGTTTTCCAGATTGGTCTCTGATGATCCAGAAGAGCTTTGGGCTTGGATGGATAGCAATCGCGCTGAGGGGATAGAAAGTTTAGCGATTCCTCATAATTCTAATATGTCGGAAGGTTTAATGTTTCAGCTAGCCGACTTTAACGGCAGGCCTTTAGACGCGGCATATGCTGATAGGCGATTAAGGAATGAGCCTCTNGTGGAAATAACGCAGGTAAAGGGAACATCTGATTCTCATCCTTACTTATCACCAAATGACGAATGGGCCGACTTTGAACTTCTAAGATTTAGGTTGGGAACCACTGTTCCAATGCAGCCCCAGGGTAGTTATGTTCGGGAGGCCCTCAAGAATGGCATTAGTATGCAGGTTGAGCATGGTTACAATCCGTTTAAGCCAGGAATTATAGGGTCTAGTGATAATCATAATGCCTCTTATGTTGGCAATGAAGATGACTTTTGGGGCGTCTCTGGTCTTTTAGATAGTGATGGTCAAAAGAGGGGCGCAGTCCCCCTTGATACCTCTGAAGCCGGTGGTGGTGGGTACTTTGATAGGTACAGCCGGTTTGGCGCCTCGGGGCTCGCTGGAGTGTGGGCTGAAGAAAATACTCGCGAATCTATTTACGAGGCTTTACGTAGAAAGGAAACTTTTGGTTCTACAGGACCCCGTATGAGCGTCCGATTTTTTGCGGGTTACGATCTTCCTAACCTCGATGAAGAGAATATGATTGCTAAGGCCTATAGTGAAGGAGTCCCTATGGGGAGTGATCTGATTACCGAGTCCAATCGAGACCCTTCATTTATTGCGTGGGCATCAAAGGATCCAAATAGCGCTCCCTTGCAAAGACTGCAGATTATTAAAGGATGGGTCTCAGATGGCCGTTCTGAAGAAAAAGTATTTGATGTTGCGTGCTCTGGTGGTGCGCTGGTTGATATAAGTACTCATCGTTGCCCAAATAACGGAGCTTCAGTCAACTTATCAAATTGCAACATTAGTGCGGATAAAGGATCAGCGGAGTTAAAAGCCTATTGGCGAGATCCTGAATATGATGCCAGCCAGCACGCATTTTACTACGTTAGGGCAATTGAAAACCCTAGCTGCCGGTGGTCTACCTGGGACGCCATTCGCGCTGGCGTGGCTCCTCGTGCCGATATTCCGCCGACGTTAGAAGAACGAGTGTGGTCTTCCCCCATATGGCTTATACCGTCCTAGCAAAAGACCTAGTTTTTCTTCTCTCATATTTATTGATTAAGTTGCCTAAAGTTTCATTAATCTTTACAAACTAAACCTTCTTTTTATTTGGACACAATATGGGTAACTGGCAACGAGAATTTGTTTCCATCGAGTCATCAACAAGCACAAGGCATGGGGCAGGTTTTTATCCTTGCCAGGGTTTGTACTACTCTTCGTCGAATAAGAAGCCTAAAACGGCACTCATCGCTACTCATTATAATATCGATTTTAGTGAACATTACTTGGGTGAATATATGGCTTCGCGCGGCTATGGGTTTTTAGGCTGGAATACGAGGTTTCGCGGTAATGAAGGATTTTTTCTTTTGGAGCATGCTCTTATTGATATCGGCGCTGGGATTCGATGGTTAAAAGAAAAGGCTGGAGTGGAGCAATTGGTTATTCTGGGAAATTCCGGAGGAGGCTCCCTTATGGGGGCTTACCAATCGCAAGCCCTTGGTATAACAATAACTCCGACACCCGGACTTAGCCTGCCAGAGGAGCTAAATGATCTTATCGCGGCGGATTTGTATATCTCTTTATGCGCACATATCGGGCGGCCAGAAGTTCTAACAGCATGGCTTGATCCCTCAGTAATAGACGAAATGGATCCAGCTAGTGTCAATCCTGATCTAAACATGTATGAACCAGTCAATGGTCCTCCGTATTCAGAGGAATTTATAGCCTGTTATCGCTCTGCACAGCAAGCTCGTAATCATAAAATAACAGATTGGTGCCATAGTGAATTAAGCCGTTTAAAAGAAAATAGAATGTTTGACCGAGCCTTTAATCTTTATCGGACCTGGGCAGACCTACGCCTTATGGATGGTGCTATCGACCCCTCCAATCGAGAGGTGGGCAAGTGTTACGTAGGAGATCCTAAAGCAGCGAACTTTAGTCCCCGGGGTATTGGTCTTACCAATACTTTGCGGACCTGGTTATCAATGTGGAGCTTAAAGGATTCTCATTGCCGCGGAACGCCGCATCTGAATCGGATTACACAACCTGCATTGGTGGTGCAGAGTGATGCTGATACAGGAGTTTTTCCAAGCGATGCTAAAGCAATTTATGATGCTATTGGGGCAGAAGACAAACATCTGGAAATGATCGAAGGGGATCACTATCTTCAGGTCCCGGACAATGCGAGAGCTCAAGTCGCGGATCTAATCACAGATTGGCTTAAAGGACATGATGCTCACTAATGAAGCTATGGAGTGCTTTTAATTTCCACATGAATCATAGGGCCTGTTAGTAAATACCTCTGACTAAACCGGAGTTACCCCAGTAACAGATTGACCATTTGCTTTAATCCCTTTTGAATTGACAGGGAGATCGACGTTGGGTAAACCGGGTTGTAAAGTTGCGCAGAACTCTAGCATNACTCCATCAGGGTCGAAAAAATAGAAAGACTGCAGCCAGGTTTTTTCGGAAGCGTCTTGTCCGGTACGAGACTCTTCACCTGTAACAACATCATTATGGTTCACAAGCGGGGAGCACTGTACTCCCTTTTCTACAATTGCTTCCCTATAGTTCGCGATTTTGACGGGATCGACGTTGAACGCAAGATGATTCATTGAACCGTGAGCCGAGGTGATATTTCCAGATCCGCTCCCTACGATGTTCTTAGCTGAAGCAACGCCAGGTTGAGAAAGCGGAGCATCGTTGAACCAAAAAAAACCTAGTTCGCTCCCGTTACCCATGTCAAAAAAGAAATGTTGACCATAGCCCTCCAAATCAAATCCTTTTGTTAGTCGCATGCCTAATACGTCTGTGTAAAACTCTACGGTACGCTCCATGTCTTTACAGACCAAAGCAAGGTGGTGTACCCCGTTTATTTCAAATTTATTCATATTCTTACCTTGACAACCAAATCGGCGCACCTTGATCTTCAGAGTTAAAAATTCTTAATTATTTAGGGAGCGCANGCCGCTTAACGTTGACTGTATTACAGAGAACGAAAAATTGTCTGAATTTAAGCAAATACAACCAGTCTCCGAGCGGAGACTGGCACATTCGCTAAACTAAATTATTATCCTTCTGATGTGCTATCTGCTGTTACGCGAGAAATTAGCCCACTAGTGAAGTTTGCTATCCAAANACCCGCAACTGCAATCGCTACTCCATCTATAATTGAGTTGAGATAGGTTCCGATGGCCGGGATCATGTCTAAATTATCTGCAACCCCGGGAGCTGCTATAGCCACTAGCAGGTAAGCCGTNCGNTCCAGCATGTCAGCTATTGGATTCATAATTCCGGCAACTAATCCCAAGAGCAATAAAGCGAGGCCCGTATAAGGTATCTCAACAAAAGCTGCAACAATTGCTACTGCCAGCATGAGTAAGGTAAGAATTTTGTCAGAATTCATCTTGTTCTCCTAATTGTTATGTAGACGGATATCGATAAACATTGTAGTTCAAAAATGATAGAAAGTGTTCNTAATTAGGTATTATTTCAGGCAACCCANAGGGGTTTTTGTGTTGAGCCTTGATGTTTCAAAAAAGTNTTGATTGATAATCCAATGCTAGAAATAAAGTCGCCGAGAATAGACGAGGTCCGTTCAAGTATCTTGGATGAGCAGGCTATAACGCTCAAGGTATTAAGACTGGATGAAATCCATCCTCTTGTGACTGGCAGTAAGTGGTTTAAGCTTAAGCTAAATATTAGTTATGTCCAGGAGAAAGGAATTACCAGTATCTTGAGTTTTGGAGGTGCATACTCAAACCATATCCTCGCGCTAGCGGTTATAGGAAAGATGCTTGGTATAGAAACGATAGGAATAATTCGTGGTGAATTGGTGGAGCCACTAAACCCAGTGTTGAAATTCGCCCGGGAGCAAGGAATGATACTCCGTGGTATGGATAGGTCGAGTTATAGACAAAAGCATAAGGCTTGGCTGATTAAAAAACTTCGTTTACGTTTCGGTGATTTTTACTTACTTCCGGAGGGAGGTAGTAACGAATTGGCAGTCAAGGGGTGTGAAACACTTGCCCAATTTATACCTAAAGTAATTACTCAGCGGGGATTATGTGTAGCTCTCCCTTGTGGTACAGGAGCCACAATGGCAGGACTGATTCGTGGGCTTGCGTGTTGTCAACGAGTTACGGTGTTGGGATTCTCTGTATTGAAAGCCGAAGGGTACCTTGCAACTGAAGTGGCGAAGTGGACCCGCGCTACGGCATGCACAGAGCTTCCGGCGTGGCAAGTGATAGACGATTATCACTGTGGTGGCTACGCAAAGAGTAACGCTGAATTATCCGCTTTTATGGAATGCTGGAAAACTGATTCCAATATTCCACTCGAACCGGTGTATACCGGTAAAATGTTTTATGGGCTCTTTAAACTCATAGAGGCGGGGNATTATCGAGAAGGAACCGAGATCCTGGCAATACACACTGGGGGCTTTTTGAAAACACACCACNAACACACTTAATATATAAATATAACTAATAAAAACAATNTTATANGATATTAATATGATAATTAACATTAAACTAAGAATCAGCTCGTGTTATACTTGTATCTTTCCTGGAATACGCCGATTGAAACTATGTGTGGATGTTTATGATAGGTAAACACATTTATGACTGATTTTAAGCGCATAGGTCTGGTCGGCCGCCCGGATCATAGCGGTGTTGTCGATTCATTATTACGACTGCTTGCTTTTCTTGGAAACCAGGATGTAGATATCGTGCTTGATGACGTGACTGCGNGGCTAATNGAAAACCCNGGGGTTAATGAATGCACACGCGAAGAACTCTCCTCGCGTTGCGATTTGGTCATAGTAGTCGGAGGTGATGGCAGTATCCTTAACGTTGCCAAGTTTATTGCTTCTGACCAAGTTCCAGTAATCGGTATTAATAGAGGTAAACTTGGGTTCCTTACCGATGTCTTGCCAAACGAAATTGAAACCAATATCGCTAACGTACTGAATGGCGACTATAGTGTCGATAAACGATTTCTGTTGGATGTTGTGGCCCGTCGGGGTACGACTGAACATAATCTCGGGTCTGCCTTAAATGATGTTGTGTTGCATCCAGGCAAGGCCGCCCAGATGATTGAGTTTGAATTGTTTATCGATGACAAGTTTGTTTACAGTCAGGAGTCTGACGGACTAATTGTTTCCACGCCAACAGGATCTACGGCCTATTCCCTGTCAGCTGGCGGACCTATCATGCATCCGCATTTAAATGCAGTAGTACTCGTTCCCATGTACCCGCACTCTCTTAATAGCAGGCCAATCGTTATTGATGGCGATAGCGAAATCAAGTTAATTGTCGCTGCCAAGGAATCTTTGGAGCCGCAGCTTAGCTGTGACGGCGAAGTGCT
Organism: Gammaproteobacteria bacterium; assembly: GCA_002712055.1. Taxonomy (GTDB): domain Bacteria; phylum Pseudomonadota; class Gammaproteobacteria; order Pseudomonadales; family Pseudohongiellaceae; genus UBA9145. The sequence goes on along the minus strand of PARV01000018.1, from coordinate 28,744 downwards.
TTACACAGCCGTTGCAGGAGATGAATTCTTGGTCACGAAAAAAACAGTACCTCTGCAACTCATTCATCCTCCCAATCACAGCTTTTACCAAGCCTGTCGAAGNAAACTTGGATGGGGTAGCAGATTACCAAGGGCCGATGATTAAAGCAGCTAGTCTCGAGATCAACGTCGATCTGCGCAGTTACAGCCAATTCCTTCATAACCAGAGTGTCAATCATCGGATCATAGAAGAATCGGGCAAGCAAATTCTATGGGTAAATACTGAGCAGGAGGCGCAGTTTGTGGCTCAGTCATTACAACGCTTTCTTGATGAGAAAAACATCCATAGTCTTTCGGCTGGCTTTGACCTTAAAGAGATTCAGTTTTTAGGGAAAAAGATCATTAACGCTACTCTCGGTGAATTTCTTCGCAGCCCGATTACCATGGGCCTNGCCTCCTGNTGTTTAATAATTGCAATAGTGAGCCAGTTTGGGAATGAGTCTGATCGGGTNAGCTTATTATTTTACCCAGCGATTGCTTCCAGTTCCTTAATAGGCCTACTCGGGGACCTTAGTAATCCGACAATTATACTTCGGACTTTGACACCGATGTTTTTGCACTTTGGTGAATTGCATTTAATTTTTAATATATTGTGGCTGTGGTATTTCGGAAAACAACTTGAGGCTATTCACCCAGTATGGATATTTCTAGGATTGATAATATTGATTTCTTTTGTCAGCAATACGACTCAGTACATATACATCGGATATAACAATTTCGGTGGAATGTCTGGTGTGGTCTATGGTTTGGTAGGCTACACATGGGTGATTCACACTNTTATGNCCAGGAGTNGNCTAGTATTGAACACAAATATGTTTGTTTTCTTTGTGGTTGCGCTGGTATTGATGGAAATCTTTGCTTCTTCCTGGATAGCCACAGCTGCACACGTCGGTGGATTAGGATCAGGCCTTTTGTTAGGGGCATCAGCTGTACTGTATCATCGATTTCTATTAAAACGATCTGTTATCGGTGGCCGTTAAGAGTCTGTCTCATATAATGAAAATAAAGAGTAACGATATTATTTTTCTGTAGAGCCCTCTAGCCGGGCCCGGTTAATTAGTAGGAGGCCTTCTAAATCAATGAAGGAAAAACCATGAAAGCAGAGGCTCAAGGTATTCTGCGTAAAATGCATAGCAGGTTGGAAAACCCAGTGAAGTATCAGATTCCCCTGGGTGACATGTTGGTGCCTCTAAATGATTTAATAGAAAAACAAATAAAACTCGAATACAGCGGCATCATTCATTGTATTAACTGTGGAAGGAAATCAAGTAAAAGCTTTAACCAAGGTTACTGTTTTCCTTGTTTCCAAAGATTAGCTCAATGTGATGCTTGCATTATTAGTCCAGAAAAATGTCATTTTGATCANGGGACTTGTCGAGAACCCGCTTGGGCAGAGCAAAACTGCATGCAGGATCATATAGTGTATCTGGCCAATTCCTCAGGGCTGAAAGTTGGCATTACCCGAGCGACCCAAGTTCCTACCCGATGGATAGATCAGGGAGCGACACAGGCGCTAGCAATTATTCGAGTCCGGAATCGGTTACAGTCCGGTATTCTGGAGGTAATGTTCAAACAACAGGTCTCCGATAAAACAAACTGGCGAGCTATGCTCAAAGGTGAGGCTGAACCGCTTAAGATGGAGGAGGAGGCTGCTCTTCTACTTAAAGAGTGCGATTCTGAACTCAATGAGTTAAAAGAACATTTTGGGTTTTTCGGAATAAGCGTTCTCAACGGGATTGCATCTGTAGGTATTAATTACCCAGTCGTCAAATACCCTGAAAAAGTGACTTCTTTCAATTTTGATAAACATCCGGTGGTTGAAGGAACCCTTTTAGGAATCAAAGGCCAATATCTGATATTTGACACCGGAGTAATCAACCTACGACGCTTCTCTGGGTACGATGTTAAATTAAGTCATTGATCGACAATTAATCGAAGAACCGCAATTATGAGAAATTCACAGGCCAGGACGACCTATCTTAAAGATTACCGACCGCCACTATTTACAATTGAGACAACAGATCTCGAATTTGATCTCTATGAAGATCACGCGATGGTCGTGGCCAAGTTATTAATTGATCGAAATAGAGCTTCTAATGAGCCGGAGGCTGATACGCTAATACTTCACGGCCAAGAATTAGAACTGCGGCACCTTGTGGTGGGTGGAACAACCTTAGGGCCGAGTCAGTTCTCAGTAGATGATGAGACTATCACTATTCCGCAATTGTCAGAGTTGTTAAGTAAACCGATGCAGCCGTTCAAAGTCGAGATTCACACTCGAATCGANCCGCAGAACAATACAGCACTAGAAGGNCTATATAAATCAAGNAAAATGTTCTGCACGCAATGCGAAGCGGAGGGATTCAGGCGTATCACTTACTACCTTGATAGGCCTGACGTTATGTCTCGGTTCACAACCACTATTAAGGCGGAGCGCAAGAAATATCCAGTGTTGTTATCCAATGGAAACAATGTAGCTAGCGGCATAGACGAGAAAGATCCAGGACGTCACTGGGTAACCTGGGAAGACCCTTTCAAGAAACCATGCTACTTGTTTGCACTAGTAGCCGGCGATTTAGTCAGCTTGGATGATTCGTTTAAGACTTGCAGTGGTAAAGAANTCAGGTTGCAGATCTTTGTTGAAGAGAAGGATTTGGATAAGTGCGATCACGCCATGTCGTCGCTAAAAAATGCCATGCAGTGGGACGAGGAAGTTTATGGGCGAGAATATGATTTAGGAATCTACATGATAGTGGCTGTCGATGATTTCAACATGGGAGCAATGGAAAATAAAGGTTTGAATATATTTAACACTTCTTGTGTGCTTGCCAACANTGCCACGACTAATGATACAGCATTTCAGAGGGTGGAGTCGGTGGTAGCTCACGAGTATTTTCACAACTGGTCTGGCAATCGAGTTACCTGCAGAGATTGGTTTCAATTAAGCTTGAAAGAAGGTTTTACTGTATATCGTGACTCGGAGTTTTCAGCCGATATGGGCTCACGGACGGTTAAGCGTATCGAAGATGTAAATTTCCTAAAAACGATACAGTTTGCTGAAGATGCTGGCCCCATGGCGCATTCGGTGAGACCTGATTCCTACATGGAGATATCAAATTTTTATACCGTTACCATTTACGAAAAAGGTGCTGANGTTGTAAGAATGATTAGCCTCATTTTAGGGCAAGAAAAGTTTCGTGCTGGAACCGACCTGTATTTTAATAAACATGATGGACAAGCGGTGACTACCGAAGATTTTATTAGAGCCATGGAAGACGCTAGCGGTATCGATTTACATCAGTTTCGGCGGTGGTATACACAAGCAGGTACACCGGTGTTAAACATCAGTGGTACGTATCATGCTGATAAGAACCAATACAGCCTCAAAATAAAACAAAGCTGCCCAGATACTCCGGGACAGAATAAAAAGCTGCCGTTCTATATTCCATTTCGAATCGGGTTACTGGATAAGTTTGGCGCTGAACTGCCGCTTAAGTTAGAGGGTGAGGAAGGCCCAGCTTCCTTCGATAAAGTTTTGACGCTAAGTCAGGAAGTTCAGTATTTCTATTTCCTGGATGTGCCGGAACCGCCCGTTCCTTCTTTACTGAGAAGTTTCAGTGCACCGGTAAGGTTAAACTTCGATTATTCCAGGGAAGATTTACATTTCCTGATGATTCACGATACAGATGGATTTAATAGATGGAATGCTTCTCAGCTTCTGGCAAGTGACATTATTGACGAATTACAGAAATGTGCTGTGGATGATCTCACACTGGCCCTTCCCCAGATATTGATAGATGCTTATTCAGGAGTGTTAAATTCCGCTCTAGAATCTAAAATTCTGGACAAGGCAATGATCGCACAGGTGCTTACTCTTCCGGCAGAAGGGTTGTTGATAGATCAGGCAGAAATCGCAGATATTGACTCTATTCACAGCGTTAGAGAGTTTACCGCTAATATGCTAGCGAATAATCTGGAAGGCAGTTTTGAAGAGGTTTTTAAGGCAAATAGCAGTAATAAAGCCTTTAAGGTTGACGCGGAATCGATTGCGCAACGGGCGCTTAAGAATTTGGCCCTGGCTTATCTTGTGAGGACCGACAAAGACAACTGGATTAAAGATTGTTACAGACAATTTGAAGATGCTACTAACATGACAGATCAGCTGGCAGCACTTCGCTGCTTAGTTAGTAGTGGTTCTGAATTAGGGGTCGATATAGCAACTAGCGCTTTACAAGCTTTCTATGAAAAATGGAAACATGAGCCGTTGGTGGTGGATCAGTGGTTTATTGTGCAGGCAAGTTGCCAGCGTAAAGGTTCAATTTCCAAAGTCAAACATTTGCTAGAGCATGAGGCTTTTCAGTTAAGAAATCCAAACAAGGTGCGATCTTTAATTGGAGCTTTTTGCGGGCAAAATCATACGGGTTTTCATGATAGGAGCGGGGAAGGATACGAATTTCTCGCAGATCGAGTGCTTGAGATCGATCAATTCAACCCTCAGATTGGAGCTCGTCTATTAACCCCATTGACGCGTTGGAAGAAATTCGATAAAAAGCGGCAGGCCTTGATGCAGGCGCAGTTGTTGCGTATCAAAGCTGAATCCAACATTTCTAAAGATGTTTTCGAGGTAGTGAATAAAAGCACTGTTAGTTAAGTTACAGCGAGTGTTCTAACTTGAAGTATTTAGCTAATAGTTCAGGCAACTTCTTGAATATTTGTAAGAGGAATGTTCTTTGCGCGCTCTGCCGCTTCCATAAAATCTTCTATCTCATTAAAGTTTAGGTACCGATAGATATTATCCGACATGGTGTTAATTGAGGCCATGTAGCTCATATATTCTTTCATTGTAGGAATTTTACCCAGAGCTGAACTGATTGCGGCCAGTTCTGAAGAAGCAAGAAACACATTGGCCCCCTGTCCTAAACGGTTTGGGAAGTTTCTTGTAGAAGTGGATACGACTGTCGATTTGGCGGCAACACGAGCTTGGTTGCCCATACACAGAGAGCAACCAGGGATTTCAGTGCGGGCACCAGCTACCCCAAAGATGTTGTAAACCCCTTCTTCCGTTAATTGATGTTCATCCATTTTGGTAGGTGGAGCTATCCAGAGACGAGTAGGTAATGCGCCTTCCACTTGCTTTAAAACTTCGGCCGCAGCGCGGAAATGGCCGATATTCGTCATGCAGGAACCAATGAATACTTCATCTATCTTTGTACCCTGAACCGCAGAGAGAGGTTTGATGTCATCTGGATCATTAGGGCAGGCTAACAGCGGTTCAGTTATTTTAGTTAAATCGATTTCGATAACTTTGTGATATTCCGCTTCTTTATCTGGTTCCATTAGGATCGGGTTTTCCAGCCATTCTTCCATGCTTCGGGCACGTCTCTCAAGTGTGCGTGCATCCTGGTAACCGTTGCCTATCATCCAGCGTAATAATGTAATATTTGATTTGAAATACTCGATGATAGGTTCTTTATCTAGTCGAATAGTACATCCACCGGCGGAGCGCTCTGCAGATGCATCGGAAAATTCAAACGCTTGCTCCACCTTCAGATTGGGTAGGCCTTCGATTTCTAAAATACGGCCAGAAAATACATTTTTCTTACCTTTTTTCTCTAGCGTGAGGTCGCCTGTTTGGATAGCGATATAGGGGATAGCGTTGACCAGATCACGCAGGGTAATGCCGGGCTGCATTTTGCCTGTGAAACGAACTAGAACTGATTCCGGCATATCCAGTGGCATTACACCCGTGGCTGCAGCGAATGCAACTAAACCGGAACCCGCTGGAAATGATATACCGATGGGGAAACGGGTATGAGAATCACCGCCGGTTCCAACCATGTCGGGTAGCAGCATACGGTTCATCCAGGAATGGATAATACCGTCCCCTGGTCGCAGAGCGACGCCCCCTCGTGTTTGGATGAAGTCTGGCAAAGTATGCTGGGTTTCGATATCCACGGGTTTTGGATAAGCTGCTGTATGACAGAACGATTGCATTACCAGATCTGCTGAGAATCCAATACAAGCAAGGTCCTTTAATTCATCACGAGTCATGGGGCCGGTGGTGTCCTGACTGCCTACAGTGCTCATTCTGGGTTCACAATAACTGCCCGGTCTCACTCCTGCTACACCGCAAGCTTTTCCTACCATTTTCTGAGCGAGAGTGAATCCTGTTTTAGATTCTTTTCCGATCACCGGAGAGCGAAAAACATCGCTCGTGGGTAATTCAAGAAATTCTCGCGCGCGCTGTGTAAGTCCGCGACCAATAATAAGAGGAATTCGACCCCCAGCTCTCACTTCATCAAGAAGAACATCGGTCTTTAATTCGAACTCGCAAACCAACTCACTGTTTTCGTGTCGAGTAATTTTACCTTCATACACATTGATATCGATGGTATCGCCAGTATTCAGTCCGTCGACGTCACATTCAAAAGGAAGAGCACCGGAATCTTCCATCGTATTAAAAAAGATAGGGGCGATCTTGCTAGCTATACAGACACCGCCAACTCGTTTATTAGGGATATAGGGGATGTCATTGCCGATATGCCACAGTACAGAATTAGTGGCGGACTTCCTAGAAGAGCCGGTACCCATGACATCACCAACTAGTGCGACTGGAAAACCAGTTTTTTCAAGTTCTATTATTTGGGCAGGGGCGTTTGTAACTCCTTCGCGCGTGTTTTTGTACATGGCTTTGGCGTGCAACGGTATATCCGGACGTGACCAGGCGTCCTGAGCAGGGGACAGATCATCGGTGTTGGTTTCCCCGGGAACTTTGAACACGACGACAGTAAGTTGTTCTGGAACCTTAGATCGACATGTAAACCATTCCGCATCGGCCCATGATTGTATTACGTGCTGTGCATTATCGTTGCCGGCCGAGGCTTTTTCAGCCACATCATGAAAGGCATCGAACATTAATAGGGTATGGGACAATTGTCCCGCCGCGATAGGGCCGAGTTCATTATCTTCCAGTAATTCTATTAGGGCCGAGATATTATAGCCGCCGAGCATGGTACCGAGGAGTTCTACGGCTTTCTTCGCGTCAATTAGGGGGGAGGTAGATTCTCCTTTGGCAACTGCTGACAAGAACCCAGCTTTAATATAGGCAGCTTCATCGACACCAGGAGGTACACGATTTGAAATCAGGTCAAGGATAAACTGTTCTTCACCGGAAGGAGGATTTTTTAGCAGCTCTACAACGTCCGCAACTTGCTCCGCAGATAAGGGCCTGGGCACGATACCTAACTCGGTGCGTTCAGCTACGTGTGCTTTATATGCTTCTAACACAAGTTTATCCTCGTATATCAGTGCTGTTAACGAGACCTGCAAATGCCTGACACGCGTCGAATTAACCCAAAGGCAACGCTCTTGGAACTACTGGTGTCTAGCTCCTCGCTTGTGTACGCCGGTATCACTTACAGTTTGGAATGTATTAGCAAACTACACTAGGCGTGTTCGCTATATTGTTGGATCAAGCGGCTGGCTGCTACGTGCAGTAAAGCAAGGCATTTGTTCAAAACGTGAGGCTATTTTATTGTAAATTTGCGTAGAAATCCACTTGGCGCCAATAGCCAGAGGCCTGCGCCAGGCAAGGTAAATGTATGAATCAGCCTCGATGGTCGCGCTTTTAACGCCGATATTAGAGAATCTTACTATTGGTTTACAATTCATGGAGACTTGCTAAAGTCTATACTCAACTTTCCGATTAAATCTCTATCAACTTATAAGTCAATTTAAATGAGAGTCGTTCAAACACCCTGTATAGGCATCTGCTCAACCACCTCTCTTGGGGATATGGTTTGTCGTGGGTGTAAGCGTTATTCTTTTGAGGTCATTAACTGGAATAGCTATGACGACGTAGCAAAATCAGCGGTTCTTAATAGAGTCGAAAAACTTATTTGCCAAATTTTGGAAAATAGATTTCGAATCTTTTCAGTACCTAATCTTAAGTCCGGTTTGGAAAAAGCACAGGTACCTTATGATCCATCATTGTCCCCCTATTGCTGGCTACATAACCTCCTTAAGAAATATCATCAGAGTATTGATGATCTTCGTGAATATGGAGCCTATGTCTTACCTGAATTCTCAGACCTAAGCATGGAGGCACTTTGTGAAGCAGTAGAGGAGGAGTTGTTGGTGCTCTGTGAGGCTCACCTTGATCGATACTTCGAGTTGCCGCGAGAAAAAAGTCGGGCATAGTCTAGAAAAGTCAATTTGTGAGATCAAAGCTATGTAGAGTAATCAGCTTGTCTTTGATTTCGGCATACCAGGCTTTTTTACCCCAGTCCCCTAGTACAACCCGTTTCCCTTGATTCAGCTTGTTAATAGGCTTGGCGAGTGTTAATTCGTGTATGTCAGGACGATGGGTGTGGCCATGCAGAAGTATATTATGTTGAAACTCGACCAACAAATTCTCCACAGCTTGCGGATTAACGTCCATGATATAGTCATCCTTGACTGCCGTGGATTGCCTGCTCATCTCGCGAGCCCTTTCAGCAAACACTCTGCGTTCGCCTAAGGGTTTAGCAAGGAATTTCCGCTGCCAATCTTCCTGCCTTACTTGTTTGCGGAACTGCATATATTCATGATCATCAGTACACAGTGTATCGCCATGCAGCAGAACGATAGGGCCAGCTTCCGTGTATAGAGTGCACGGACCTTCAATTAACTCCGCACCGCAGCGATTTGCAAATATGTTTCCCATTAGGAAATCTCGGTTACCATGCATTAGGTAAATGGAAGGTCCCGCTATATGAAACCTGTTCAGTGCGGAAGCAATTTCATCGATCAGTATGCTCTCCTCATCGTCCCCTATCCATGTTTCAAAGAGGTCTCCCAAGATGTAGAGCGCATCGCAATGTCCAGAATTGACATCTAAGAATTGTAATAGTGTCCGAGCGATATCGGGTCGAGATTCTTCTAAATGCAGATCCGAAATAAAAAGGATACGATTTGACAAGATCAAGTTTCTTGATTGATTTCGGTTGACTCAATAGTGACTTCGATAACAGGCACGTCTTTATGTCCATCCTGTGAAGTAGTTTCACATGCTTGTATTTTGTTTACTACGTTCATGCCGCTAATAACTCGAGCGAACACAGCGTAACCCCATCCCTCATTTGTTTTATTACGATGGTCTAGGAAATGATTATCGCTGACATTGATAAAAAACTGGGAAGACGCGGAGTGAGGATCGGAGGTCCGTGCCATCGCAACTGTACCGGTGAGATTAGATAGTCCATTATCCGCTTCATTTTGGATAGGGGGGGCATTTGGCTTTTTCTGCAAATTGGATTTAAAACCTCCGCCCTGGATCATAAAATCATCGATAACACGATGAAAAATCGTGCCATCGTAAAATCCTGTTTCAGCATAGTGTAGAAAGTTAGCGGCGGATTTAGGAGCTTTATCGAAATCTAGCTCTAAAATGATAGGGCCGTAATTAGTGACAAGTTTAATCACCTTATTTGCCATTCTTGGTCCTGCTTAAAATTTTTAGTTAATGCATTGATCCTGAGCAGTTATAATAAGCGTTTTGGTATTCTCTAGAAAGCCTAATTAACACCTCGCGATACTTCGCAAGGTTTCCAAGAGATACTAGCTTATAAATGACAGATTCGGATATGGATAGCAAGAATTCGTCCAAGGGTCCAGCGCCCACTAATTTTATTCGCAACATGATCTCTCAGGATCTTGCTATTGATAAGCATGGAGGGCGCGTACACACTAGATTTCCGCCTGAACCAAATGGTTATCTTCATATAGGGCACGCCAAGTCGATTTGTTTAAACTTTTCCGTTGCTGAAGAGAATAATGGTTTCTGCAACCTTCGTTTTGACGATACTAACCCGACCAAAGAAAGTCAGGAGTATGTGGATGCCATAAAAGATAATATCACTTGGCTTGGGTTTCACTGGAATGGTGAGGTTCGCTATTCTTCATCCTATTTTGAGCAACTATATGGTTTCGCGGAGCAACTTATTCTGAAATCTAAAGCGTTTGTATGCAACTTAAGCGCTGAAGAAGCCCGAGAATATCGTGGTACCTTGACTGAAGCTGGCAGGAATAGTCCTGGCCGAGAGAGATCAATCAAGGAAAATCAAGATTTGTTTACACGCATGCGCAAGGGTGATTTCGCGGACGGCAAATATACACTACGAGCCAAGATCGACATGGAGTCTCCAAACATCAATATGCGTGATCCAGTGCTTTACAGAATAAGGCACTTCGCTCACCACCAGACCGGTGACAAATGGTGTATCTATCCAACATATGATTATACCCATTGTATTTCCGATGCTATAGAAAGCATAACCCATTCTCTATGCACGCTAGAGTTTGAAGATCATCGCCCCCTCTATGATTGGATTCTTCAGAATCTGAGCTTAGATAGCCTTGAGCGGGCTAGTGATTTGGCGGGTACGGAATACCAGTATGTTCTTCCAGAACAAACCGAATTTGCCAAGCTTAGGTTGAACTATACTGTGATAGGTAAGCGCAACCTTAGAGAAATGGTGGAATCTGAAGTTGTTGAGGGCTGGGATGATCCGCGGATGCCCACGCTGGCCGGTATGCGGCGTAGGGGATTTACCCCGGCATCCATCCGTAATTTCTGCGAAAGTATAGGCGTTTCTCGAAGTGAAAGTATAGTTGACCTAAGTATGTTAGAGCATGCGATTAGAGAGGATCTTGATAGGCATGCACCAAGAGCAATGTGCATCTTAGATCCACTTAAGGTGGTGTTAACCAATCTTCAAGAAGAGGAAACAGAATATCTGGACCTCGCCAATCACCCTAAAATTGACAGCATGGGAAGACGCTCGGTGCCTTTAACAAGGGAAATATTCATTGACCGTTCGGATTTTCTCGAGCAACCACCGGCTGGGTTTAAACGCTTGACCCAGGGTGGAGAGGTAAGGCTTCGAGGAGCCTACGTAATAAGGTGCGATGAAGTGGTTAAGGACGATAGCGGGGGATTGCAACAACTCTGCTGTAGCATAGATAAGGCGACTCTTGGGAAGAAACCTGAAGGTCGAAAAGTCAAAGGGGTTATCCATTGGGTCTCTGCAAAATACGGGCTACCGGTCCGAGTTAGGCTTTATGACAGATTATTTACTATCGAACATCCAGAAAGTAAGGAAGTTGATAATTGTTACGAGTACCTCAATCCAGATTCATTAATAGAGCTCGAGGGTTGCATAGCAGAACCTTCAATATTAGCAAAAGGGGCGTTCGGGAATTTTCAATTTGAACGAGAAGGTTATTTTTGTATTGACTCAATTGATTCGACGCCCGAACTACCTGTCTTTAATCGTACTATTACCCTTCGGGATTCCTGGTCTGGTCGTTAGGCTATAGTCATTATTCTATGCTTATCTACAACACGTACACTCAACAGAAAGAAGAATTCAAACCGATTGACGACGGTAAAGTTCGCATCTATGTCTGTGGGCTTACGACCTACGATTATTGTCATTTAGGGCATGCAAGGATGTTGGTAGCTTTTGATGTCATCGTTCGTTATTTGCGAGCACGTGGATTTAAAGTAACCTATGTGAGAAATATTACCGACATCGACGACAAGATCTTGGCTCGGGCCGCTGAAAACAATGAATTATTCTCTGAGTTGACAGATCGATTCATTAAGGCGATGCATGAAGACGAACAGGCGCTAGGGATATTTCCTCCAGATCAGGAACCAAGAGCGACCGGGCATATTGATCAAATTATCTCGATGATCGAAACTCTCATAGAAAAAGAATTCGCTTATCAAGCTGCGAATGGGGATGTGTACTTTTCAGTTGTACGCTTTCCCGGTTACGGAAAGCTATCTAAGAAAAACACAGATGATTTAATCGATGGAGCTCGGATAGAGATTGGGGAGTTAAAAAAAGACCCTCGTGACTTTGTTCTTTGGAAACCGTCAAAGGACAATGAGATTGGTTGGGATTCGCCTTGGGGCTATGGGCGTCCGGGGTGGCATATTGAATGTTCGGCTATGTCGACTTGTGCCCTTGGGGATAATTTCGACATACATGGTGGAGGCACTGATCTTATGTTTCCTCACCACGAGAATGAAATAGCTCAGTCAGAAGCGGCTACTGGTACCCGCTTCGCCAACGTTTGGATACATAATGGTCCACTGCGCATCGATAATGAAAAAATGTCCAAATCTCTCGGTAATTTTTTTACTGTGCGTGAAGTCCTTAAATATTACGACGCTGAAGTGATTCGACATCTTCTGGTGGCGAGTCATTATCGAAGTCCGATTAATTATTCCGAGCAGAGCTTACAGCAATCAGCTAGTGCTCTTGAGAGGTTTTATATTTCTCTGGAAGACTTGGATATTTCTGGAGCCAAGTACTTGACTAATAGCCGGTTTGAAAAAGCATTTTATCAGGCAATGGACGATGATTTTAATACTCCAGAGGCTTTCAGCGTAATGTTTGAAATGGTAAAGGAAATCAATAAGCACAAAACTAAAGATCGCGCTTACGCGAATCAACTGGGCGCTTTGTTGATAAGACTAGGGGGTATTCTTGGGTTTTTACAAAATGAACCTACCAAATTTTTAAGAAGCGCCGTTAGTATAGAAGTGGATTTTCAGGAAATTGAACGTATGATTGCTGCAAGAGAACAGGCAAGAGCCGATAAAGACTGGAAAAGGGCGGACGAGATCAGAGATCAATTAGCAACGATGAAAGTAGTTGTCGAGGATGGGGACGAAGGAAGCAGTTGGCGCATTGAGCGTTGAATTTTAGGTAAATCACTTTGCTTCCTGTCGGAGGCACTAGTACGTTGACTGACTTAACCGACGCCGGTATGATGCCGTCCTCCTAAAATTGATCGTTTTTGGCTTTATCGGGGTATAGCGCAGTCTGGTAGCGCGCTTGCTTTGGGAGCAAGATGTCGGGGGTTCAAATCCCTCTACCCCGACCAAGTTTCTGAACTTTAATTGTTCAATGGTGACTGTAGCTCAGTTGGTAGAGCCCCTGACTGTGACTCAGGTTGTCGCGGGTTCGATCCCCGTCAGTCACCCCATTTTCACCGCAGCTACTTCAAATAATAATTTCAGAAACAAAGACCATATAGGCTATGCTTAAATAAGCTTTTCTTTGATAACACGATGGATTATGGCAGCTGCGAAAATGAAAACCAGGGACCAAAATCGCACTAGGGTGGATGAATTGAATGCGGGTGTACCTAGCTTATTGGTCAGCCGGAGGAAATGGCTTGCACCATTTGTCCAAGTATACCGGAACCTGGCTTTAGTCATGGCTGGAATGTATATAGGTCAGGGCTGCAGTGGCACTCCGGATAATCAGAACGAAGATGAGGGGGTTCTGTAACTAATGATAGGCCTATTTAACACAAGTTGTGGCTAGCCTTTGTTTTTGTAAAATACGCAGTTTTTCAAATAGCGCTCGTAGCTCAACCGGATAGAGCACCGGCCTTCTAAGCCGGATGTTACAGGTTCAAGTCCTGTCGGGCGCGCCATACTCCTGGAACGTGCAAAATCCTATATTTGTTTTAAAAACATTAATTTACTAAAGGAAACTAGAACCTCCCCGATATAAATACTGTAAGGTGTTGTATTTCGGCCCAGGTCAGGATTGGATTCTTGTCGCTGGGCCATTTACTTTACGGCACGGCAATCCTGCCGATGCCTTGCATTGGCAGGATTCTTTGCTTCTCTTTTGGACAGGCAATTACGTTGTCTTGCCCAGATAGACGCCATTGAATAAAAGGGACTAATTGATAAGTTCCCGTTTTTCTAGCTTTAGCACCTCGCTTCCTAGCTTTACTTCCGTCTGGTTTGCGAGTATTGAAAGTAAAGAGTTGGTATTCCTCCGGAAGTGTCTCACGGAGCTGCTGTATAGAGTTGAAGGATACCTCTTTGCCATAGCTAACTTCACAAACAATAATTGGTCGATGCTTCATAAGCACCCGTTGCATACCCACAAGTACCTTTTTCTCAAATCCTTCTACGTCAAGTTTGACTATATCCAGACAGTTTATTTTCATCTTTGTGAAATAGTCATCGCCTTTTACCACTTCCAGCTTTTCCGAAGCTACATTGCCTTTTTGCATAGTGGAGGGATCGAATGAACCAATTCCTTGGTTTCTGCTTTGAGGAGCATAAAAGGTAAGGTTTTCATTAGTGTCGCTTAATCCAACAGGGTGTAGACGTATATTATGAATCTGGTTCAGTTCGACATGGTGTTGAAACCGTTCAAGAGCTTTGGGGAACGGCTCGAAAGCGTGGATTTGTTTAACTAATCGAGACATAAATAGAGAATGTTGGCCTAGATTTGCTCCAATATCGCAAAAACAACCGGATTGTTCTGTGGAATCTCTGTACTCAAGATTGATACGACGAATAGTGTCAGCCAAAAAAAAGAGCAGCGGTTTCTCGAAAGCGCCAAAATAAAATATATTGAATTCGATGTTATTGTTAAGGTTTCCCTGGTATTTCAAGCCAAAAAACTCTTTTTCAAAAGAGTAGTTGTAGATGGTGCCGTAAGCACAGAGTTTTTTATAAATCGATTTCTTATAGTTTATATTCAACCAAGGTTGGTGCCAGAGAAGTTGATAAAAATTTTTACCTAAATTCATTTTCTTCTCAAGTGGACGAGTTTTTAGCGCCGAACATTGGTAAAGGGTTAAGATCTCTTTTTTGGTAAAGCGGGTGAGCGGGTTGAAGTGTTTTATTTAACTTGATGCAGTGCAGGTTTTTAAATTGAAGTTTAATAGTATTACTGCGCTGCAGATAATTTCCATGATTACCCCAGCAGGCGACTATTATGTCAGCTTTTTGGTAGGCCGCTTTAATCCACCTATCATTGTAGTGCCCGATCGGGTCTTTAGTGTTCTTTAAGTCTGAGAAATGGGTGGCTCGGTACGCAAAAAGGTTAACTATTTCCATTGCGCAGTATCCCCAAGTTCGAGAGAAACTTACACAACGGCGTATGGTGGGATCGTCAATCTGATCATTGGCGGTTGAAGGATTTAGACCGATGAATAATACGCGGCCAGAGCCTTTTGCCCACGTTCGTTCTAGGTTGTACCGATAAAGGCCGCAAGAAGAGAATTGTGCATTTTGAGAGATATATCGCATTTCTTGTCGTAACTTTAAGCCAATCGCTGGATAGGCGAAGCTATAGGTAAAAAGGGGAAATAGCTACTGCATATCGGTAATTTTATTAGGTATGATTACGTTAATTGAGACCTTAAGTGGAAAGCAAGAGAACTATCAGGAAAATCAATGTTGGGAGTAATAGGGGGGACCGGCTTATCACAGATTAAAGGTTTTGAGCCAGCTGGGTATAATCATGTTGCTACTCCATTCTGCGAGACAAAAATCGAGGTTGAATTATTGCAGCACCGTGGATGCAAAATTGCATTTTTACGAAGGCATGGGGGCAAACACACAATCCCGCCACACAAAGTTAACTACCAGGCAAATATTTGGGCGCTGCATAAACTTGGAGTAGATAAAATTGTTGGTGTAAACGCCGTAGGTAGCATTAACGAAAAGCTTGTACCGGGTTGCCTCGCCGTTCCGGATCAAATCATCGACTACACACACGGACGAGCGGCCACTTACTTCGAAGAGACCTTAAAGACTGTTGTGCATATTGATTTTACGCGTCCGTTTGCTGAAACACTGCGATTAGCCTTGCTGGATAGCGCCAATATAACCAATGTAAAGTCATCTGATAATAGATTAGTAATGAACGGGGGAGTTTATGGTTGTACGCAGGGCCCTCGATTAGAAACCGCAGCTGAAGTTAATAAATACAAGCGAGACGGATGTGATCTACTTGGTATGACAGCGATGCCTGAAGCGGTATTGGCGAGGGAATTACAAATTGATTATGCTTTATTGGCGTTGTCAGTTAATTGGGCTGCAGGTCAATTTGAGGGGGAAATCTCTATGGACGATATATCCAAGGTCGTAGGAAACAGTAAGGATTTTGTGACCGATTTACTTAGAGCCTTGGTGGAAAAATACGGTGAATGTTAGCGAGGTTAAAGATTAGAATTGTTGGATATCGGGTCCGGAATTTCGTAAGGCTCAACTAAGATAACTAAGCCGAGTGCGGGATGATCGAGGTAATGAAATTCCCGACTCCGCATATCTCGAGTTTGCTGCATATGGTAGACCCTGATGGGGTGAAAAATAAGGTCCGGATTACTGGTCTCGAGGTCATCAAAATTAGCGATGGACTTGGGTGGGGTGGGTAGCTCCCACTTTTCCGTCAAATTTTCCACAACGCTGAATTCACTGAACCAAAGATTGGCATCTACAACTATACGGTCCTGACCTTCATTAAAACGAATTGTTAGGCTGCCCTGCAGTTCATGTTGTGCGCCATAGGCAAGGCCACCTTCTACATAGATCGGCTCAGCGAACGCTGAGTTGGTTACAACTTGGCGCCAAAGACCATGAAATAATAAGCGATGGGCAGGGGATCGCTCTAATTCCCGATTAGTCTGCTGAAAATCACTTGAGGAGGGAGGGAGTTGCAAAAAGTCATCTCGAGAAAAATCAAAAAAACGAAATTCATGGTTAACGGTTTGATTTTTTGGGCCAGTTATCAATATGATTTCTTCCCGCTGCTCTGGTGACAGCTCACGAGGTGCAACTGCCGATTCTCTACCTACTACCTCCGTTTGGTTTATTGAATTCGAACTATCGAGCGTTAAGATATCAATAAGGTTGTCAAGCTTCCGTATTTTCTCGGGGAAGGCCAGTTGTTGCCTAGCCGGTTGCCAGAGTTCTTCCGATTTGTCGATAGGGGATTCATTACTAAAAATAGATATTTCAATCTGAAACCATCTCTCTTGGGGCAGGGCGATAACTGGACTCGCAGCTAATAAAATCCCGAAACACGTAATTAAGGTATTTTTGACAGTAAATGTTGCTGATTTTTTTGTTTGCAAAATAGGCTTCTTGGCAAAAGAACTTGAATCTTGCTGTAGTTTTAAAGCTAACCGATAAGGTAATTTTAGGCAGCTTTTTGCTCGATAAGTTTCAAGTTATCAAGTAACTGGTTAATAAAGTCAAGCTTCGCAGATGCTTGTTCACTTCCATGATGAAATTGTAGTTGATTACCGCTAGTAAGTTTATAGTGCTGGGGGTCCTCTTGTATCAATTGAACTAGTGATAAGGGATCGAGTTGGGTTTGGGGTAGAAATTCGATTCGGCCGCTCTTACTATTGGCTTCAATTTTTTTGATCCCAAAAGTTTGTGCCTTTAATTTTAGCCAGGTCACCCGGAACAGCAGTTTCAATGGCTCCGGAAGTAAACCAAATCGGTCGATCATTTCGATCTGCAAATCTTCCAGTTCATAATTGTCCCGTGAGGATGAAATCCGTTTATACATAATAAGGCGGGTGTGCACATCAGGGAGATAAGTCTCCGGTATAAGAGCGGGAATACGTAAACTTATATCGATAGCTTTGTCTGTCTCTAGAAGCGGGCTAGGCGTTTTGCCTGCTTTGATCGATGATACTGCCTCTTCTAGCATTTCCGTGTACAGAGTAAAGCCAATTTTATGCATATGGCCACTTTGTTCGTCGCCTAATAATTCCCCGGCTCCGCGGATTTCTAGGTCGTTACTAGCAAGAGTGAAGCCAGCCCCTAGTGTGCTAGCAGCTTGAATTGCTTCTATACGTTTCAACGCATCGCGGCTCATTCGACTGTGGCTCGGAATCAAAAGATATGCGTATGCTTGGTGATGGGAGCGACCAACTCGCCCTCGCAATTGATGTAGCTGGGCTAGACCAAATTTATCAGCTCGGTGAATTAGAATGGTATTTGCACTTGGTATATCAATTCCTGTTTCGATAATCGTTGTGCAAACTAGAATGTTATAACGCTTATGGTAAAAGTTGGCCATGACTCTTTCAAGATCGCGTTCCGCCATTTGTCCGTGGGCAATGCCGATTCGCGCCTGGGGGATAATTTGCTGCAATTGTTCTGCTGCTCTATTAATACTCTTTACTTCATTGTGCAGATAGAAAACCTGTCCTCCTCGGAGTAGTTCTCTGGACACGGCTTCTCTTTCAAGGTTTTCTTGTTGTTCGCGGACGAATGTTTTTACTGATAACCGTTTGGCGGGAGGTGTAGCGATAATAGAAAGGTCCCGAATACTGGATAGTGCCATGTTCAGGGTTCGCGGAATTGGCGTTGCTGTGAGGGTAAGTATGTCAATATCGCTTCGTAGCGATTTCAATTTTTCTTTCTGTCGCACACCAAATCTATGTTCCTCATCGATTATCAATAAACCAACATGACAAAAATTAATATCCACATGCAATAATTTGTGAGTACCTATAAGAACGTCAATCTTGCCATCGATCACTTTTTGCACACTTTCTTCTTGCTTACCCTTGGATTTAAATCGAGAGATAACATCGATAACAAAGGGCCAGCTTGCAAATCGATCCTTAAAGCTTTCAAAATGTTGTTGAGCGAGTAGAGTTGTGGGCACCAACATAACGACTTGTTTGTTATTTTGAACAGCAACGAATGCCGCACGCATTGCTACCTCAGTTTTCCCAAAGCCCACATCGCCGCAGACAAGCCGATCCATTGTCCGGTGGCTCTGCATATCCTGCAGAACTGCGTCGATGGTATTTTGCTGATCAGCTGTTTCCTCAAATGGAAAAGAACCTGAAAATTTGTCGTATTGTTCGATATCTATTTTACATTTAAAGCCTTTTTTGGTTTGCCTTCTTGCATAAATCTCCAATAATTCCGCTGCGACATCATGGATTTTCTCGGCAGCTTTACGTTTTGTTTTTAACCATTGAGTGGTGCCAAGATGATTTAATGGGGCATTTTCCGGATCTGTACCACTATAACGGGAGATTAAATGAAGTGATGCTACTGGTACATACAGTTTGGCTGCGTTGGCATATTCCACGGTCAGAAATTCGATGGCTTGACCTTCGGTAGTGATGGTCTGTAAGCCACGATAGCGGCCTACACCATGATCGACATGGACCACCGCATCATTGATTCTTAGCTCAGTCAGATTTGTAAGAATTAGATCTGTATTGCTTTGAGATTTACGCCTCCGTCGACGTTGAGCGACACGATTACCATACAGCTGATTTTCACTAATAAGTAAGATATTCTTGGCAGGTAACCAGAGGCCTTGTTCTAGGGGAGCTATAGTAATTGAAAGTGGGTCGTCTCTTTCTAAGAAATCTTCCCAGTGAGGAACTGTGATTGGTTTTATTCCAATATATTTTAAGGTTTCCAGTAATGTTTCTTTTCTGCCGGCGGTTTCAGCGCAAAACAGAATTCTTTCGCGATTTTTACTAATCAGCTTTTGCAATGCGATAAAGGGTTTCTTGAGTTGCATCTCGCTTGAGAGATCAGGCAAAGGCATAGTTTCAAGGTCAAAGGCGTCGGCATGATCTTTGATTTCTATCTCTCGGTAGTTTTTGAAATTTGACATGATCTGATCGATGCGAATAAATACAGTATCAGGATCAAGGATTGGCCGATAACGATCTACCTGCCGGTCCTTATAAAGGCGAGTTATGTTCTCCCAGAATTGCTCACCGGCCTTTTGTAAATCTCCTTCGTGGCAAATGATTGTTGTACTTGGAAGAAAATCAAACAAACTGTTTAGATTGTCGAAAAATATGCCAAGGTAATATTCTAGACCAGGAGTATCAATGCCAGCGCTGACATCTTGGTAAAGCGGACATTGACGAAAATCAATATCAAAAAGTTCGTGAAATGCGTTACGGAAATTTGCAATACCTGTGTCATCGAGTGGATACTCTCGGCCCGGCAATAGTTTAATTTCTTTTACTTTCTCCAAAGAACGTTGAGTTTCTGGGTCGAACATACGTAGTGAATCAATCTGATCATCAAATAAGTCAACACGAAATGGTAGCCGAGAGCCCATAGGGTAGATGTCAATAATTGATCCTCGTACCGCGAATTCGCCGTGCTCTAAGACCGATTCAACAGCTTGATATCCAGCCAAAATCATCTGTTCCCGAATTTGAGAAATGCTGAGCCTTTGCCCTACCTTCAATTCCAGGCTATTTGCTGAGATATATTTTTGAGGAGGTAGCCAGTGCATGAGGCTTGTTATAGAAATGACCAGAACACCGCGATCAAATTCTGGTAAATGATATAAGGCAGATAACCGTTCAGAAATAATATCTTGGTGAGGGGAGAAAATATCATAGGGAAGCGTCTCCCAGTCAGGAAGGCTGAATACCTTGAAGTTTTTATTAAGTGAAAAGTACTTCAATTCTTGGATCGACTGCTCGACCGACTCATTGTCTTCACAAATAAGTAGAATTGGGCCGTCAGCGCGGGATGCGGCATTACTAATGGCGAGGTTATGAGCGCAACCTGCTGGTTTTCGCCAAAAGCAATTGTCTTCGCTATTAGCAGGTAATGGGGGGTAGAAAATATTTACCTTTGACTGGAGGCTCATTTTGTCAAACATTAATGTCAAAAAAGGTCTATTAGAAGCAGAGTTGAAAATAAACCGGAAATTGTAACTTAAATATCAATGCTAAGCAGCGTTAGATTCTATTAAAGGTTTGGATGTGGCCGCGAACTGCTTTATTGCAAGCCCGCATCTTTCGAAAGATAATACCGGCCTGCTGAATTCTGGTAGCACGAAAAAAAGGGGGATTTGTGGAGCGTCCAAGCGTAGATGATTATTTCAGTGACTGGAAACAAAGAGAAGCTTTTGTTCAGGAAATGATTCCTGTAATAGGCCGCTTATTCAGTCAGCGAAATGTTGACATTTTAATATATGGCAGACCTCTACATAACCGATCTGTTACATTTATTATGAAATCTCACCGGTTTGTCCGCCAGGCAGAACGCAATGAAATGTCGGAGTTTGAAACTCATCCCGTGTTAATGGCAATGGTAAAACTTGACCTTTGGCACGCTCAGATAGATTTAGGCAAGTTAACAGTCAAGTATATGAAGCATCAGGATAAGAAAGGTGCTGAAGCGGAAACAGCTGATGATTTCGTTAGACAGGAGTTAGGCTACCTTGACGGAAATAAAAGGAAACCCATCGATAAGTCTCAGGATGTTGTGCTCTATGGATTTGGAAGAATTGGTCGCTTGATGGCGCGATTACTAATTGAACGTACCAGCACTGGTGAAGTCATGCGTCTTCGAGCCATTGTTGTGAGACCCGCTGGCACGGATGATTTAGAAAAGCGGGCTAGCCTATTTACAGCCGACTCGGTACACGGGGCCTTTCAAGGGACACTTCGAGTGGATGAAGAGAACAATTGTCTGATAGCTAATGGCAACGTGATCAGAGTCATTCATGCGGATTCACCCGATGAGATTGATTATACGAA
This sequence comes from Gammaproteobacteria bacterium, assembly GCA_002712055.1. Classification (GTDB taxonomy): domain Bacteria; phylum Pseudomonadota; class Gammaproteobacteria; order Pseudomonadales; family Pseudohongiellaceae; genus UBA9145. The sequence continues at coordinate 7,333 of PARV01000018.1, read as the reverse complement.
ATATGGTATCAACGATGCCCTGATCATCGATAACACCGGAAAATGGAGGGATGAAGAAGGCCTAGGGCTTCATCTCAAAGCCAAGGGGGCTTCTAAGGTTATTTTGACCGCCCCTGGTAAAGGAAGTCTTAAAAATATTGTCTACGGAATCAATGATGATGAAATCATGGAAGATGACAATATTGTCACTGCTGCTTCTTGCACAACAAATGCTATTGCCCCGGTGTTAAAGGTCGTTAATGATAAACTTGGTATCGAACATGGACATATTGAAACAGTACATGCCTATACCAATGATCAGAATCTCATCGACAATTACCACAAGAAAAGCCGGCGTGGTCGAAGTGCTGCGCTGAACATGGTGCTGACTGATACTGGGGCGGCTAAAGCCGTGGTAAAAGTAGTGCCTGACCTGGCTGGCAAACTTACTGGTAATGCGATTCGAGTACCCACGCCGAATGTTTCGATGGCTATAATGAATTTAACTTTACGTCAGGAAACAAACAAAGAAAAGCTAAACGAATTTCTTCGCGATATCGCTTTGCATTCTAAGCTGCAGAATCAGATTAGTTACACGGAGTCGAAGGATGCGGTTTCCTCTGACTTCGTTGGCACTCGTGAGGCCGGAATTGTTGACTCTAATGCGACCATAGTTAATGGCAAGAACTGTGTGTTGTACTTATGGTATGACAACGAGTTTGGCTATTGTTGTCAGGTCGCTAGAATGGTTTACAAAATGGCGGGTGTGAGTTACCAAGCCTACCCTGTAGAAACCTAATGGATCAGCCCTTTGGTAGGGCAAGAACTAGCGAAAGTCTATTTCAAAAATAGTCTTTCGGTTTAGAAAATTTTCTGACCTAAGGGTTATAGAATCATGACCCAGATTATGCTTCGGCGTAACCTTTCCTTTTTCATCATACTCTTGGCCCTTCTTCTGGCCATAACTTTTCCCTTCTCTGACGATAATCAAGATATTGATGAATTTTTTGGATTAACCATGGGTACGAGCTACCGGTTTCAAGTGGTGGGTATCCCAGTTGAATTAACTCGTAAAGTGATTGCTGAGGAAATTGAGGAATTATTAATAGATCTGGACAGCGGTACTTTTTCGACTTATGTGCCAGAATCGGAACTCTCTCAGCTGAATCGTTACGATACGAATATTCCCTTTGAGGCATCATCTGAAATTATAGAAGTGCTATCACTGGCTCAAGAGGTTTCAGCTCTAACTAACGGTGCTTTTGATATAACAGTTGGACCTCTAGTAAATCTGTGGGGATTTGGCCCTGATTCTGAAATCTCACGCGGTAACTTGCCGACTAACGAAGTCATAGAGGACACTCTGGAGCATGTTGGTTATAACTATCTATTGATTGATGTAGCTCGTTCTCAGTTGAAGAAGAATGCCGATATTTATGTGGACCTTAGTGGTATAGCGAAGGGTTACGCAGTGGATCGGGTGGGTACGTATTTTGACTCTATCGGAGTAGAAAACTATTTCCTTGAGATTGGCGGCGAATTAAAAATGAAAGGTTTCAAACAAGGCAATGAAAATTGGATCCCTGCTATAGAAACCCCTCTAGATACGGTGCCTGAGATCTACGCGGTCATTAATAGCGGGGGTAAGACCATAGCTGTTGCCGGATCTGGTGATTACCGCAATTACTTTGAGGAAAACGGAGAGCGCTTCTCTCATGAGATTGATCCACGTACGGGTAGGCCGGTCAAAAATGGTCTGGCCGCTGTGTACGTTATTGATTCTTCAGCTGCTCGCGCTGATGCGCTAGCTACCGCTTACATGATCATGGGTCTAGAAGAAGCGCGTGCTCTCGCTGAAAGCATGGACCAGGCAGCGTATTTTATCTATAGGATAGGCAGTGGAGAATTTGCCGACCACCAAAGTAAGGCATTTAATGAATACCTGGACTTCTGATCAGTAATCCATCTGATTATGACTATAGGAAAAGTGTTACTTTTCCTTGATGAATGCGGGTATGTATTTTTGAAAAATATAGCTTTGAACTATGAAAAATAAGATAGCTTAGAATAACGATATCGCGGTGCTTATCAACAGACAAAACACTTGCTATCGACCGTCTATAAGTGTAAATTTCCAACCGCCAAAAAGGTCGGCCTGGAAGCTAAAAAATGCGTCTCCAGAGCGCAGGTTAACCTCCAAGCTAAAGCACCATGCTAACTGCTAGATAATATAGCGAGAGCTGATCTACTTGCCTCGGTTGTGCTATTAAGAACAGGCAGAAGGATTACTGTTCCAGGCATCGCTAAAGTAGAAATATTTCGAAATAGAGTGAGCGTGCTCAATGAGTTTGAATAATAGTCCCTGGCTACTGATGCCAATTAGCTGTGACCCAAAGAGTCACGTCCGGGGACAAAGTTCTTCGCAATATTTACGTTCATGCCCAACCTCGATTTCGTTTAAGAGCGCGTTCCAAGATTTACAATTGAATTGTGCATTTTCGATATAATCGTTATTAATCTTTTGGAGTAATTCTTGGATTCATCAAAAGCGTTTTTAGAAGGGCTGGGGCCATTCCTAATCTATGCAACATTGGTTATAGCAGTTGTAGGTATCATGCTAGGGCTGAGTTTTTTTCTTGGACAACGCATTAACCGGCAATATAAAGAAACCCCCTTTGAATCAGGAATTATTTCCGTGGGCAGTTCTCAGTTTCGCATCTCAGTGCACTTTTACCTGACAGCCATACTTTTTATCATTTTTGACTTAGAAGTGGTCTTTTTGTTTGCCTGGGCAGTGGGAGTTCGGGAGGCAGGCTGGCCTGGATTCATTGAAATAGCTGTATTCATTATGATCCTAGGTGTTGCGTTGTTTTACCTATGGAGAATAGGGGCACTAGACTGGCGAACAGAAACTCAGAAACGGGATTTAAATAAGCTGGTTGGACCAGGGGGTGTTGTGAATAAAAAAGAATTCGAGCTATGAGCTGGCGCCTGCAAAAAGCTGATGAGTCGACATCCCCGCAGCCAGGTGGAAGTTCGTTTGATGAATTTCTACGACGAAATGTGGTTATGGCAACGCTTGAAGACATGGTGGCCTGGGGGCGCAAGAATTCCATTTGGCCTTTTAATTTCGGTCTTTCATGTTGTTATGTGGAAATGGCCACAGCATTGACAGCTAGACACGACATGGCGCGGTTTGGGGCCGAGGTAATAAGGGGGACGCCGCGCCAAGCAGATATGATCATTATAGCTGGCACGGTTTTTCGTAAAATGGCACCCGTGGTCAGGCTTCTTTATGATCAGCTTTTGGAACCAAAGTGGGTTATCTCCATGGGTTCGTGTGCTAATTCTGGTGGTATGTACGATATCTATTCTGTTGTGCAGGGTGTAGATAAATTTTTACCTGTTGATGTGTATGTGTCTGGATGTCCGCCGCGCCCAGAAGCTTTGCTGCAAGGCCTGATACTTTTACAAGAAGAGATCGGGCGTGAACGCCGACCCCTTAGCTGGGTGATCAACGATCAGGGGATAATTCAGAAAGAGGCCACGCCGGTGCAGCGCAACCTGCGCCATGATGGGAGGATCGCGGCTACTGAGCTTAGGTCACCAGACGATGTCTGAGTTATATGAATGAAATGACAAGAACTAATAGTATTTAAAGTAAATTGTAAACAATGCAAGTTGCAGAACAAACCCCTCAAGCAGCTGTTCAAAATCCTCAGTTGCTATCGAAATTGCGGCAGGATTTCGGTGACTATATTTTGGCGGAACAGCATACATGTGATGGCGTTCCCACCTTCTGGGTCGACCGACAGCATCTACTGAAACTGCTGAAAACCTTAAAAGAAAGCACTAGTCCGATTTTCGAAATGCTTTTCGATATTACGGCTATCGACGAAAGGTTGCGAGTGCATCGTGAAGGGCAGCCTGCTAGTGAATTTACCGTGGTTTATCACTTGATGTCTTTCTCCGGGAACTGCGACTTCCGAGTCAAGGTGCCCCTAGAGGATAGAGATCTCAGTTTACCTACTGCTACTAATTTGTGGCCCAGTGCGAACTGGTACGAACGCGAAACATGGGACATGTTTGGTATCGAGTTCGAGGGTCATCCAAACTTATGTCGAATCGTACTTCCGCCGACTTGGCAGGGTCATGCTCTCCGGAAGGAACATCCAGCACGCGCAACTGAGATGGAGCCGTTTTCTCTAGATGACGATAAGGCGATTGTTGAACAAGAAGCGCTGAAATTTAAACCAGAAGAATGGGGTATGAAGCAAAAGTCGGAGACTAGCGAGTTTATGTTCCTCAATCTTGGACCGAACCATCCGAGCGTGCATGGTGCATTTCGTATTGCTCTACAGCTTGACGGAGAGGTTGTAGTTGATGCGGTGCCTGATATTGGCTATCACCATCGTGGCGCCGAGAAAATGGCTGAGCGCCAGTCTTGGCATACCTTTATTCCTTATACAGATCGCATAGATTACTTGGGAGGAGTGATGAATAACCTCCCTTATGTTATGGCGGTAGAGAAGATGGCGGGCATTACAGTTACACCGCGCGCTCAGGTAATTCGGGTCATGCTGGCCGAGATGTTTCGCCTCTGCAGCCACTTGCTTTTCTATGGAACGTTTGCCCAGGATGTCGGGCAGCTCTCACCTGTGTTTTATATGTTTGTTGAACGGGAAAGAATCTTTAACATCATCGAGTCTATCTGTGGTGCACGCATGCATCCGGGATGGTTTCGAATAGGGGGTGTTGCTCAGGATTTGCCTAATGGATGGGAAAAACGCATAGAAGAACTTTTGAATTTCATGCCGCCGCGCTTAAATGAATACGACGGCATGGTATTAAATAATGGGATATTTAAAAGACGTTCTCAGGGTGTCGGTGTATACAACACCCAAGATGCTTTTGATTGGGGTATAACCGGAGCGGGGCTTCGTGCGACTGGCTTTGAATGGGATTTTCGCAAGGAACGGCCATATAGCGGATATGAAAATTTTGAGTTCGATGTTCCCATTGCGGTGAATGGCGATTGCTATGATCGTTGTGCCATTCGAGTAGAGGAAATGCGGCAGAGTTTGCGCATCATCAAGCAGTGCCTAGATAACATGCCGGCGGGGGATTACAAAGCCGACCACCCGTTAACTACGCCACCACGGAAGGAAAAGATGCTTCAAGATATTGAAACCTTGATTAACCACTTTCTAAGCGTGAGTTGGGGGCCGGTTATTCCTCCTAATGAGGTCACTGTGGCCATAGAAGCGACAAAGGGTATTAATAGCTATTACCTAATCAGCGATGGCAATACAAGCTCTTATCGCACAAGGATAAGGACTCCATCATTTGCACATTTACAGCAAATCCCCGCCATTAGCCGGGGTTTCATGGTTGCCGACTTGATAGCCATAGTTGCTAGTATAGATTTTGTTATGGCGGATGTAGATAGATGACCAGCTCTGGATTAATAGCTAGCTCTGTGACTCGGGCGCGCAAATTGTCCGCTGAAGAAATTAATGAGATTGAACATGAGATAACACTTTATGCGGATAAGAAAGCAGTAGGGCTGGAGGCCTTGAAGATAGTTCAAAAACACCAGGGGTGGGTTTCTGACGAAAGTCTCCTTGCTATATCCCAGTATCTAGATATTCCAGGTAGTGATTTGGAGGGAGTGGCTACATTTTTCAACTTGATTTTTCGCCGACCAGTGGGCAAGAACGTGATACTGCTTTGTAACAGCGTAAGCTGCTGGATAATGGGATGCGACGAGATAAAGGATTACATTAAAGAAAAGTTAGGGATAGATTTCGGGGAAACAAGTGACGATGGGGAATTTACTTTTCTTCCAGTACCTTGCTTGGGTGATTGCGATCGGGCTCCGTCAATGATGGTGGGAGATAATCTGCATCGTAACCTCACACTAGATAAGATCGACGAAATTATTCAGCAATATCGAAATCAATAGGGAACATAAAGAGTGATAACAAAGCCGTTAACTAAGAATATCGATATGGCACGTGGTCCACTTAATATTAGCGACTACCAGGCTGTTGATGGTTATCAGTCAGTGCAGGTTATAGCGAAAGGTCTGAGTCCTCAGGATACTCTAGAACTTGTAAAAGCTTCAGGCCTTAAAGGTAGAGGTGGGGCCGGCTTCCCAACGGGCTTAAAATGGAGTTTTGTGCCTCAAGGAGATAATTCACCTAAGCAGAAATATTTCGTGGTCAATGCAGATGAGATGGAACCAGGCACTTTTAAGGATCGATTACTAATGGAAGGTGATCCCCACCTTTTAATTGAGGGAGTGATTATAGGGAGCTATGCGATTCAGGCTAGCAAGGCTTATATCTTTCTACGTGGGGAATATACGGTATCTGAAAGAGCCTTGGAAAAAGCTATCGATGAAGCGTATGAGAAAGGGTATCTCGGTAGTAATATTCTAGGTACAGGATTCAATCTCGATGTCATATTGCATACCAGTGCTGGCCGTTATATTTGTGGAGAAGAAACGGCTTTGTTGAACGCGTTAGAAGGTAAACGTGCCATCCCACGTGCTAAACCTCCTTTTCCACAAGTTAGTGGTCTGTGGGGTAAACCTACGATCGTTAATAATGTAGAAACAATCTGCAATCTGCCAGGCATATTAACCTATGGTGTGGACTGGTATCACGGACTTACTAAGGGTAAAGATCATGGCACTAAGTTATTTGGTGTTAGCGGCAAGGTAAATACGCCGGGTTGCTGGGAGCTACCGTTGGGAACGCCCATACGTGAATTATTTGAGAACCATGCTGGCGGTATGAGGGATGGTCTGGAGTTAAAAGGGTTTTTGCCAGGTGGCGGATCAACTGATTTCATGTTGCCTGAACACTTGGATCTCAATTTAGACTATGACGAAATTACCAAGGCGGGCAGCCGCTTGGCTACTGGCACTATGATTATTCTAGATAGCGGGACTTGCCCGGTAGGTATGGTCGGAAATTTGATGAAATTTTTCTCTCAAGAGTCCTGCGGGTTCTGTACACCTTGTCGTGATGGGTTGCCCTGGGTGGATGAAATATTCAATGAATTTGAAAATGGGTGCGGCAGTGAAAAGGATCTAGAGATTCTACACGAGCATGTCGATTATCTGGGACCGGGCCGCACATTTTGCGCGCTAGCACCTGGAGCGACCGCCCCGCTCGGTAGTGGATTAAAGTATTTTGCTGAAGACTTTCATAGACATATCAAAGACAAGCGATGTCCTTATAAGCATTAGTTTAGATGGAGTTATAAATTAGATGGCAAAAATCGTTGTTGATGGGATCGAATACGAAGTAAATCCCGATAACAACCTGCTACATGAATGTCTGTC
>PARV01000017.1 GCA_002712055.1 Gammaproteobacteria bacterium | reverse complement strand
ACTCCGACCTCCGAAGACTACCCATTGGTCAGGGTCTATTGAAAGAGGATTGTTCTCGGTATTATCGAAGTGAGTTCGCATCACTATGGCCGCGCCTTTAGGAAGTAAAGGTCTAGCATCATCTGCAAAAACGAAGGACGTTTGCCAATTGTGATTATAATTATTGATAGACGCAATAACATCGCGACGATTTGCTCCTGGACCATAATAGTCCCTCACCCTCCCCGGCCAAATTACTTCGATCGACATAGCGATGCCATGTAAATGCATATGACCACGGAAGCTGTTTAACATAACCGGCTCATCTAAAACCCAAGTCCGGTACATCGTCTGGGTACCATGAGGTGGAATCAATATATCCCTAGCCCTCGGTTGCCCTGGTTCAAATTGATCGATCAAATGATGAATCTCTACATTCGCTTCTGTATCGGGCGGATCGTTCTCCGGGTGGAACCAGAACGCTACTTCGATGTTATCCTCAAATTCTTCTCCAATTGGGAAGTAATGGGCCCCAAAGTTAATAACACCGGGGCCGGGACTGAACTTAATTCCAGTATCCTCGCCAAAATAGTCCCACCTTTTACCAGCTCCTGCACCAACTACACGACCAGATGGACCTTGCTCAAGCCGCAAAGAAACATTGTTATGATGTAGGGCAGCCCGCCCCTGGATCGTATTTCGAATTTCCGCTGCCTTAAGAAAACGTGGTTCGACAAGTGCTGGCCAGTCAACGTCCACTGACGGCCAGAAGTCTCCACCCTCAGCTCGTATAGATATGGGCCCTGTTTCAAAAATCATATCAGGAGGCCCTAAATCAGGTTCGAGCTCCCACTCCAGCCAATTCGGCCAGTCCACCGGAGGTGGGAGATTAACTGGATCACCTTCGGGGGCGCCCGCATCCACCCACGCTACCAAAGTGTCTATATTTTTGTCACTGAGAGAGTAGTCATTCTTATATTCCTGGATGCCAATGGTAGGGTCGAGATGCCACGGAGGCATAACCCGTCTATTGACGTTATATTTAATTCGCGGGGCCCATATTTTTGCCTGTTCAAATGTTTCGAGAGGCATAGGTGCGATGCCGCCAGGCTGATGACATTGCTGACAGTTCTCCTGAAGGATTCTAACAACTTCGTTAGAGAAAGTAGGAGAATGGCCAACTTCCTGGGCAATAACAGGGGAGAAGGCAACTTGCCCAGCTAAAATTAGAAGAACGACAACCCTTTCCAAAGCAAGCAGATAACGACGGAGCTTATGCTGCCAGCTAAGGCTTGCAGAATTACCTTTTTGTTTCATTCCTTAAAATCTCCTGTCATAGATATTTTTTATATCGTTACAGTTATACAGAATCTTATCGTCCACTACGCTTTTATGACTACTGATTCACATTAATCCTAACAAAAGCATTTGTCCAACAGCACCAGAATTCAAAATCTTGCGCTTCATAGTTTGACCGACCTGAATCATTATAAGCCTGCACCTGGACGATGTATTCTCCTGGCTGGCTAAATACGGCTTGAGTATCTGCTTGTCCATAGGCTGAATCGAATCCAAGCCAGTCCGCAGAATCAATCCACCCTACGGTTTCTTCTTTCCAGGAATTCCAGTTTGGTGTAAAGATGACATCACCAGGCCCCTGATATTTAAACCATCTGATTCGGATTGCCCTTCTGTCATCGGACCTAAACGGATTGTCGCGCCGAACGCGAGTTCTCAGCGTTATAGGTTCTCCTACCACAGCTTGACGAGTCTCGGACACCATGCCTCTACCAAACCCAACACGCCCCTCAGCAATTGGGCCTTCAGCCACCAACCTGATTTTAGGAGGACTGTTGTTTCGCGAAGGCTGCACCGGTTCATCGTGCCGATAAGTACTGAATTTCAATCGCCCAGGGGAGCTGAATGCCTGTTCGGAACGCTCGTCAATCAACGTCCACCTTACATCACGATCTCCCCATTCCTCTGGCACTGTTACACTCAGGACACAGTAATGTCTGCGACCTCCATCGGGCTGTGGCATGAAGTGCGTTGGTTGCAAACCGTTGAATTCTTCTGGTTCTATAAAGTTATTTGAGCCGATAGGAATATCAAAAGTTTCTTCGGTGTTTGTGTTGAAGTAACCAAAACATAGTTGGAAAGTCCCATCAGGATTCGGAAACCACCCCTCGAAAATAGGTACCACAGGTCCGCCAGTGGCTCGAACTAGCTGGGGATCATTCTGATGCCCACCAGGTGGTGCAACCCGGTTCCAACCAGGTATTCGTGCTTGAGCCTCAACCTGAGTCGAATACAAACTTGTTAAGCCAAACCCAAATAATGCGATGTAGAAAAAAACTTTCATAGTCTGAATTCCTCTGCGGAATTTGGTAGGCACGACCAGAGTCGAACTGGTGACCTCCACGATGTCAACGTGGCGCTCTAACCAACTGAGCTACGCGCCTACTGCTAGAGTTACTTCGGAAAGTCCCTAGGACTCGATCTCAACAAAGAAGGCCAGCGACTATATGGAACTAAGCTTCTCAGTGTCAATGGTACTAATCATATCATGCGTTTAAGTTATTGGTTTAAAAGCTGGTTTTTCAATTCTGCAATAGTATCACGGGTAGCCGCTGCCTCCTCGAAAGCTAGGTTCCTAGCATGCTCGTACATTAGCTCTTCCAGTTTATCAATTTCCTTACGAACAACGGCAGGGTCCGTGAAATCCAATCGTTTATAAGCATCCGCTTTCTCAGTTACACCACGTCCAAGCTTGCGAATACGGTTTCCGGGCGATATATAGGCTCCTTCCATGACATCAAGAACTTTTTTCTTGACCCCAACAGGGGTGATTTTATGGACCTCATTAAATTCCAGCTGCGTATTTCGCCGTCGATTGGATTCATTAATGGCTCTTTGCATAGAGCCCGTAATTTCATCTGCATAGAGAATAGCTTTACCATTAATATTACGAGCGGCCCGACCAATAGTCTGAATTAACGATCTCTCCGAACGAAGAAAACCTTCCTTATCAGCATCAAACACTGCCACGAGCGATACCTCAGGGATATCCAGCCCTTCTCGTAAAAGGTTTATACCGACTAGTACATCGAATTTCCCCAACCTAAGATCTCTAAGTATTTCTGAGCGCTCCACCGTTTCTATGTCCGAATGCAGATAGCGAACGCGAACATCGTGTTCCGCCAGATAATCTGTTAAGTCCTCAGCCATACGCTTGGTTAGCACTGTAACAAGCACTCGTTCCTGCTCTCCTGTCACTCGTCGTATTTCCGACAACAAATCATCCACTTGTGATGCGGCAGGACGTACTTCTAAATCAGGGTCAACTAACCCGGTTGGTCGCACAAGCTGACGAACTTGCTGTCCCTCATGTTCTTCTTCGTAGGGACCTGGGGTCGCAGACACAAAAATAATTTGAGGCGTCAGCTTCTCCCATTCCTCAAATCGTAAAGGCCTATTATCCAATGCCGAAGGTAAACGAAAACCGTACTCAACCAAGGTTTCTTTACGAGAACGATCTCCCTTATACATTGCGCCAAGTTGAGGGATAGAGACATGGGACTCATCTGCCACAACTAACGCATTAGCAGGTAAGTAATCATACAAGGTGGGAGGTGGTTCTCCTGCCCCCCTGCCTGACAAATAACGTGAATAATTCTCGATACCCGAGCAATATCCTAATTCTCGGATCATTTCCAGATCAAATTTAGTGCGTTGTTCCAACCGCTGTGCTTCTACTAGTTGATTGTTTTCGTATAGTTGATCGAGACGCCCTTTCAATTCGGTCTTGATTAGATCCAGCGTACCTAGGAGTCTCTCCCTTGGAGTCACGTAATGGGACTTCGGAAATACTGTCAGTCTGGGAACTTCTTTGATCGCAGAACCAGTTAACGGATCAAAATAAGATAGTTTTTCGATCTGATCATCAAATAATTCTATCCGGATAGCATGTCGTTCGGATTCAGCTGGATAAATATCAATAACATCTCCTCGCACACGGTAGGTAGCGCGTCGCAATTCCATATCGTTTCGGGTGTATTGAAGGTCGGCGAGACGTTTAAGCAAGTTACGTTGATCAATACTATCGCCACGATCCAAATGGACAACCATTTGCAGGTACGAACCTGGATCACCAAGACCATAAATGGCGGAAACTGTCGCTACGACAATAACATCAGAACGCTCAAGCAGTGCTTTCGTAGCAGACAGACGCATTTGTTCAATGTGATCATTAATCGATGCGTCCTTCTCTATATAAAGATCAGACGAAGGCACGTAGGCTTCCGGTTGATAATAGTCATAGTAGGAAACAAAATATTCGACTGCGTTATCGGGAAAAAACTCTTTGAATTCACCGTAAAGCTGAGCCGCCAAGGTTTTATTAGGTGCCATAACCAAAGTTGGCCGTTGCACAGCCTCGACAACATTCGCTATGGTAAAAGTCTTACCTGAACCAGTAACCCCAAGCAGAGTCTGCGCATGCAAACCATCTTGCAGACCTTCAACTAGCTGGGCAATGGCCGCAGGTTGATCACCAGCAGGTTTGAATTTAGCGTGAATTTCGAAACGCTTGGTCATTTCAACTTAAATCCGCTGGAAGTAAACTGGTAAGCGTACAACAGATTGGCCTGTGAAACGTATAGGGCAGAGACTAAAATCTATAAAACCTTGAATGGAAAATTCAAGCTATGACATAGTTTTCAATACGTTAGTGGAGTTCGCCTAAATATCTCTAAACTTATTTGCCCCGCCGTATAGTATGCTACGAAAGGGGACTACCTGGTTTAAGATTAGAACATTATATTAAATATCTGACCTCGGCAGTGATCCAGGAATGGTTACCAAAATGAAATCAAGGAAATAACACAGTGGAAGATGAGTCATCATCAAAACCCAAGCTATTTTCATTACAGGACATTCAGCCGTCTTTGCTTAAACGCGATTATTTAGACCAATCCGTAATGGAAGCGGAACTGAAAGCTCTATGGTATACACATTGGATTTATGTGTGCCGCGAAAACAAAATTCCTAAGCCTGGTGATTATTCAATTGTGGATATTGGTAATCAACGAATTATCGTAACACGTAATAACGAGGGAGAATTGAGAGCTTTCCATAATACCTGTCGTCACAGAGGCTCAGAACTTTGCTCTCAGTCTTTAGGGAATTTCAAGGGAGGTCGCATAGTATGTCCCTACCATAAGTGGAGCTACGATCTAGATGGGAATTTAAAAACAACTCCATTTTTGGAGCAAGACAAAAGTGCAAACCTAGGACTTTATCCTGTTAATAATGTAGCTTGGGGCGGCAATATTTATATTAATCTGGCGAACAAACCTGCCACCGCATTAGGAGAAAATGCTGACCCTAGTTTTACGATTTTAGACAACTGGCCATTATCAACTTTACAGTTAGCTCATTCTCATCGTTATGAATTGGCCTGCAATTGGAAAATATTCTGGGAGAACTACCTTGAGTGCTATCATTGCCCTGGTATACATCCAGAGCTATGCAAAATTGTTCCTTTGTATAAACAGAATCTTGCTACCGACAAAATTAATCCTGCAGCCAATATCCCAGATGCGGTAGCTAAGGGAGTAGAGTCCTGGACAACCGATTCAAAGGCGGTAGCCCCAATTTTCTCTGGCTTAAGTCCTGAAGAAATTACTATTGGGCATACCTACTTAACGCTGCTACCTAATCAATTTATTGCTGCGCACTCAGATTATGTGCGTCAAGTTTCTATAAAACCCCTAAAGGCCGATACAACCGAAGTTACATGCGAATGGCTATTCAGCCCAAAGGCAATGGCTGATCCAGCATTTGATCCTCAACGAGCCATCGACTTTGGTAATCTTATATTGGAACAAGATGCCCATGTGTGTGAAATTAACCAGCGCGGACTCTCCGCATTGCCCCATAAACATGGTCACTTGGCACCGCAGGAGCAGGACGTGATAAATTTTCATCAATGGTATAGACAATTAATGATTGCTTAGCTCGGAACTGAAATGTCCGCCTCATCTAAAAACATATCTATAAAATTGTTATCGCCTGAGCTGAAACACTACTTCAGCTTTTTTGTGGTACTTGGCCTTTTGTCCTGCTCAGAATCTGACCAACCTGTGTCAATTAGCACAACGCAAGACGCCGAGTTGCTCATGCTCAATGGAAAGGTATACACGGTAAACCATGAACAAAGTTGGGCTGAAGCCATAGCTATTACTGATGGCAGAATAATATGGGTAGGCAATAGTGAGGAAGCCAATCAATGGCAGGGAGAGAGAACCAGGACTATCGATCTTGGCGGAAAAATGGTGTTGCCAGGATTTCAGGACATACACATACATCCCGTGCACAGCGGGGTCAGCTACCAACAGTGTGCCCTATTCGATGCAGAAGGCGTTGAGCTGCTTCAACAACGTATAAAACAGTGCGCTGAGAGTGAGCCGGGGGAATGGATTCGTGGTGGCGGTTGGCTGGTAACCAATTTTGCTCCTTCTGGACTACCTGACAAAAAGCTCTTGGATGAGATAGTGCCTGACCGACCGGTAGCACTGAAATCGTCTGACGGTCATTCCATGTGGGTAAACTCGCTAGCCCTGGAACTCGCAGGCATCAACGCTGATACTCAAGACCCAGCCGGGGGTCGAATAGATCGGTATCCGAATAGCACAGAGCCTTCCGGCAGTTTACAAGAAACCTCTGCCATGAATCTGGTACATATTGTAGAGCCCGAGTTAACTCAAAAAGAATTGGAAGCCGGTTTGGCATACTCTCGTGATCATTTACATAGCCTCGGTATAACTGCCGTGCAGGATGCGCTACTAAAACTAACCCCTGGAGACGCTTATTTTGGCTTACCTGCCTATCTCGCCTTAGAGGAGCGCGGGGAACTAAATCTTCACGTAATCAATGCCATGTATTGGCAAAATGACATATCACTAGAGGAACAGTTACCAGCCTTTTTAAAGGCCCGTGACGAGTCAACTCCTTATATACACAATACCGCTATTAAAATATGGCAGGATGGCGTAATAGAGACAGAGACTGCAGCCTTACTGGAGCCTTATTTGAACAGAGGGGACCAGTTCGTTGGTGAACTACTCAACGAACCTGCTGTTTTGAATGAGGCGGTCACAGCGTTAGATGCGGCCGGCTTTCAGATACATTTTCATGCCATTGGAGATCGAGCCATTCGCTCTGCATTCGATTCTATACAAGCTGCTCGAGAAGCGAACGGGAAACACGATAATCGGCATCACATTTCGCACATTCAACTTTTCAGCCCTGAAGATATACCAAGGTTTGCGGAACTAGATGTGGTAGCTAACTTTCAGCCATTGTGGGCCATTGAAGACGGCTATATAACTGATTTGACTATCCCACGCATAGGGGAGGAACGCGGAAAATTTCTTTATCCTATTGGCAGCGTGCAACGTACCGGTGCAAGAGTAGCTTTTGGGAGCGACTGGTATGTTACCTCTGCCAATCCCTTGGATGGTATAGAGGCAGCGGTGACTCGCTTAGATCCTGACGGGAAAACCGATGAGCCGTTAGGTGAAAACGAAGAAATCAACCTTGCACAAGCGATTGAAAACTACACGTTAAATAGCGCCTACGTGAACTTTCTTGACGTGGATACAGGCTCCATCGAAATCGGCAAACTGGCAGACATAATAGTGCTCGATCGTAATTTATTCGACGTTCCTGCCAGTGAAATTAACCAAGTGCGAGTTATAGCCACTCTGTTTCGAGGCGAACTGGTATTCGGCAATCTAGATTAGCCTCCAATATTAGCTGGTACGACATCTTCCTAATCTACTAGATCAAATGTTGATTCGAAAGTATACTCCTCCGCTGATTTTGCGAATGCCCAATAGCTCAATGGTAGAGTAGGTGACTGTTAATCACTTGGTTCCTGGTTCGAGTCCAGGTTGGGCAGCCATCTTTAATTTGTCTGTTTCCAATTTCTACAGCATTTACCTCTAAGCATTGCGGTATCTCGAGGGCTATTCGTTCACATATAGTTAAGCCATAAAGAAATAATGTATAGTAGCGGTCCACCTTGTGCCGCCTTCTAGGAGATAAATTTATGCGAGCGCTAGTACTAGCCGCCCTTTTGACTTTTAGCACCTCGATTGTTGCCCAGGATAGTCCTGTTGTAGTTATGGAAACATCGAAAGGGGCTATAAAGATCGAATTAAGGACTGATTTAACACCAATTACGGTTGAAAACTTTCTTAGATATGTAGATAACGGGTACTACGACGGACTCATCTTCCATCGCGTGATCAATAGTTTCATGATTCAAGGTGGCGGGTTCGATTCCGGTATAGTGCAGAAATCTACCTATGATCCAATTAAGAATGAAGCCGATACAGGCCTTTCTAATGCGAGAGGTACTATAGCAATGGCTCGAACGGGAGTTGTAGACAGTGCAACTTCACAGTTTTTTATTAACTTAGTTGATAACGCTAGGCTTGACTTCCAGGATTCGAGCCCTTCAGGATACGGTTACACCGCCTTTGGTACGGTCATTGAAGGCATGGAGATAGTGGACGAGATTGCCCGAGTTGCTACGGGCTCGCAACGGGGCTATCAAGACGTCCCCCTCGAACCTGTTATGATCAATGCTGTTCGACGTGAAAACTAATAATAAGTTCTACGTTAATCCTTAAACAGTGGAGTCACTTTTTGTGGGGCAGGTTGTTGCGTTTCAGTGGCCGCGGTATCCGAGCCGGAATTTAAACTCCACAAAGGATCGCTTGCCTCTTCCTTAGGTTCAAATCCGTCAACGGCATCCATTAACACCGCTCGTATTTCTTGCAAATCGATACCCTGGCAAGCATTACTCAATCGGGTTAGCAGTGGCTGGAGGATATCCCAAGAAAGCGTTTCCTCCTCAGCTCGCATAATTTTTGGATGTTCAGTGCCGGTTACAAGCTCTCCAATTAACAATTCTTCATAGAGTTTTTCACCGGGACGCAAACCTGTGTACTCGATTGCTATATCTCCACGGTACGAATTCTCATCTTTAATATCGTAACCCATCAAGTGCACCATCTTCTTAGCCAAATCAACAATCCGAATTGGCTCAGTCATATCTAGCACAAAAACATCTCCACCAGTTGCCATGGATCCTGCCTGAATAACTAGTTGGGCTGCTTCTTGGACGGTCATGAAATAGCGGGTGACCTCTGGGTGGGTTACCGTCACTGGACCCCCAGAGCTGATCTGTTTGCGAAATAAGGGAACCACAGATCCGGACGACCCCAACACGTTCCCAAAACGAACTATGCTAAATTTTGTTCCTTTACCACGTTGCGCAATGGCCAGCAGAACCTGCTCCGCAAATCGTTTCGTGGCACCCATAAAATTGGTCGGGCGTACGGCTTTATCCGTGGAGAGCAGTACAAAGTTCTTAACCTTATACGCTTCTGCAGCCTGTGCCGATACCAACGTACCGAATATATTGTTTTGCGCCCCTTCAACAATGTTCTTTTCTACCATGGGGACGTGTTTATAAGCCGCCACATGATAGACGGTATCTACCTCAAAGCTCTTTATCGCATTTTCCATTTGAGCTCGGTTACAGACCGAACCTAGTAGAGCAATAATTTCGATGTCATCTCCATTTTCTATGGCTTTTAGGTTTTCTTTGAGTTCTCTTTCAACCTCATAAAGCCCATACTCGAAGGTGTCCAACAAAATAACCCGAGCTGGATTGATATTAACAATCTGTCGGCATATCTCTGACCCAATGGATCCACCAGCTCCAGTAACCATCACGGATTGTCCCGTGATACAGGCACCCAGTAGTTCTGGGTTAGGTGGCACGATATCGCGGCCTAGTAGATCTTCAATATCTATATCGCGCACTTCATCGACCCCTACCTTACCCGAGACCATATCGAACAGATCCGGTACGGTCTTCACGTGAACTGGTAGGTGTTCAAGGCGAATTAAAATTTCTTTACGCTCAGCATGAGTAGCTGAGGGGATCGCGAGTAAAATTTGTCGAACAGAGTAACTTTCAATCAAACCATAAAGAGAGTTTGGGCTGTAGACTCTAATGCCGTGTACTGTGCTCCCGAGCATGATATGGCTGTCGTCGACGAAAGCTACAGGTAAATACTGATCACCGTTTTGAAGTGCCACTAGCAATTGCATGCCTGAACTGCCGGCCCCGTAAATTATGACCGGCTCTTTGGGCCGAAAATTTTGAATTAGGTTCTGTAATAACACTTTCGCTAGGAAGCGGCTGCCGCCTATAAATAAAAGAGCAACCATCCAAAAAATGGGCAATATCGAATAATCACTCGGTAGGGGCGTTCGCGATAAAAAATAAGATGCCGCGAGCAAACAGGTTGCTATAGTGACCCCCTGTAAAACTACAAACCCATACTGCAATCCCATATAAAGTACGATCGCCCTGTATAGCCCAATTTGTATGAAAATAATGATGCTAAGGATTGTGGCAATACCTAGGTAAAAGTAGGTTCGCTGGTCGAGAGCAAAGAAATCTTTGCCAAGCAACGTAAACGAGAAAGCTAGCGCGACGACAATAAGAGCGCTGTCGGCAAACATCATTAGTATTTGTTTGATCGAACGGGACAATGGAATCTTATATAAATGCATGCTTTTCCTTTGGTGAGTGGAAGCCCTTATTACTATCTTAGGGGTCTATACAATAACTAGCTTGTTCACCAATTTGGGTGATTTGAATCACATAGTGCGACTAAACAAGCTAGCATCATGGCGGCAATAAAGCGACCTCTACCGATTTTCCTGCCTTTAATATAGTAGCAAGTAGGCTGAGAGGCACTAACGCTATAAAAGCGAGGTAACCTCCTAATTGAGGTTGTCGAACCGATAGCCATGCCAGAGGAGCCAGCCAAATGCAATTAATTAATACTACTGTTATCGTCACTTTACTGTGACTTTTATAGCGCCTTGCCGCATTTTGATAGGCGTGAGTGGAATGGCCTTCCAACCATTTTTGACCGCTAACGCAACGGCGTATCACGGTAACTGTAGTATCGGTTATAAATACCGCCAACAATATTACCCAGGTCCAAACAGTCATGGAGCCGTGATGCATCGAAAATAGGGCGAAAACTCCAACGGTAAATCCAATAAACCCGCTACCAACATCTCCCATAAAAATCTTCGCTGGCGCCCAATTCCAAACTAGAAAACCGGCACCAGCGGCCAGTAAGACTCCTGATAAAAGCGCAAGCGTCTGATCGGCATTGATTGTCGCAAGAGTTGATGACGCCGCAGTTACAAAAACCAGTTGACCTCCTGCCAATCCATCGATGCCATCCATAAAATTATAGAGATTTATTAACCAAACCAACGCTAATACAGCCAATCCATTTAACAGCCAATGTACATTTAAAACAAATTCCCCAATGCTGATCGATGGAACGTTACCTAACCACCATACCGACCAGATAGCTGCTAGGAATTGTACCGGTACCCGCCAATGTATATCGAGATGATTCAGATCATCAAATAAGCCAACTATCGCGATCATTGCTCCGCCGGAAAGAGCCATGAATTCGCGAAGCGGAATCGTCCCGAGCACAAAATAGTATGAAGTAACCATCAAGAACAATAATACAATGGACAACCCTCCTCCCACGGGCATTGGTACTACATGGGCACTGCGAGCAATAGGTAAATCTATTAGGTGGATACGGAAGGCTACTTTCTTAAGAACACCAGTTAGCAAAAAAGAAGCCACTAAAACCGCGGTCAATAATGCCAAATCGGACATGAATTACACCTAGAGCTCTTAATACAATGCTGGCTATTATATCCGTATTTTTTAGTATTTCGGCAGGTAAAATAGGCACTATCGAAAGACTACCAAGGCGTCCTATAACAGGTATTTATTCTGTAAACTACCTAGCTATTTAAAACTACTAAAGGGAACAGGTTTTCCGAGACGTAAACCTAACTAGAAATCTAATTGATATCAGCTATCGCGGAATTAAACTCGTTGAGCACATCGCTCGGAGCGTCAGAACGCGTAATAGGGCGCCCAACAACAAGATAATTGCTGCCCCTCTGGATAGCTTCTACTGGCCCCACAATGCGTTTTTGATCATCTCCCATGTCTTCAGGGCGCCTGATACCTGGAGTAACAAGGCAAAAGTCTTGTGGCAATTGTGCCCGCAGAAGACTTGTCTCAGCGGCAGAACAAACCACACCATCCAGGCCTGCATCCCGACATAGGAAAGCTAACTTGCTTACCTGTTCCTCAGGCTCTCTGTCGATTCCAATTTGCTGCAGGTCATCTATCCCAAGACTGGTAAGTACGGTTACACCGACTAACATTGGCCTGTCAGGGCCTAAGCCCTTCAAGGCTAGTCTCGCCTGCTCCATCATCGTGAAACCGCCCAAAGCGTGGACGTTTAGCATCCAGACACCAAGATCCGCTGCGACTTTAACGGCACGCGCGACGGTGTTAGGAATGTCATGAAATTTTAAGTCTAGAAACACGTCGAAGCCATCAGAAACCACATCACGCACTAAATCTGGTCCTGCTACAGCAAAGAGTTCCTTGCCGATCTTGACCCGGCACAGAGAGGGATCGAGTTGAGCTAACAATTCTTTAGCCTGATTAACTCTCTCGAAATCTAAAGCAATAATAATTCGTTTTGACATACAAAGAGCTTTATTAACAATAGTTTACAAGCAGATTAAAAACTACCAACTTCCATTATAGGTTTAATCTTGTCCCATTTTTTGCAACTTGGACAAAGCCAATAGAGATTACGGGACTCATATCCGCAATGATTACATTGATAGGCTGGCTTTTTCCTCAGCACTTGATCCACTGTTTCCTGTAAAAGGCTTAAATTATTACCCACTTCGGCATCGGCTTTCGGAATTTGTAACCGCAACAGTTCCACAAGGCCAGTCAAAGACGGCTTCTTAGTAAGATAATTGTTGAGGAACTCTATAGCTGCCTCGTTACCTGCACGATTTTTAACTAGCTCCGAAAGAGCAAGTACTACGCTAACATCAGTCTCATCTGGCAAAGAAGTAGAAAGCAACCTTTCGTACTCACTCATATTTTGCAANTGCTCATAACATTCGGCAAGCGGCTCGAGTACTTGGCAAACAAATTCTGGATTATTGGTCCGCACTTTTGTCAAGTGCTTGATAGCCGATTTAAAATTTCCGTCGAGTTGTTCAATTTGTGCAAAAAACAGTGATGCTCTTACGTTGTTTTTATCAAAGATTAAAGCACGTTTTATTTGTTCTCTTGCTTTATTTTTTTGTTTTTCTTTCAAGAATTGTTCTGCGGACTCACAACAATAATGAGCAGCTGCGGATCTCAATTCAGTTTCTTTTTTATAGGATGAGTTCCTCAAGAGAATGGTCGAACATTCGATGGCTTTCTCCCATTCTTTTTCAGTTTGATAAATAGTGATTAAATGCCTTAATGCATCCCATTTTGCCGGAGAATCCTCGGTTAGAATATCGTTTAGAAGCCCTTCGGCCCTATCCAGTAATCCTGCATAAATATAATCAACCGCTAACTGCAAACGCGTGGAATCGGAAATGTTACGCTCCAGTCCCGGCCTTGCTAACAAGGTTTGATGTACCTTTATTGCTTTATCGACTTTACCTCTCCTCCTAAGAAGAGCGCCTAATGCCAGATGAGTTTCAAAAGTCTCGCTGTTTATTTCGAGCGCCTTAATAAAGGTATCAATAGCTTCATCGGGCTCATCATTAAGCAAATAATTAAGCCCTACGAAGTAATCCTGGAAGATATCTTTAGTTTCTAGTATCTGTACTTTTTTATTCCCCGCTGTCAATCTTCCCAGCACCCAGCCAAAAGCTATAGCCAACAACAATACAAAATATATTACCANGCTTTCCATAACTATGGACGATCCTTTATAAACATGNCTTTCTATTANATAACCTTATATTAACTAACTTCTTGTTTTGCCGCCTTTAACTGTTTCCGTAATCGACGAATTTCGGTTCTAGATTTCAATTGACGAAAAATACCAAGACCTAGCAACAATCCAATACTACCCCCTGCAACAAAAGCCCCAATTATCCAGACAGAAACGGGNTGAGGCGATAGCTGCCAGTTGCCAAAGGCTATACTNACAGGGACNGTATTGAAATAGGAAAACGTAGTGCTAACTCCAAAAACTGTAATCAGGAAAAAACCAGAAAGTATTTTAGTAATCTTACGCATTTACTTTTTACAACCCTTCTGTTAACAAAGGTAGTCAAGATTAATGAAGTTTTGTTCCATAAAACAAAAACGGCATAACCTCTAAGGCTATGCCGCTCGATCATTAAAGCCTTTTTTATTAATTTATTAAAATAGCTGTCGTTCTACCAACATACTGTTGTTGACCCGATCGCGTAGCTCTTTACCTGGCTTAAAATGGGGAACGTATTTGCCACTTAATGCAACAGGCGTACCAGTTTTAGGATTTCGCCCTATACGCGGCACGCGATAATGCAGAGAGAAACTACCAAACCCTCTAATCTCAATTCTTCCCCCTTCGGATAACACTTGAGACATATATTCAAGAACCGCCTTGATCGCCAATTCCACATCTTTCGACGACAACTGAGTCTGCTTTCCGGCAATATGATCTATTAGTTCAGATTTGGTCATAGATTCCCCCACCGCCCACTATATTTTCGTTATTCAGGGCGTTCCATACGTAGGCCCTTCTAGCCTACCATAAAGTTTGATTTGGTTTCACGTGTAGCCCAACCGATTAGCGGTTAACTCTTATCCAATTCTGCCTTAATTAAATCACCGATAGTACCTGGCGAAACGTCACTGGCTTCCTGGTTCTTGTGCTCCTTAATCACCGCTTTCTCAGCATCAATTTCAATAGCTTTAACAGACAGACTTAAGATTCGATTTTTTCTGTCCACACTCAAAATCTTGACCTCAATTTCATCTCCTGTTTTGAGCGCATTACGCGCATCCTCGACCTTGTCCCGGCTGATCTCGGACGCTCGCAGCACTCCGTCTACACCTTCCTGCAGAGTGATGGTTGCTGATTTTGCATCGATATCTGAAACAACACCCTTTACTATACTGCCCTTTTCATATTCAGATGCATAGTCCATAAAAGGATCGTCTTCCAATTGCTTGATACCCAGAGAAATACGCTCTCGCTCGGGGTCGACTGACAGAATAACTGTTTCGATCTCGTCACCTTTCGTGTAGTTCCGGACCGTTTCTTCTCCCGGCTCTTCCCACGAAATATCCGATAGGTGCACCAAGCCATCAATATCCCCCTCAAGTCCAATAAATATACCAAAATCAGTAATCGACTTAATACTTCCGGATATCTTATCCCCCTTCTTGTGCTTTTCAGCAAACCCATCCCAGGGATTTTGTTCACACTGTTTGATGCCAAGGGAAATACGGCGTCGCTCTTCATCAATATCCAAGATCATAACGTCAATTTCATCACCCAACTGAACAACCTTAGATGGATGGATATTCTTGTTTGTCCAATCCATTTCCGACACATGGACCAGTCCTTCCACGCCTTCTTCAAGCTCAGCGAAACAACCATAGTCGGTCAGATTGGTAACCACTGCCTTGACCTTGGAATTTTCTGGATAGCGCTTCTTAATAGCCACCCAAGGATCTTCACCAAGTTGCTTCAAGCCCAATGAAACACGATTACGGTCGCGATCGTACTTAAGAACCTTAACGTCTACTTCATCCCCAACGTTGACGATCTCATTAGGGTGTTTTATGCGTTTCCAAGACATGTCGGTAATGTGAAGCAGGCCATCTACACCCCCTAGATCTACAAACGCGCCATAATCGGTAAGATTTTTCACAATTCCTTTAACCGACATACCTTCTTGTAATTTTTCTAGTAAGGCATCGCGCTCTTCGGTGCTCACTGATTCAAGCACCGCGCGACGCGAAACTACGACATTGTTCCGCTTCCGGTCCAGTTTAATTAGCCTAAATTCAAGCTGCTGACCTTCGAGGTGGAGGGTGTCTCGAACGGGACGCACATCCACTAGAGAACCTGGCAAGAAAGCGCGAATATTGTTTAGATCAACCGTGAAACCACCTTTTACCTTCCCATTAATGACCCCGGTTACAATAGCATTGCTTTCATGGGCCGCTTCTAGTTCCATCCAGGATTCGGCACGCTTCGCTTTCTCTCTAGATAAACGGGTCTCGCCGAAGCCGTCTTCAACGCTTTCAAGTGCTACTTTAACCTCGTCGCCTATCTCGAGTAAGAAATTGCCTTCTTCATTTAAAAATTGTTCGCGGGGGATAACGCCTTCGGACTTAAGGCCAGCATGTACTGTCACCCATTCCGTATCAATCTCTATTACGGTCCCGATAACGATGGCACCGGGGGTCATATCTACTTCTTTTAAGCTCTGTTCAAATAAGTCTGCAAAACTTTCACTCATTATTAAACCTGTTAAATCATGTATTTACAATATATTTATGAAGTATATTGTTAATACCCACTGCCCAGCATCAGTGGGGGTATTTAGTTTTAGTCCCATGGTCGCTAGTACTGGTGTTACGACCTTGAAACGGTTCTTTTTGAGACCCTAACTGGCCAATCGGTCTCTAACAATACTCATTACTAGCTGAACTACCTGGTCTACCTGAAGATCAGTAGTATCCAAAACTACAGCATCCTTGGCAGGCTTAAGTGGCGATATTGGACGTTCGCTGTCCTTTGCATCTCGCTCTTTCAGGTCTCGCAAAAGGAGCGGCAGAGTAGCATCAATACCCTTATCAATCAACTGCTTATAGCGCCTTTGCACCCTTTCTTCTAGTCGCGCTGTCAGATATATTTTTACTAAGGCATCCGGAAAAACCACAGTACCCATATCACGACCGTCAGCTACTAGGCCAGGTTCTTTCCTGAAAGCCAACTGCTGCTCGTGGAGGGCCGTCCGAACAGCAGGTATTGTACCAAGCAGAGAAGCCGCCTTACTCACAATATCGGTACGAATTGAGAGGGAAACATCTTCTCCATCCAACCATACAGACCCAGAATTAAATAGATCAAATTCGATATTTAAACACCGAGCTAGATCAGCTAACTGCTGGTGATCTTCCAGATTCACTTCGCGCTTAATAGCGGAGACTGCTAGAGAACGATAGAGCGCCCCACTATCTAGTAACCTGAACCCTAGGTCTTTGGCAGTTAGTGTTGCCACCGTACCTTTACCAGATCCGGAGGGCCCATCAATTGTAATAACGGGAATTTTGTTCAATGCTCATTTTCAAGAGATTGGGTTACTTTAATCCCCATCGCTTGAGCTACCTGAACAAAACTAGGAAATGAAGTGGCAATATTAGCGCAATTTGCCACTATTACAGGCGCTTTTGCCCTCAACCCTGCGATTATAAAAGCCATTGCGATACGATGGTCACCTTGGCTGTCAACATAACCGCCATCTAAGGAGCCCCCGGTTATTCGGATTCCATCCTCAAAAACCTCATTGTCTATGCCCAGGATGTCTAGTCCGTTTGCCATCGCTTCAATACGATCGCTCTCTTTAAGCCGCAATTCTGACGCTCCGCGTAAAACAGTATTTCCTTTCGCGTAGGCCGCTGCTATGAAAATAGCTGGAAATTCATCGATTGCCAGTGGGATTTGATCCCGTGGTATTTCAATACCCACCAGCGGCTTATATTTAACGCCAATGTCCGCTACTGGTTCCCCTGCGACCTCCCGTTCGTTTATAAGTCTAATATCACCACCCATAGCGTTCAGTATATTTATAATACCAATACGGGTAGGGTTTACGGCAACATGTTCAAGCGTCAATGTTGAACCTGGGCAAATTAAAGCGGCAACCATAAAAAATGCTGCAGACGAAATATCCGCCGGTACGTCGATATCAAACGCGCAAAGCGAGCCACCCGCGGAGACAGTAACTTGCGATTTGGAATTATCTACAATCACTGGATAACCGAAACCCTTCAACATGCGTTCTGTGTGATCGCGGCAAGGGGCTGGCGCTGTGATACTAGTTTTTCCTTCAGCATAGAGGCCAGCTAGCAGTAAGCAAGACTTAACCTGCGCGCTAGCTATAGGCATATCATAACTAATACCCAATAAGGGCGAACCTTTTATGCTTATAGGGGCCCTATCATTTTCAGCGGTTTCGATCATTGCGCCCATACTTCGTAATGGTTCTACCACTCGCCCCATTGGTCGATCGTTCAGAGATTCATCACCTATTAATTCTACGGGAAATTCTTGAGCTGACAGTAGACCTACTAACAACCGCATAGTTGTACCAGAATTACCTAAGTAAAGAGGGAAACGAGGCGCCTTCAATCCTTTCTTACCAACACCAAAGATTATCAGGTTTCCATTTTCAGGCCCGATAATAGTAACTCCTAGCTCTCTAAAAGCGGCTACCGTGTGCAACGTATCCTCAGCTTCCAGAAAACCCTGCACTTGTGTCACGCCTTCAGCGATTGCAGCAAGTATAATGGCTCGGTGTGAAATAGACTTATCCCCGGGAACTCGTAAACTACCAGTTATCCGGGCTCCGGGCTCTACACTAAGCTGTGTATTCTCCAATTCAATTGGCAAGAGAGATTCATTTTTCAAGTGAAGTTTTAGAAAGCTATCGCGTACTTGTTTAGCTTCAACAAAAACCGCCATAAGTTGATCATGGTCCTTCTGCCGGATAAACGTTTTCATTCGTTGTAGATTATCCACATAGGCGTCGAGGATTTTTAGGGTTGCCTTAGAATTACTAGTAAAAATATCTGCCCACATCTTGGCATTACTCGATGCCAAACGACTAAAGTCAGCAAATCCCCCTGCGGCATATCGGAAAATATCCTTACTTTGCTCTTGGTTAGCCAGAACATCAACCGCAGCGTAGGCTAGTAAGTGGGGCAAATGACTGGTTGCTGCAAGCACAGTATCATGGTGCTTAAAGTCCATTCCCAAAACAAAGCTCCCCAGCTGACGCCACAATGCATTAATTAAAGAGACTGCTCCTGGATCATTGTTTAACTGAGGAGTAATAATCACGCTACGATGATAAAAAAGGTTGTCTGTGGAGGCTTCGTAGCCACTTTGCTCCGATCCAGCAATGGGATGACCTGCTATGAAACGTTTTGCGAAGCTTTGATCAAGTTTATTGACACTTTCAATGATTGCTGATTTTACACTCGACACATCGGTTACCACTGTTTCTGGCCCTGTGCAGGCAGCGATGTGAGGAATAGTCTCTATGGTAGTTTTAGGAGGTAATGCAAGGATTACTATGTCTGACCCCATACACAACGCATCTAATTCTCCAGTTTGATCAATAACTCCCTCATTCATCGCTAACGCGATCGTTTCAGTGTTTTTATCAATTCCTGCTATTGCTTGATTAGGGTTTGCCTGTTTTAACCCACGCGCAATACTGCCCCCTATCAACCCAAGGCCAATGATTAGTATTGATTTGTCTGTAATCGATGACATACTTTACATCGCCCCGATAAGTAGTGGGGTTTAGTGCATTAACTGTGCGATATAGGGTAAGAACCCAATATCTTAATCTCGGCAGTACAGGTATCTAACCTTTTAAATAAACCCTGTACCTGCGTGTCCTCTGTATGCCCTTCAAAGTCTATGAAGAATACATAGGCCCATGCTTGATTTTTAGAGGGTCTCGTTTCTATTTTAGTTAAATTAATTTGTAGTTTTTCAAACGGTTCCAGTATTCTAAATAGCGCTCCCGGTTTATTTTCGGTATAAATCAGTACACTAGTTTTGTCATTTCCTGTCGGCGCAGCTTTGAATTTTGAAAGCACCAAAAAGCGCGTTCTATTGTGATACTGGTCTTGTATATTATGTTTTTTGATCTCAAGGCCATATATGCTGGCTGCTAGCTCACTCGCTATCGCACCAATTGAAGCATCGTTCTTCGCCAGCCTTGCTGCCTCGGCGTTACTTGTACATTCAATGAACCGAACTGCAGGATAGTTTTCCTGCAACCATTTTCGGCACTGGGCCAGAGATTGTTTGTGCGAAGCAATTGCGTTGAAGTTTTCCGTGTCCGCAGTTGCAGAAAACATCAGGTTGTGTTCGATGGGTACGACTTCCTCTCCCACTATCCTTACTTCACTGTCAATAAAGCAGTCCTGAGTGTTATTCACTGCTCCTTCTGTTGAGTTTTCTACTGGTACGACACCAAAATTGATGCTCCCGTCCTCCACCTTAAGGAAAACATCGTCAATAGTAGTGCAATCAAGAAGCTCGAAAGTACTACCAAAATACTTCATAACGGCTACTTGAGAAAATGTGCCTTTAGGCCCCAGGAAACCTACTTTAACGGGAGTATTCAAGATATCTTCCCTACCAATTTAATAGTGGAAGTGGAGTAATCCAATTTTTCAAAATAGCCTAAATCGTAAACCCGAAATACACCTTAAATCTACTTCGGCGATTCTTGTTTCTTTTCATCTACTAGATCGTCTTCTTCACCAGATGGCTCATCAACCTGTTCAAGACCTACTAGCTTTTCACCTTCTTTCAATCTTATTAATCGCACGCCCATAGTATTTCTTCCCTGAACAGAGATTTCTTCAACGCGCGTGCGCACCAAAGTACCTTTATCAGAAATCATCATGATTTCGTCTGAATCCGATACCTGCACTGCCCCAACAATAGAACCATTTCGCTCGTTGGTTTGAATACCAATGACCCCCTGTCCTCCGCGACGGTATACTGGGAAATCTTCCACTTGAGTGCGCTTGCCATAACCATTTTCACTAACAGTCAAGATTTGCCTATCATTATTCGGGATAATTAGGGAGATCATACGACTCTCAGCCCCCATCCTTAAGCCTCTAACACCCCGCGCGGTTCGCCCCATGGGCCTCACGTCACCTTCCTTAAACCGAATGGTTTTACCACGGCTACTGACAAGCATGACATCATGCTCACCATTGGTGATAGCCGTACCAACCAGCTCGTCCCCTTCATCGAGCTCAATCGCTCGCAAACCGACACTGCGCTGCCTTGCAAAATTGGTTAGAGCAGTCTTTTTTACTGTCCCGTTCGATGTCGCCATAAACACGTAATGGTCGTCCGAATATTCGGTTACCGGTAACATGCTAGTTATACGTTCTCCTTCTTCAAGAGGAAGAATATTAATGATAGGTTTGCCCCTGGCAGTTCTCCCTGCAATCGGTATCCGAAATACTTTCAGCCAGTAGACTTTACCCACACTACTGAAACACAGGAGGGTGTCATGCGTGCTTGCTATTAATAGATGTTCAACAAAATCTTCGTCTTTTACCGATGCAGCCGCTTTCCCCATTCCTCCTCGACGCTGAGTTGTATAATCATCAAGTGGCTGAGTTTTTGCATATCCTCCTTTGGATATTGTCACTACGCGGTCTTCTACGGAAATTAAGTCTTCTTCCTCTAGATCCTGGTGAGAGCCTACAATTTCAGTGAGACGGTCATCACCGTACTCTGTTTGAATCTGTTCTAACTCTTTTCGAACAACAGCGATCAACCGCGGCTGGTTCTCCAAAATATCTATATAGTCAGTAATCTGTTTTAACAACTCTTTGTAATCATTAATTAGCTTGTCACGCTCAAGTCCAGTCAGTCGATGGAGCCTTAATTCGAGAATTGCCTGCACCTGATTTGGCGAAAGAATATATTTTTTACCTTTCAGTCCGTAACCCGCCTCAAGCTCATCAGGGCGGCACGCATTCGGATCCACTTTGCCGAGCATCTCAAGCACGCTGTTCGAATCCCAAGAACCTGCTAACAATTTTTCCTTAGCTTCAGCAGGGCTAGGAGAACTCTTAATCAATTCAATAATTGAATCGATATTAGCTAGCGCGACGGCTAGGCCCTCAAGGATATGCCCGCGCTCTTTGGCCTTGCGCAATAGATAATTTGTGCGGCGGGAAATGACCTCGCGGCGATGACGAATAAATGCATCTAGTATTTCTTTAAGATTCAATAGCCTTGGTTGACCATCGACTATAGCTACCATATTAATTCCGAAAGTAGACTGCATCTGGGTCTGGGCATACAAGTTATTCAACACAACCTCACCCATTTCGCCCTTTCGCAGTTCGATTACGATGCGCAATCCATCCTTATCAGATTCATCCCGCAACTCTGTGATACCTTCTATCTTCTTTTCCTTCACCAGTTCGGCGATCGTTTCGATCAATTTTGATTTATTAAGCTGATAAGGAATCTCTGTGACAATAATGCTCTGCTTACTAGTTTTCTCATCATCAATAACTTCAGCGCGAGCTCTCATGTAAACTGGCCCTCGGCCGCTTCGATAGGCCTGCACTATGCCCGCCTTACCGTTAATAATCCCTCCTGTCGGAAAATCGGGGCCTTGGATATGTTCCATAAGTTCATCAATTTCAATATCTGGGTTATCCAAAAGGGCAATTGCCCCACCGATCACTTCATTAAGATTATGTGGAGGAATATTTGTCGCCATGCCAACCGCAATTCCTGATGACCCATTAACCAGCAAATTTGGTACCTGAGTGGGCAGCACGTCTGGCATATCTTCCGTGCCATCGTAATTTGGAGAAAAATCGACTGTTTCCTTATCCAGGTCCGCCAACAGATCATGTGCAATCTTAGCCATGCGAATCTCCGTGTATCGCATTGCTGCAGCTGCATCACCGTCGATAGAGCCAAAATTACCTTGCCCGTCCACCAGTGGATAGCGCAGTGAGAAATCTTGCGCCATTCTGACGATTGTATCGTAGGCGGCCGTATCTCCATGGGGGTGATACTTTCCGATAACCTCACCTACAACCCGAGCGGATTTCTTATAAGGTTTGTTGTGATCGCAAGACAATACGTTCATGGCAAAGAGAACACGGCGATGAACAGGTTTGAGCCCGTCCCTTACATCAGGCAAAGCACGCCCTACGATCACACTCATCGCATAAGCAAGATAAGATTCACGCATTTCGCTTTCTAGTGCGACAGGCAGAACCTGCTTAGCAAACTCAGACATAAATTAGCTTTTTCCTAAGATTACGGAGGGAACCCCGCATTCGATGGGAGTGAGACTTGTAGTCGTTTTTCTTTCAGGCGAATAATTAGTATCCATTAGCCATTGTAGCGGCCGATTTTGATGTTTTCTTACGTCTAAACAGGCTTAAAAATCGGCCTTGAAAGGCGACCACAGAAAACTAGAAATCTGTTAACCCTTATCCAGAAACTACCTTCAATACAAGGACAATATTTTACCATAATTCTTACTGAAAAGGACACCTTAAAGAGTATTTTTCTTGTTAATTAAATCGCTATATTTCAATATGTTACGGTGTAATTCAAAAGTCGTATAAAAGGGCGCTATTTTCAGGAATTGAGGGTATAATCGCGGCCGTATTGGGCTTTGGAAACTCGGTTCTCGACTGACTAGTATAGGAAACTAAATAGAGGTAGAACGCAACAAAATTGAATCCTAAAAATACTCTTCACTCAGACTTGTTGATTCGAGCTAAATGGACCATACCCGTTGTCCCGTCAGGAGTTGTTTTACATGACTATGCCGTGGCAATCAAAGGCAAAAAAATTGTCGCGATTTGTAGTCAAGAAGAAGCTCGTGCCACCGTTACAGCCACAAAGGATATTGAGCTTCCTCACCACGTACTCATACCTGGACTGGTAAATGCTCACGGACATTCTCCTATGACGCTATTCAGGGGGCTGGCTGACGATATTTCACTAAAACAATGGCTTGAAGAATTAATTTGGCCACTAGAAAGCAAATTAGTAGATCGAGAATTTGTCTACCAAGGGGCTAGCCTAGCGATCGCTGAAATGATCACCTCTGGTACTACCTGCTTCGCTGACATGTATTTCTTTCCTGACGAAGTCGCAAAAGCTGCACTAGATGCTCATATTCGAGTGCAACTTGCCAGTCCAATCCTTGATTTCCCATCTGTATGGGCTATGGATGCGGATGAATACATACTCAAGGCAACACAACTACACGACGACTTTCGCAGCAGCGATTTGATTTACACCGCTTTCGGTCCGCACGCTCCCTATACAGTTTCCGATGACCCGCTAAAAAAACTTGCAGTTTTAGCGGAAGAATTAGACGTGCCTATTCATATGCATATACATGAAACTACTGAAGAAGTCACCGAAGCGGTAGCGAAGGATGGGCGACGCCCCTTACAAAGACTGAAGGAGCTCGGTTTAATCAGCCCGCGATTACTTTGCGTTCATGCCACCCAGCTACTCAATGAAGAAATTCGCTTACTCGCAGAGCTAGGAGCAAGCGTTATTCATTGCCCCGAATCAAATTTGAAATTGGCCAGTGGTTTCTGTGAAACTGCAAAACTTTTGTCCCACTCTGTAAATCTTGCTCTAGGCACTGACGGCGGAGCGAGTAACAATGACCTGGACATGTTTTCTGAAATGCGAACTGCAGCCCTGGTAGCAAAAGGCATAGCTGGCGACGCACGCTCTCTCCCTGCACACCAAGTATTGGAAATAGCTACAATAAACGGTGCCAAAGCTCTCGGAATTGAGCAAAAGATTGGCAGTTTGGAGGTGGGTAAATATGCCGATATTACCGCCGTAAACCTTAATAGTTTCAATACTTTACCTAATCATAACCCTCTGTCTCACCTTGTCTATGCAGCCAAATCTTCGCAGGTTTCACATGTTTGGTGCGGTGGAAGGGCTATTCTCCAAAATGGAGCCCTCAAAACCATAGATGAAGGACTCCTACGCACGGTAACTCAAACATGGCAGGAGCGAATCCTGGCTATGGGCCGCTAGTAAAGATGATGACAAATGTTGACGAACTAGAGATTAAAAAATTTGAAGCCCTAGCAGCTCGGTGGTGGGACGTTAACGGAGAATTTCGTCCTCTCCACGAGATCAATCCGTTGCGCGTCAACTACATTAACCGCCACGTAAATTTAGCCGGGAAACAAGTCTTGGATATTGGCTGTGGTGGTGGAATACTCGCTGAGGCGCTGGCTTATCATGGCGCAAAAGTTACTGCTATAGATCTCGCAAAAGCTTCACTTTCAGTCGCAAAACTTCATCAACTGGAGAGCAAACTAGAGATAGATTATCGATTTGCTTCAGCGGAACAGCTTGTCGAAGATGAAAAACAACAATACGATGTGATCACCTGCTTGGAAATGCTGGAACACGTTCCCAAACCCTCTTCAGTTATACAGGCTAGCATGCAATTGCTCAAACCTGGAGGTATTGTTTTTTACTCTACTATTAATCGAAATCTCAAGGCATACTTATTTGCGGTGATAGCTGGTGAATACATACTTAAACTTCTACCTAAAGGCACTCATGATTACGCCAGGTTCATCAAACCTTCTCAACTAGCCAGCTGGTGTCGAGTCTATAATCTTCAACTTCTAGACCAAATTGGGTTGGGATACAATCCTTTCAGCCGCCGCTACTTTCTGCAAAAAAATATCGACGTAAACTATATTGCCTGCTACCACAAAGCCGAAAAATAGTTATGAGCCTTGAAACCTCCATAGAATGTGTGTTATTCGACCTCGATGGGACTCTAATCGACACAGCCCCGGATTTCATAAAAGTGGTAAACCAGCTACTTGAAGAGCACGATAAACCCCCTATCCATACCGAGCTAATTTACCAAACTGTTTCCGATGGGGCTCGTGCTTTAGTTAAACTTGCTTTCGATATCACCGATGAACATGAAGAATTTCCGCAACTAAATAACCGACTGCTTGAAATGTATTATGAACAATTGAAAAGGACCGAAGCATTCTTCTACCCGAGCATGTCCGAGTTATTAAACAATCTCGATGCCTCAGAAATCGCCTGGGGAATTGTCACGAATAAACCCGAGAAGTATTCAAAACTGTTATTAAGCAAATTAGGGGTAATGGGCAAATGTAAATCATTGGTTTGCCCAGACCATGTGACGAATCGAAAACCCCATCCAGAACCTATCTTATTGGCCTGTCAGCAACTAGGCCGAGATATCGATCGCACAGTATATATAGGGGATCATATCCGTGACATTCAAGCAGCAAAAAACGCTGATGTCATTGCAATCGCAGCTGCGTACGGTTACCTATCGGCTAACACCAATGTCGAAGAATGGGGTGCCGACTTTATCCTCCGATCTGCCGAGCAAATCAAATCTCTTCTGAATCTGCTTAAGTTTGCCTAAAACGATGTTTTGTTACGACGCTCCATCCGACCTACTATCCGGTAAAACTATCCTGATTACAGGAGCGAGTGATGGAATTGGTAAGGTCTGTGCTTCCACTTTTGCAGATCATGGAGCGACGGTTATCCTACTTGGTAGGTCTCAGGAAAAGCTGGAGGCAGTGTACGATAATATTGAGAGACAGCACCCGGACAAAGCCTTCCTTCATCCCATGAATTTTAGTACAGCCAAAATTGATGATTATAAAGCTCTAGCGGAATCAGTGGCGCAACGCGTAGGCACCCTAGACGGAATCATACACAACGCTGCCCTACTAGGCCCCCGAACTCCAATTGAATTTTATCCAACAGAAGACTGGCACCAAATAATGCAAGTAAATGTAAATGCTGTTTTCTATCTCACCAAGGAATTGTTACCGACTCTAAGCAAGTCTGACGACGCAAGGGTGTTGTTTGTTTCATCGAGCGTCGGGCGAGTTGGGCGGGCTTATTGGGGTGCCTACGCCGTTTCCAAATTCGCCATTGAGGGACTTATGCAGACCTTAGCAGCCGAACTAGCAAACACAACCAACATACGGGTAAACAGCTTAAATCCCGGCGGCGTTCGGACGGCGATGAGACAAACGGCCTATCCTGCTGAAAACCCTGAACTCCAACCAACCCCGGAAAGTCTGATGCCTATTTACCTCTACCTACTAAGCCGGGAGGCGAAATCACTTCACGGACAAGCTCTAAACGCAAAAGAATTCAATCCTCTACCGTAACGCGAATTGCGCAGTCATCCCATCGATTATAATAAATCATTAAAGCCCGACTAATCGCTGTAGCTTCTGCACTTCTCTCGTAGATAATTCCAGAAACTGACCCCGCCTGACAGAACTTGGGATTAATATAGGACCAAAGCGTACTCGTTTTAAACGACTAACTCTTAATCCTTGAGACTCCCATAATTTGCGTACCCCTCGATTTCGCCCTTCCATAATAACAACATGGAACCACTTGTTTATTCCTTCACCTGCGTAGTACTGAATATCGGTAAAGCGGCACAGATGGTTATCGATAACAACGCCTTCATGCATACGCTGCACCATATTAGGGGTTACTTGCCCCATAACCCGAACCGCGTACTCTCGCTCGATCTGGGAACTCGGATGGGCTAACTTGTTAGCTAGTTCACCGTCTAAGGTAAAAAGCAGTAGTCCGCTAGTATTGATGTCTAATCGACCGACGGACACCCAGCGACCCCTATGAACGGCCGGTAGTTTGTCGAAGACTGTAGGCCTTCCTTCTGGATCCTTACGAGTGCAAATTTCATTCTCTGGCTTGTTGTACAGTAATACCCGGTGCCCGCCTTGACGGTTATGTTGAGATGCTAACTTTTTCCCGCCAACGACAATCTTGTCTTCATCGTTTACTCGTTCACCAATTACGGCTACTTTGCCATTAACTTTGACCCGCCCTTGCTTAATCCACTCCTCAATTTCGCGACGTGAACCAAAGCCTGCTCTTGCAAGCACTTTTTGTAATTTCTCTGACATTGTATTGCTTTGAGGATATGGTCCAGAAAAGATACTGGAGCTTATTAGTCAAATTTGCTCCTTTCTTCTTCGATTTCAAAGNCCATTGTCTCATTTGCCGCATCAAGTTCACTTTGTTCGATATTGTTATCGTGCTCCTCTNCGGCATCACCCTGATCAGGTTGCTTTTCATGGCCCGTCTCGATAGACGGGTCTCCCTGCTTCCCATCCATCGAAGTTCGTGACGNTTCACTAGCACTTTCANGGGAAATTTTCGCAGACTCAGACCTTTGTGTTTCTATAGAATCTTCCGAATCAAGTAGCTCTTCCGTCAAATTTATTCCCAAAATCTCATCCAACGGCTTTTTAGATAATTCCACCGCTTCTCTCTCTGCTAATAACTCGGCTTCCGTAGCAACGGTTCGCTCATAGCTGCTTTCATCTATGGCTTCCTCTGGTAGTTCTAAAGAGACACGAGCAGTGAAATCGTCTTCTAAATCAAGCTCCTGCTCGGATTTGCCCAGGTCCTTAATTTCCGCGAGTGGCGGTAATTCCTGCAGGCTCTTTAAATTGAAATAATCAAGAAACTGTTTGGTTGTTGCAAACATAGCAGGGCGTCCCGGCACATCGCGATGACCGACCACCCGCACCCATTCNCGATCAAGCAACGTTCGGATAATATTAGGGCTGACCCCCACACCTCTAATTTCTTCAATATCACCCCGTGTGATAGGCTGCCTATAGACAATTAGTGACAGCGTCTCAAGAAGCGCCCGAGTATAACGTGGCGATTTCTCTTCCCAAAGCCTGCCTATCCATTCACTTAACTCCTGTTTTACTTGGAAACGGTAACCTGAAGCGACTTCTGTTAATTCGAATCCGCGATCGTTACATTCCTCGGAAATAACCTGCATCACAGCTTTTAGCTCTTGACGGTCAGGGCGTTCTTTCTTATCGAAAACCGAGGCAATATTATCAATCGTAAGAGGCCTGCCTGCTGCCAACAACAGTCCTTCTACTACCATTTTTAGCTTGTTATCCAAATCGCTCATTTATCCCGGTCCGATTACCTTCATTAGCTTCTCGATTTTAAGTGAATAGGTCCAAAAGGATCTGTCTGCACTATTTCAATCAATGAATCTTTCATCAATTCCATCACCGCCAGGAAGGTGACCACTATACCCAGCCTACCCTCTTCCTTTACTAGTAGTGATACCAACGGTACGAACTTGTGTTCGGAGATACGTATTAAAATTTCAGACATTTTCTCCCGCGTTGAGAGAGTCTCAAGCTGTATATGGTGATGCTCAAACATATCGGCTCGANGCAGCACTCTTGCNAGAGAGATAAGCATGTCTTGCAGATCGACATCCGGATCCGGAGTTACACGTTCAATGACAGGTAACATAGCCTTTGCAAGATAGTAGTTACGATCCATTCTTGGTAAGTCGTTAATCTTTTGCGCTGCCTCCTTGTATCGCTCGTATTCCTGCAATCGGCGAATAAGCTCCATACGCGGATCGTCTTCTTCTGTCNCCTCCTCTTCATGTCTAGGGAGTAGAATACGTGATTTGATTTCGGCCAGCATCGCTGCCATCACCAAATACTCTGCGGCAAGTTCAAACTGGCTAGCTTCCATTAACTCCACATACGCCATGTATTGATCGGTAATTTCCGCGACATTAATTTCCAGTATGTNAATGTTTTGACGTTTAATCAGGTACAGTAGCAGGTCTAATGGCCCTTCGAATGCTTCCAAGAAAATCTCTAGAGCATCCGGGGGAATATATAGATCCTTAGGAACCTCTGTAATCGCCTCACCTGCTATAAAAGCAAGNGGCAATTCTTGCTGCTCTAAGGTGTTTGATTGGTTTTCTGAGAGAGTACCGGCAATCCCTTGTGACTCAAGGTTTTTAGTATCAGTATCGGTACCGGCTTTCGTCAATCTTATGATCTGCTCAAGGGTACTATGGTGAGTAAAATTCTACCTCAAAAACTTATGAAAAGCTCACTTACGGTAACCCATCTTACCACGCAGTGAGACCCATGGCTGACCGAACTTCGNTCAGCGTCTCCCTCGCAGTTTCTCTAGCGGTCTCACAGCCGCCGATGAGTATCGATCGTACTAGGTCTGGATCTTTCTCATATTGTTCTGCTTCTTTCTGTATCGGCTCGAGCTCTGTCACAACTGCATCAATAACCGGTTTCTTACAGTCTAAGCAACCAATTCCTGCGCTTTTACAGCCTCCCATCGCCCATTCCTTTGTTTCAGCATTCGAATAAGTTTCATGTAGCTGCCACACTGGGCATTTCTCAGGATCGCCGGGGTCAGACAGTCTTACTCGGGCCGGATCAGTCNGCATGGTGGTGATCTTTTTCCGTACATCTTCTAGTGGTTCACGCAAGCAAATCATATTGTCATAGGATTTGGACATTTTTTGCCCATCTAGACCCGGCATTTTCGAAGCTGGAGTCAAAAGCGATTGAGGTTCCGCCAAAATCATTTTCCCTCCACCCTCTAGATAACCCAACAGACGTTCACGATCATCTATTGAGATATTCTGTTGTTGTTTCAAAAAAGCTTGAGCCTTCACTAACGCTTCATGGTCCCCTTTTTCCTGGTAAGCTGACCTTAAATTCAAATACAACTTCGACGCTTTCTTACCCATCTTATGTACCGCAGCTTCTGCGTTTTCCTGAAACCCTGCTTCTTTGCCATACATATGATTAAAACGTCTAGCAACCTCTCGGGTTAATTCAACATGAGCAACCTGGTCGGCTCCTACCGGCACAAACCCGGCACGGTAGATTAGGATATCCGCAGCTTGCAGCAAAGGGTAACCAAGAAAGCCGTAAGTATCTAAGTTTAGCTCCTGTAGTTTTTCCTGCTGATCTTTGTAACTAGGTACGCGTTCCAACCAACCCAGCGGTATCAGCATAGATAACAAAAGGTGTAATTCAGCATGTTCAGGGATTTTGGATTGCACAAAGAGAGCGGCACTACTCGGATTCACCCCCACCGCGAGCCAATCGATTACCATATCGATTACATGCTCGTCAAAAATGGCGGAATCACCATAGTGAGTGGTTAAAGCATGCCAATCGGCAACAAAAAAGAAGCAGTCGTATTCATGCTGTAACTTGACCCAATTATTAAGGACTCCGTGAAGGTGGCCTAAGTGCAAGCGTCCTGTTGGACGCATACCCGATAACACCCGTTGTTGCGAATCCACTGTAGTCAATTTGTACTCCCTTTGTACGTTGATCCTCTTACATATCGCTTACGATAAAATCGAGGCCCGAATCTAAGCAAGTTTTCGAGATTCCAAATTATAACCCGTGTTCACTCAAATGGTTTAGGATCTCCCTTACCCACCCGTAACACCTTCGGTATACCTTCCACGATATCAATCATGGTGGTAGGTTCTGGCCCACAATTTCCCCCATCGACTATCAAGTCTACCTGTTTTTCAATTTTAAGACTTATCTCATGTGCATCGAAGAGCTGTTCTTCTTCATCAGGCAAAATAACACTGGTGCTCATAATCGGCTCACCAAGGGTTGCTAGGATTGCCTCGGCAATCTTATTATCAGGAACTCTCAAACCTATCGTCTTTCGTTTGGGATGCATGAGTCGTCGGGGCACCTCTTTTGAAGCTTTGAGAATGAAGGTGTACGGNCCAGGAGTATAGGCTTTAAGAATGCGATAGGCGCTATTGTTAACGTTTGCATAAGTAGACAACGACGACAAATCACTGCAAACCAAGGTGAAATTATGTCGCGGATGTAACTGGCGAATACGGCGAATACGCTCTAGTGCCGCCTTGTCCCCGATATGNCANCCCAACGCATAGGTAGAATCAGTGGGATAAACGATAACACCNCCCTCTAAAAGCACCTGGGCAGCCTTTTTAATGACGCGGGCATCCGGATTGTGCGGATATACTTGCAGGAATTCAGCCATGATTGCATTGATTCTTGATTTATTTGTCTGCGCTGGGGAGAGTGATCCAACGAAAAGACCATAATTTTAATACAAAAGAAATAAAAATCAGATCCAAGTTCGAGAAATACACTCTGTTAGTGGTGCTTTTACAAGAAAGAGACGCTTAGCAACAGAATTCCAGAAGCAGACACAATTGTGTAAATACTTTAAAATAGGTTTCGCCAGTCCAGTAATTTAGCGCTCACTTATATGTTGTGGCCATAAAATATCATGAAGCAATTTATCGATTACATCCCCTTACTAGTATTCTTCAGTGTCTTTGCAATGGACGAGCGCGCTGTCACCATCGGCAATTTCCAACATGAAGTAGGGGGCATCTACAGTGCTGCTGAATTTCTGATAGCTGTGTCCATCATTGTTTACGGATCTCTTTATCTGATTCAGAAGCGTCTGGATAAATTTCAATGGATCACACTGATCGCTGTCATTTTATTCTGTATCCCAACCATAATTTTTAGAAATACTGCTTTTTTAAAATGGAAAGCACCTATCGTGAATTGGGTTTTTGCGACCATATTTTTTGCATCACGATTTNTTAGTGATAAACCGGCTATTGAGCATATGATGGGTCATGCAGTCAATGCACCAAAAGAATTATGGCAGCGGTTGAACAGCATTTGGATTTACTACTTTATATTATTAGGAGCTATAAACTTGACTGTGGCATTTGCCCTAAGTGAAACGCTATGGATACAATTTAAGGTATTCGGCAACCTCGTCTTAACATTTATTTTTATTCTTGGCCAGATGCCAATACTCGTCAAATACATCGACGTTGAAGAAGATTCAACGGAGCCTGTCAGCAAATAGTGTATTTAATCCAAGAGCCCTATAACAATGTACTACGCTATCATGAGCGAGGACACCGAGGACAGTCTGAAAAAGCGAAGGTCAGCACGTCCTGCACACCTAGAACGTTTAAATCACCTGGCCGAACAGAACCGACTACTGCTTGCGGGGCCTCATCCAGCCTCCGATAATAATAACCTGGAACACACTGGTTTTAGTGGCAGCCTCGTAATTGCCGAATTCGACAGCATGGACCAGGCTCAGGCGTGGGCGGATGCTGATCCTTATGTGACTAACGGTGTTTATCAGAAAGTGACAGTGAAGCCCTTCAAAAAAGTGCTACCAAATATAAGCCCCTAGTTTGCCCCCGACTCAAACACCGATTTTAGATCCAAGAAGTTCTCATCTAAAACTTGATTCCACTCACTAAGTTGGTCCTGCTTTCTCCTGAACAGCGCAGANGGATCTCCTTCAATCGTTATTGAATTGATAATATCCCTACGCCTAATTTGGTTCACTACAGGCTGCCCAGATATGACTTTACCGAACACCGAATGCAGACCATCGAGATGAGAAGTAGCAAGATGTGTTATAAAAAACTGGCTGCCATCTGTACCCGGACCGGAGTTCGCCATGGAAAGAATTCCGGGTTGATTATGCTTTAATAAAATCTCACCAGTAAACTGATAACCTGGGCCTCCCGTTCCGGTACCGAGCGGGTCCCCTCCCTGTATCATGAAATTTCGCTCAACACGATGGAACATAAGTCCTTCATAAAAACCGCGTATAGCTAAATTAACAAAGTTAGCNACAGTGGTTGGGGCAGCACGTTCATTTAAGGTTACTTCTATAGCTCCTTTTGAAGTATCAATAATAGCTCTTAGTTCCTGCGAATACCCCATGATCGGAACTGACAGTGCTGTCGTAAGTAATATAAAGACAGCACATAGACTCCAACGCTGTATTTTTAATACGGGCTCATTAATAATAGCCATTAATATCTTATATCCCTAAATATTGTAATCCAAAATAACTGGAGCATGATCGGAAAAATTCTGGTCCGTGTAAATTTCAGCTGATATAACCTTATTCTGCAATCCAGGGGAAATTACGTGATAATCTAGACGCCACCCTACGTTCTTGGCTCTGGCCTGNCCNCGATTAGACCACCACGAATACTGGTCTGTTTCTTGATTCACNACACGAAATGCATCAATAAATCCCAGTTCCGAGTAGAGCTCATCCAGCCACCGTCGTTCCTCCGGTAGGAACCCCGAATTCTTTCTATTCGTCTTCCAGTTCTTAAGNTCGATTTCTTTATGGCAGATATTCCAATCCCCGCAAATAATATATTCTCGATCTTGCTTACGAATTCTTTTCATATGATGCATATACTTATCCATAAATGCGAACTTGCGAGCCTGCCTTTCTTCTCCTGCAGANCCAGATGGTAAGTAGAGCGAGGCCACACTGAATCGTTTGAAATCTACCTGCAGGTATCTGCCTTCATCATCGGCGATTTCGAAACCTAGGCCTTTGTATATGTTATGTGGTTTGGTTCGACTGTATATGGCAGTTCCCGAATAGCCTTTTTTTACAGCATCAAAATAATAGGTATAAAAATTCTTAGGCCTAAAAATAGGATCCGTGAGCTGATCAACCTGTGCCTTAGTTTCCTGCAAACAAACAATATCAACGTTGGCAGTGGCAAGCCAATCGAAAAATCCTTTTCTTGCAGCNGCCCGAATACCATTGCAGTTAAACGTAATAATGCGCATCAAATTCAGGTCTATAATTTAATGGAGCTGTACATTCTATCCGGAGAGCAATTTGAGCACTAGCCTTATCCTTCATCAGGTTTTAAACAAAAATATGCTTCGGCCGCACGCAAAAGTGGTTTCATAAAATAAGCGGATGTGGGCATAATNTTTACGTTACAACCTCGCTGTTCAAGAACTGATCTTACCAAAGGTCCTACTGCCGCNATATGAGTTTTGCTCAATCCGCAGATTAATTGATCCATAAGATTAGACAACTCAGCAACCTCGAATAATCTGTGAACTTGGGGTTTGCTAGTAAATACAATAAGGTCGATGAATCCGCTTTCGAGTTCTCGAATAAAATCTTTGACTTCTTCATTATTGCTAGCAGGAAGGTACACATATGGAGAAACGCTGCAACATGCATCGACCTGGCAACTTCCAAGATAGTCTATAAGTTGAATGTTTGGATCTTCACCGTAGAGCTGAACGGAGACACGCGAATTACGCAAATTTATTCTACGTAAACTTTGTATTACACCGGCTGTCGTCGGCTCCCCAGCCCGAAGCCAAGCATTTAGTTTTACCTTGCGCAAAGATTGCACTGGTTTTGGACCACGGCAAACTGTTTTTACTTGTGCCATAGCTCCAACAAATTCCGATTCTAGTCCGATACGTCCTGCAGCCCCAATTAACCGTCGTAATCCTTCACCTGTAAGGATGATGAAGTAATCAGGCGGATTGGCAATAAAATCTTTCACCCAACTATTAACCAGTTTCTGATCAGGAGCATCCTGAATTATTACNAGTGGGATGCGCACCACTCGTGCNCGGCGCCGTTCAAATAGCNCAGCCAGTATATCTAGTTGTCGACTCTCGGGTAGAGCAACAACTTTGGACTGCAGAGGCGAGTCCAGCTCTGGTTTGCGTCTCATTGCTAGCTCCAATTAGACATAAAGCCAATTTTAAAGGGGTAGAAATACCTCTTCGTTAAACCATTTTGAGTTACTTAAGGTCCAAAACTAATTAACGTCACTTAANTTCACATAGTTGGCNTANTTAATATTGTGATCAATTTTCCTAAATCTTAATATTATCTTTATTTTCAGTAGGTTANTTTTNATNTCNCAGAGCAAAATGTAAANCCTATTGTGTAGACTAGATTTAACTAACTTATTGAAAATTGNNTATATTTAGGTAACTTATCTGAATTATATATCTCATAATGTTACCTTTAGTAAATATTAATTCATTTTCTCCATATATGTTACATATATGGACACTATGTGTTACTATACGTGCCACGTTAATGAGAGAAAATCAGATATTTCCACTTTCTAGATTCAAAGGCTTATAGATATGAGTAAGTTAGTAAGAAAAGCACACCCTTTCGCAGAAGCAATTGTTATTAGCGTAATTACAGCAACTGTCGCTATAACCATTCCGCTCGCAATTCTTTACACAACAGTCTAATCGAGCTTAGAAAGATGGCTAACATTCAACGNCTTCCAGAAAATATCGAGTAGCAACCTATATCCCATTTGGGCCAAGTGCCCTACCAGGGCACCTTCAGGTGCCCTTTTTTTGAGGAGTACAATATAAAGAAACTATGTACGAAGCTCCCACTTTGGAAACTACTATTTGTACAGA
Source organism: Gammaproteobacteria bacterium (assembly GCA_002712055.1). Taxonomy (GTDB): domain Bacteria; phylum Pseudomonadota; class Gammaproteobacteria; order Pseudomonadales; family Pseudohongiellaceae; genus UBA9145. The sequence continues at coordinate 107,524 of PARV01000017.1, read as the reverse complement.
AAGTTTAAATTGGGTTATAGAAATTACTTTCGTTCGCGCTTTTTAGTGCTCTATCGAAGACTTAGACTCAGTGTCACTGAGAATTCACTTAGGTTATCTGAAAACTAAACCCAATTGGATAAGTTGAAGCACTAGTCGAACTTTAGCTTATCAACAAAATTACAAGGCTTGTGGTTNCTNTCGAGCTGCTCTGCAATGATCTTATACCACCCTGTGCGACAGGCACCTGGAGAGCCCGGCATGCAGAATAAGATAGTGCCATTAGATAAACCAGCAAAAGCCCTGGATTGCACGGTGGAAGTGCCAATTTCTTCATACGATAATTGGCGAAACAGCTCTCCAAATCCTTCGATGACAGTATCTAAGAGCGGCTTTATGGCAACTAAAGTATTGTCTCGAGCTGTAAAACCCGTACCCCCAGTCATCAAAACAGCTTGAACCACAGGCTCAGCTATGAGCGCAGAAACGATCGAGCGAATTTCATAGACATCATCCTTTACAATTTGTTTGGATTGAAGATGATGTCCAGCTTCTTTCAAGCAGCTTACCAGCACAGAACCTGACTCATCTGTTTCTTCACTACGCGTATCAGAAATAGTGACTACAGCTATATTCAGGAGATCTCCAGCACTCAAGGANTGTTAGCCTCCCGTCACATTCATAAGCCGCACCGGTTGGGTATGGTCATGATCGTAAAAGTAATGCCGCTCGGGCTTGAGATCCATTGCTGCNATAATTGCCAACTTCAAATCATTATAGCTACTGGCCTCATCGCGCAACACGGCCCTTAAATCGACCGAATGCTCATTACCAAGACATAGTAATAACCGTCCTTCTACGGTTACACGAACACGATTGCAGTCTTCACAAAAGTTGTGGGTGACAGGTGAGATAAACCCGATACGGCTCTGCTTTCCTACCACCTTTGTATAGCGGGATGGGCCCGCTGTTTTCTCTGCACTATCCAGTAACTCATACTTTTCTGCAATCTGACTTCTAACCCAATCATTACTGCAGGTCGTCTCTTCACGTTTGTGGTCAGAAGCTTCACCTAATGGCATTTCCTCTATAAATGCAATATCGATCTCTCGATCAATAGCGTAGTCCGCTAGCGGTAGCACTTCATCTTCGTTGTATCCGCGCATAATTACCGAGTTCAATCTAATTCGCTCGAACCCTGCCGCTCTTGCCGCCTCAATACCAGCCAGCACCTTTTCAAGTTTACCAACCCGAGAAATACGCTTGAATCGGTCGGTATCAAGACTGTCAATACTGATGTTAATCCGACTAACTCCGGCTGCTTTTAGCGGAGCAGCAAACTTTTTAAGTTGAGCACCATTAGTCGTCAGGAGTAATTCTTCGAGTCCTGGTAACTGACCCACCTTTTCAATTAGAGACATCACATCTCTGCGGACCATAGGCTCGCCGCCAGTAAGGCGAATTCTTCTGACTCCAAGTTCAGTGAACACCTTCGCTATCTTGTACAATTCCTCGAGAGACAATATTTCGTTGCGTGGCAGAAAAGTCATATCCTCTGTCATGCAATAAACACAGCGAAAATCACAACGGTCGGTAACCGACAGCCTTATGTAGTCGATCTGACGCCCAAAGCGGTCCACCAGCTTGGTAGGCTGATCAATTTTATTCATAGGTGAGTTCATGAACGTATGTTGTAAGTTTCGGATGTCTTTAGTTATTTTAAGCCAATAACTATAGCGCACTTGCTCCAATTGTTACAGATTCCTGCATCCCTACTCTTTTCTCTTCCTACCCTCCACCTGGCCAATTCAGGTATTAAAAGCTATTTGTAGTGCAAGTAGGATCAAAATAGCCCCCATCGCGCGCTCAAACCATACCCCCGACCGCATGATTCGATCCCTAATCGAGCTTCTTCCTAGAAGCTTGGACAACATAGCAAACCAAGCAAATGTCGCTAAAGCAAGGTATATCCCGTAAACAACCTGTATTTGAGTCGGTGTATTTGCATCGATAATCACAGTAAAAAGCGCAAGGAAAAATAAAGTTGCCTTCGGATTCAAACCATTGGTTAGAAAACCGAGTAAAAACGCCTTACCAGGGTCTACCGAAACCTCCATCGAAACTTTCATACTTTCTTCTTGCAAGCGGGTGGATTGTCGGACTGACTGCGCTCCTAGGTAAAAAAGGTAAAGTGCTGCAATGTATTTCATTGCATTGAACAATGTAGGCGATTGAGAAACAATAAGTGCTACGCCAAGAATACAATAGCCGACATGGAGCAATATGCCGACCGCTACACCAAAGCTAGTCCATAAGCCAGCTTTGGTGCCACCTGTAACACTTTGCCGGGTTACGACGGCAAAATCAGGGCCAGGCGAAGCAACCGCAAATAGATGGGCAANTGCTATAGTCAGAAATTCTGTCCAGTACATCTGTCNGTTAAGTACAGCGGCTAAAGGGTTAGAACGAAAATTTACTGGACCCGATCTGTAATCACAAGGTCTATAGCTATAGTTTCACCATTATGAGCAAACGATTCGGAAGTAACTCGATAGTCACCAGATTGGGGAACAGCAATGCCTGCATTAGATACTAAGGCTGAGATATAGATGGTTTCGGATGAAGATAGATTAAAAGGTCCTACTGCAGAGCGGTCATCAAGCCGAATAGTCGCTGGCAAATTCGACACCCTAAGGTCTATTGCCGCTAGTGGGGGTAATCCTTCTTGCGCAGCATTGCGTGCTGCTACAAAAACGCGTAACCCGGGATTAAGCTCCAACCCGTCGGCAAGAGACAGGGTCACGTTAATGGCTGGGCCTTCGCTGGCTCCTGCAATATCCAAGCCCTCCTGGGCCAGTAGTTGTTGGACAGCAGTAATTGAGTTTCTTAATGTTTGAGCCTGTGATGAGTTTGGGTTCGCCTGAATTAGAAGTCGCCAATATCCTATTGTGGCCACATAGTCTTCTCGTTCTAAGGCGTCAGAAGCTAACAATTGTAATATCGATATTTCATTGGGGTTAATTGTCCTAGCCTGATCTATTACTTCTAGGATTTCTGGAGTAAGATTCAAGTCGGCATTGATATACATGGCCATGGCAACACGACCGAGCACAACAGCTTTCTCTGGGACATTATCCAACAAGTTTGCCGCTCGCTCGTATGCGATCTGCGCTTCGTTAAACAAACCTATATTTCCGAAATTCTCTGCCAAAAAATACCAGGCCCAAGTTCGTTCTTCGTCTTCCTGTACTACTTGCCCTAGGCTCACGACCAGCTCTTGTACTTCTTCTGGATCATTTCCATTTTCCACTGTTCTTTGGAAAAGCCCCATAAGCTCTACGTCTTCTATGTACCCCCACTGACTGTACAGACCATAAGCGGCCAGTGGTATCAAAATGGCTACCATCGCTGGAATAATGAAACTCGCGTCACGTATTTTATGGGTCTTACTTTTTGTAGATTTTACACCCCGGGACTTCTCTTTTTGCCTACTAATGCTTCCCGTGCTCAGTCCTGCTTCGTGTAAGTCGCTCTCGGGCTCAAGCTTATTGGNGCCAACATCTATCAGCAGACTACGTTTTAACTCAAATAGCAGTCTGTTGTGCTGATCCTGGTCTATGTTGCCCGCAGCAAGCTCCTCTTCTAATTCATTATTTCGCTCGTGAAATAATGAAATATTAGCTAACTTTCGGAGTTCTTCAGATTCGAAACTGGCTGCGGTAATCCGCAACCATAGCGGGACCACCACAAACATTGANGCTAGTAAAAATAAACAAACTGTGAGTAACCAGAACAAATAAATAAGTCCTACAAAAAGCCAACTAAGTTACTGCTTTTCCCCTAAAAGTTCGTTTAGTTCTTCCCGTTGTGACTCATCAAACGAAATTTCGGACTCACTTAACGCTTTCGCACGTCTAAAAATTCCATATGCGACGAACCCGCCGATGAGGAGAAAGATAATTGGACCAAACCATAACAAAAAGGTGTCTGCTCTTAATCTTGGTCGATAGAAAATAAAATCTCCATAACGTTCGAACATGAATTGTTCAATCTCTTGATCGGTCAATCCTTCCATGATCATACGATAAATCTCGCGACGGAGATCTTCTGCCACCCCTCCTGTCGAACCACTCAAGTTAGTNTTCTGGCACATAGGGCAACGCAGTTCGTCGGACAATTGGCGAAACCGCTGCTGTTGTTCTTCAGTAACGAACTGAAAGGTATCAACTTGCGAAAACGCGGGTGAAGGAACCGAAAGACTCACTGTGGTTAAAACAATAAACCATGAACTCAGCCAGATCAGTTGTGAGTTACGGAGCAAATTGCTCTGAATCATCACTGATCAGACTCAACTTGCAATTCTGCAATCGCCGGCAAGAACTCTTCTTTCCATATCGTTTCATCCAATACACTCACATGACGGTAACGAATGACACCATCCGCATCGACCAAATAAGTCTCTGGTGCACCATAAACCCCTAAATCAATGCCAAATCGACCGGATTCATCGAGAATACTGAAAGAGAATGGGTTGCCATTATCTTCTAACCAGTCGAGAGCAAGCTCCTTTTGGTCACGGTAGTTGACACCCACCACAGGAATTTCCCCTGCCTCTAAAAGGCGCATGAATGTCGGATGTTCAATTAAACAGGGAAGACAGTAACTGCCCCATACATTCAGTAAAAACATTTGGTCCGGTAAGTCCACATTACTAACAGGTAGATCCTCCACTGTCGTCAATGCAAACTCAGGCATTGGTTTATCTATCAACATCGACGGTAATACTTTGGGATCTAGGTACAAACCTCGCCAGAGCAGCATCGCTAAACCGATGAAAAAAATAACTGGTAGGAAGAATTTCAGTCTGTTCATAATCTTGTCATTAGGAAGCCAGCTGTGGTTTGCCTGCGGCTGGTTCTTTTAAAGGAGTAGTTCGACGCTGCCCTAAACGGCGATAACGCTTATCACCAGCAGCTAACATACCGCCAAATGCCATGAAAATGGCACCCAACCAAACCCAGCGAACAAAAGGCTTCACGTAGATTGTCATGGACCACGCGCCAGCCTCTTTCTCTTCGCCCAGTGTGACAAATAGATCTCTTAGAAAACCAGCATCTATTGCCATCTCCGTTGAGGGTGTGCCACTAGCTAGATAAACGCGGCGNTGCGGATGCAAAACTTGAATGTCTTCGCCATTCTTTCGCACCGTGATCTGCGCTTCATCACCGATATAATTTGGTCCAGTAACTGGAGCGCTCCCATTAAAAGTAAAGCTGTAAGTCTCCAGTTCGACGCTCTGTCCAGGTTGTAGTAAAACACTTTTTTCAGAACTGAAATAGCTGGTCAGGCCAATACCTACAAACATAACTGCGACACCGAAGTGCGCTACTTGCATGCCACAATAACTAACGCNTAACGAACGCAAACCCTGCCACTTAGTCTCTTTGTTGGCGATTTTATTCGATATATCTTTAACAATACTCAGGACAATCCAGGCACCAAANGCTACGGCTAAGGTTGCTGCCAGCGAAAACCTTAAAAGGATGATAAGCGGAAGCAACACTCCGATAAGTATCCCGGCAATAGCTACCTTGCTCAGTTGTTGTATTAAGTATGTGNCAGAGGTGCGTTTCCAACGGCTCATCGGTCCAATTCCAAGAAACAGCACCAAAATAATCATGAGAGGCACAAAGATAGCATTGAAGTACGGTGGGCCGATTGAGATCAGGTCACCTGAGATAGCCTGGTAGACCATTGGAAACAATGTACCAAGAAAAATAGAGGCCGCCGCCACAACCAATATTACGTTATTAACCAGCAGAAAAATTTCTCGTGATACTAAATCGAACCCGAATTCGCTCTTCATTAAAGANGCACGCATCGCNAAGAGTAACAATGCTCCCCCAACAGTAAAACCCAAAATACCAAGTATGAAAAATCCACGAGATGGATCAGTTGCAAAAGCATGTACGGAAGTCAGCAAACCTGACCTCGTAATAAACGTTCCAAGAAGACTTCCAGAGAATGCGAGGATCGCTAGTAGCACTGACCAGTTTTTAAACATGCCACGCTTCTCGGTCATCGCTAGAGAATGAATTAGCGCTGTGCCAAACAACCAAGTTATTAGAGGTGGGTTTTCGACAGGGTCCCAGGCCCACCAACCACCCCAACCGAGTTCGTAATAGGCCCACCAGCTACCCAGTGCAATACCTATGGTCAATATGGCCCATGCAACGTTAGCCCATGGCCTAGACCACCGTGCCCAAGCAGCATCCAGCTTGCCGCTGAGTAAAGCAGCAACGGCAAATGCGAATACAACGGAAAAGCCAACATAGCCCATGTAGAGTGTTGGCGGATGAACTATGAATCCAAAATCCTGTAATGCCGAGTTTAGGTCTGAACCGTCGGCTGGAGGCAGGGGTACTATACGATCGAAGGGATTGGAGGTAGCAAGCATAAACAGAATATAGAGGCCGCATAATATGCCCAATACACCCAGCACACGAGCTAGAAAATCAGTAGGTACACTCTTGCTAAAAATAGCAACCGCAAGCATCCAACCAGCTAGCATAAAGGTCCATAACAAAAAAGATCCTTCGTGCCCACCCCATACCGCCGTTAATTTATAACGAAACGGTAAGGTTGAATTCGAATGTTGAGCTACAAACTGTACCGAAAAGTCATCAGTAGCAAAGGCATAGGCAAGGATTAAGATTGATATCCCTAGAAAGACGAACACACCAGCCGTGAGGGGTCGGGACAGACTCATCCACAATAAGTTGTTTTGGTGGGCCCCGATAATCGGTAAAGTGCCAAGAACAATACTTAAGCAAAACGCAAGTATCAGCGAAAACTGGCCAAGTTCAGGAATCATTTATCTTTCCGGTTGAGGACTTAAAGGACGGTTTTCCGCCGAAACCCCAGCGGCGTCGAGGGCGGCTTTAACTTCCTGCGACATGTAATTTTCATCATGTTTTGCAAGTACGCGAGAAGCCTGAAATACGCCCAAGTTGTCGACAGACCCCTCAACTACTATCCCCTGCCCTTCCCGGAATAAATCTGGAAGTATACCTTCGTAATGAATCATTACATCATTAACGTAATCAGTCGTGGCAAATTGCACACGAAGACTGTCATTGGCTGACTGCAAAGAACCATCCCTAACCATGCCACCAATACGAATACGTTGTCCTGGAGAAACCTCGCCNTGTGCTACCTGNGTGGGCGTGTAGAACAGATCGATATTTTGACTAAGAGCAAATAGAGTCAATCCGATTGCCAGGCTTAGACCTATTGTTATGAAGACAATAATACCGAGCCTTTCTTTACGATGAGGTTTCATACATCTTCTCCTCCAACATGGGTAGCCAGATTCTCAACCTCTGTATTATCATCATTTTTTGGATGCATTTCTTTATTAACGATCAAACGCCTCTTTTGTTCACTGAAAATGTGCTTTTTTTGCATTAATGGATAATAGAGGTTAACAGAAAAAAACACCACGAACAGTNCATACACCGCCCACACGTTAAAGGCATAGCCTCCCATGTTTAAAAATTCACCTAAGCTGGAAAACTGTATTACATCAAACATACTACTTAGTTCTTACTATTCATTAGCCTCAACTATTAGTCCGAAAGGGTGGTTCAGGAACCCTGAACCAATTGCTGTACCCACTCAGAACGCCGCTCGCTGACGAGGATTTCATTTCGAANCGACAGTATCAGACTTACAGCGAAAAACAGATAAACAGCAAAAATCATGATAACTAACGGTACCCATACCTCCGGTGGATTAGGCGCTTCATTGGACATGCTGAAAGGGCTAGACGGTTGATGGAGAGTATTCCACCAGTCCACCGAATACTTAATAACTATAACATTGATACAACCCACGATGGAGAGCACTGCACACGCCTTAGCAGCTGCTTCAGCATCTTCCAAAGCTGAACGCAATGAGATAACACCAATTAAGAGGAAAAGCTGTAGTAACATCGAAGTAAGTCTCCCATCCCAGATCCACCAAGTGCCCCAGATGTCACTCCCCCAGATAGATCCTGATGCTAGCGCAAGAGCTGTGAACCAAGCCCCTAGCGGAGCTGCAGTCTTGGCTACTATGTCAGCCAGTTTCATACGCCACACCAACGTAATCGTTCCGGCCAGCGCCATTAACGGAAAAAATGCTAAAGAAATGCTAGCAAATGGCACATGAATATACATTATGCGAATAGTGTTTCCCTGCTGGTAATCGGGCGGCACAAAGAGCAAAGCTAAAACTATTCCTACGACCAGTAAAAAAGCCATTGGCCCAACGAGCCAGGGTAACCATTTACCCGAAAGCTCATAGAACCATTTTGGTGAACCCAACTTTGAAAACCACAACCACATAAATTTGCTACTTCCTTATTTAGCTAAGAATACCATATTCGGGGTATATCCCGGTCAATTTACGCTGATGCGAAGAGCTGCTGCCGAAGCCAGCGGGGCTAATGAGATCGAAGCGAGCAACATTGCTCCCATAATAGCCACATAACCTGCCAACGAGGCTCCATTGAGTGTCTGCTGCACAGCTANGGTCCCAGCTATGAGTACCGGAACACTCATAGGCAACGTAATTACTGCCAGGATTAATCCTCTACTTCCTAACCCTACAGTTAGGGCAACACCAATAGAGCCTAGCAAGCTCAAAACCGGGGTACCAAGCAGCAGTGTAATAAACAATGTCCCGAAGGATTCTGCTGGCAAATTCAACATATACGCAATTAAGGGCGACACCAGTACCACTGGCAAACCGCTTATCAACCAATGAGCAACATTCTTAGCCATAACCATGAAGTAAAGCGGATGGGGAATCAGAAGCAGTTGTTCCAGCGACCCGTCTTCGTAGTCTGCTCGATAGAGGTTATCCATTGCAAGCAATGAAGCAAGCAAAGTCGAGATCCACAGCACGCCCGTGGCTATTTCACTAAGTCGATCAGGGTCGGGTGATATACCAATCGGAAACAAAGTAGCTACTATGAGAAAGAACATGAAAGGATTAATCACGTCGTTCTTCCTTTTATAAGCTATCAACAGGTCACGCCTGAGAGTCGCCTGAAAGGCCTTTATTGTTGTGGTCCGTTGAATACTCATAAATCCACCCTCAAACGAGTGTTAATTCCTTTAAGGTCGATATCTCTAGGTTATGATGTGTAGTAACAATGGCTGCACCACCGGCATTGGCGTGGTTTTTTAATAGCTCTTCGAGTTGTTTTACTCCCCTGGAGTCTAAGGTGGTGAATGGTTCATCNAGCACCCAGAGGCTTGCATCGCTGATCAATAACCTTGCTATTGAAACCCGTTGTTGCTGACCTGCAGACAGGGTAAAACACTGAGATTCTTCAAAACCGTGGAGCCCGACTTCTTTCAAGGCGGTATATAACTCCTTATCAGACACTTGCTTTTGCAGGCTGCAGGACCATCGTAGATTTTCCACTGGAGTGAGTACTTTGTTCACACCNACTCGGTGNCCAATAAAAAGTAATGAGCCATAAAACGATTCTGTNTGTTCCTCGATACGTTCTTGATACCAGTGGATAGTACCTTCATAGCTTTGATTAAGACCGCAAAGTATACGGAGCAGAGTAGTCTTACCACTACCGTTACTGCCTTTGACTTGCAGGATATCGCCCCCCCTAACATCGAAATTAAGGGACTGGAACAAAATGCGATCATCGCGAACACAGAACAAATCCTGGGCACGTAGCATCACGACCCGTTCAGGTTCNGATCCGGTGCCTCTCTCCGTTGATATTTCCGCTGATGCTGTCATGAGATGGATAAAAACTCACTCTAGGGTTTAACCAGTTAGCCCGATTATATCTCTTAAATACATAAACGCATGTGATAGGGATAGACGGCAGGTGTCAAACGTGATCCAAAAATAACGCTTTAACTCACATTTCTCAAAAAATACATGGAAGATGACTAACTAAATAAATGAAAAAGAACAAAAATAAACTACCGCTGTGCAGCTAACAGAACTGTTGGGACCGCTACGCGTTAATTCCAGTCTGAGAGGCGGGCTTTTAGGCGCATAGCTGCCTGACTGTGAATCTGGCTTACCCTTGATTCACTAACACCTATGACTTCACCGATTTCTTTCAAGTTCAATTCTTCATCATAGTATAACGCTAATACTAGCTTCTCTCGATCAGGCAATCCGCTAATGGCATTAGCCAAATGAGCCTTAAATGTATCTCGTTGCAGCCCGTCACAAGGCCCAGGTAAATCCCCGACAGCCAGTTCAATAGCTGAATCGTCTCCTTCCATGACATCATCGAAGCTGAAGAGACGGCTCCCTGATGCGTCTTGCAAAATCGCAAAATAAGCGTTGAGATCAATATTCAATTCTTTCGCGATTTCCGGGTCTTTTGCATCTTTTCCTGTACGTGACTCAATAGCTTTAATAGCTTCAGCGACTTTACGAGATTTTCTATGCACAGAGCGCGGCGCCCAGTCACCTTTCCTCACTTCATCAAGCATGGAACCCCGGATACGGATCCCGGCATAGGTTTCAAAACTAGCGCCCTTTGAGACATCNTATTTCTTAGCCGCCTCTAACAGTCCGATCATCCCGGACTGAATTAGATCGTCAATCTGGACACTAGCTGGCATGCGCAANAGCAAGTGGTGGGCTATCCTTTTAACTAGTGGTGCATAACGATCTACTACTTCCTCTAGATTGCTGCTGCCCACATCCTTCTGTGGTTCCGCCTGTGCGTCAGTATCAATCTCAGCGGAGGCACTCGTTGCCGAAGTCATTTTTGCTTATCCCTATTTGTTTTTAGTTCTCAGAACTCCGAGCAAACAAGCAAAAACGAAATATATTGCCGTTCTCTTTGCTCAGGGCGCATCTATAGGAAGTATTACCTGCAATTATTGTTCCAACTGAGGGATAACGGTCAGAAATTTGCAGGAAAAGCCCTGTTTAAGGGCCTTTGAGGGCTTCGTTATATTTAGTCCTAGAAAACGGAAAAACCACAAAGTGACGAATTATTGACTCTATTATCGCTTTATCGCCAAGGAACAGGCGCTTTATTACACAAATCATGCTTTTGGAGGAGTCACCCCAGTTTGTCCCATGTATTTACCACCACGTTGTTTATACGTGGTTTCGCACTGCTCATCGGATTGATAGAACAACATCTGTGCAGCTCCCTCATTNGCATAGACCTTAGCGGGTAAAGGCGTAGTGTTGGAAAACTCAAGTGTGACATGCCCTTCCCATTCCGGTTCCAGCGGAGTCACATTGACAATAATGCCACAGCGGGCATAAGTTGATTTTCCGAGACAGATCGTTAGCACATCACTAGGAATCCGAAAATATTCGATGGTCCGAGCTAACGCAAAGGAATTGGGCGGTATAATACAAAAAGGTTCATCAATAGAGACAAAACTAGTTTCGTCAAAATTCTTCGGATCGACCACACTCGTGGTGTGAACATTNGTAAATATCTTGAACTCACTGGCACAACGCACGTCATAGCCATAACTCGAGGTGCCGAAAGAAATTACCTTCTTGCTATTGATTTCGCGAACCTGTTGCGCCTCGAACGGTTCTATCATTCCCTCTTGCTCGGCCATGCGGTTTATCCAGCGATCCGACTTAATGCTCATAGAAAAATTCCAACCAATTAACGTTGGTGTAAAATTAATCGCGAATGATAAAGCCAATCATTCATTGATTCATCTGTTATTTAGATTGAATACTATAAAAGTTTTACCAAAAGAGGAGCTGAACTTTATGGAAGCCTAGAGTATGATGCGCTCCCTATACAGGGTGGCGGCAGACAATATAATCTCGTCATTCACAAAAGCCGACAATTTTCTTTTGTCATACTTTTCTTCGGAATTTCTGGACGAACTCAAACCTCTAGCTTAGCGGATCGCGCTATAATCTCGACTAACCCGGTTGCTTCCCTACATATGATGTATAGAACGAGGAGTTCCAAATGAAGAAATGGCAGTGCATGGTTTGTGGTTTTATATATGATGAAGAACTGGGTCTGCCCGAAGAAGGGATTGGTCCAGGCACACGTTGGGACGAGATACCAGAAGATTGGAGCTGCCCTGATTGTGGTGTCAGTAAAGAAGATTTCGAAATGATAGAGGTTTAATTCCCTGAGCGTATTCTCGTGAATTCAAGGAAACAGCTTTGAAACAAAGAAAGATACTAGTTACAAGTGCCCTACCCTACGCTAATGGTGCTATCCATCTGGGCCACCTCATGGAGGCCATCCAGACTGACATCTGGGTGCGATTACAAAAATTAAAGGGACATGACTGTATTTACGTTTGTGCCGATGATGCTCACGGTACAGCTATCATGTTGAGTGCTGAAGCTTTGGGTATTACGGCNGAGGCATTAATAAATAAGGTAAACAAACAACATCAAGAAGACTATGCCGATTTTCTGATCGAGTTCGATAATTTTCATTCTACACANACTGAAGAAAACAGGGCTTTATCCGAATCTATTTACAAAGCGCTCGATGCCAATGGCCATATCGCGCGGCGGAACATCAACCAGCTCTACGATCCAATAAAGGAATTATTTCTTGCTGATCGCTATATCACGGGCTCCTGCCCAAAATGTCTGACGGACGGACAATACGGAGACAATTGTGAGGCTTGTGGTTCGACCTATAGCCCAACCGAACTGATCAATCCCCGTTCCGCTATCTCTGGCGCAACACCAATCGAAAAAGAATCGGAACATTTGTTCTTCACCTTACCGTTATTCAGAGGCATGCTCCAAGAGTGGACACGAAGCGGCACTCTCCAAGATTCCGTAGCGAATAAACTTAGTGAATGGCTCGATGAAGAACTACAGGAATGGGACATTAGCCGCGACGCACCTTATTTCGGTTTCGAGATTCCAGGTGAACCCGGCAAATATTTCTACGTGTGGCTAGACGCTCCGATCGGTTACATGGCCAGCTTTAAAAACTACTGTGATCGCACGAATTATGAATTTGATAATTACTGGAAAACCGATTCAGATTGTGAGGTATATCATTTTATCGGTAAAGATATCATCAACTTCCATACGCTTTTTTGGCCGGCGATGCTAACTAGCGCCGGCTATCGAACACCAACAGCGGTGTTCGCTCACGGCTTCATGACCGTGGATGGAACAAAAATGTCAAAATCACGAGGCACCTTTGTAAACGCCCGGACTTATCTGGATCACTTAAATCCTGAGTATCTGCGTTATTACCTAGCCGCTAAACTCTCATCAGGAATAGACGACTTGGATCTCAATCTCGATGACTTCGCNCAACGAGTGAATTCCGATCTAGTGGGTAAGGTCGTGAATATAGCTAGCCGCTGCGCAAGATTTATTGAAAAGGATTTTGACGGTATGCTGGCAAACCAACTCGATAATCCCAATCTCATTAAAACCATTCAATCAGCTCAACCAGAAATCACTGAANATTTCGACCAACGAGAGTACGGAAAGGCAATCCGTTCCATAATGGCACTCGCAGACAAAGTTAACCAGTACATCAATGATAAGGAACCTTGGGTAATAGCGAAAACCGATGTGCAATCTCCAGAATTACAGGCAATCTGCAGCACAGGAATCAATGCCTTTTACCTGCTAATCTGTTACCTGAAACCAGTTGTACCTATGATGGCTGCAAAAGCTGAAAAATTTCTGGGTATCGAGCCTCTNCAGTGGAACTCTACCGAACAGTTGTTATTAAGCCACCGGATTAATCAGTTCGAAGCTTTAATGACACGTGTTGAGAGTGACAAAGTACGGGCGATGATTACGGCAACAAAACAAGAATACGAAGCTCAGAATAAAGAGCAGCAAAAAAAGGAAAAGTCCGTGGAGAAAGAAAGCACTANGCTGGAACCAGAGATCGAATTCGATGACTTTATCAAAGTCGATCTTCGCGTCGCTAAAATTATCTTAGCAGAACAGGTCGACGGCGCCGATAAACTTCTTAAGCTACAGCTAGATATAGGCGNAGATGCAGAGGGCAACCCGCGCANTTGCACCGTGTTTTCCGGTATAAAGTTAGCCTATAATCCTGAAGACTTAGTTGGAAAATTGACCGTGCTCGTGGCCAATCTGAAACCCCGAAAGATGAAATTTGGTCTATCCGAAGGGATGATTCTCGCCGCCGGGCCGGGTGGTGAGGAAATTTGGTTATTGGAGCCTGATGCTGGTGCTGAACCCGGAATGAGGATAACCTAATAAAGCGCTTCTGCAAATTTGGAGTTTTGGACAATTTCTTCTGCTATGCCGGCCTTCAAATGGTAGAGTTCTATCTTGACCGCGCTGGAACTAACTAAAATAATAAGCTTGACCCTTGATCAAGGCGTAAGTACAACCTTTTTCTCACCGAGAATAAAGATCTAGGACACTGGTGGATAGGATGAATTATAACAATGGCATNAGTGCCGGTAATCAACCAATAATGGGTCTTATAAAAACCTGTTTCTTTGCTCTTTTGTGTGGATTAAGTTTCCAGCTTATTGCGCAAACTAGTGAGCTCCCAGATATCGAAGACTCAATTATCAAGATCTATACTACCCAGNCAGCACCTGATTACTTTACACCTTGGCGATTACTAACACCCAGGCAAAGCAGTGGTTCCGGTACTGTAATTGAGGGTAACCTGATTCTTACCAATGCCCACGTGGTAGCAAACGCTAGCTATGTCCAGGCGCAAAAGCATAACGACCCAAAACGCTACCAAGCTCGCGTTTCATTTATCTCCCATGAGGCTGATCTTGCCCTTATCACTATTGATGAGCCTGGGTTTTTCGATGACTTAAAAGCACTGCAAATCGGTAAATTACCCGATCCCCTCGAGGAAGTTTCAGTCTATGGCTACCCGATTGGGGGCAAATCTCTCAGCATTACAAAGGGTATCCTTTCCCGCGTGGAACAGCAGGTGTATGCCCACGCAGGAACCTACTTACTGGCAGGACAAATCGACGCTGCCATCAACCCCGGTAATAGCGGTGGGCCGGTTATCGTTGATCAGCAGATTGTTGGGGTTGTCATGCAGGCAAACAGTGGACGCCGCGCCGAAAATCTCGGTTACTTTGTACCCCCTAGTATTATTCGCCATGTATTGATAGACAGTGAAGACCGTAAACTCGACGGCTTCCCTGATCTCGGCTTCAGAACCCAGACATTAGACAGCCCCGCTGCCAAAGTCGCTTACGGTTTGGATCAAGATCAAGACGGTATACTCGTCATTAAGGTGTTCGAANATTCTCCGGCCGAAGATTTACTCAAAGAAAATGACGTTATTCTGCAAATCGATGATTATAAAATTGCTGACGATGGCACGATCAATCTCTCTGAAGACTTACTGACTGACTACAAGCATGCCATCGACCTTCACCACATCGGAGATACAATTTCCATCAACTACTCTCGAAACGGTCAAATCAACACAATCGAATTGGTCGCGCAACGAGCTCAAGAGAGTTACAGCTTGGTCGCCGGTGAACAATTCGATGAGATACCAGAATATTTAATCTACGGTGGAGTCTTGTTTGTGCCACTAAACATGAATCTAATCAAACGCTGGGGAAACGATTGGAGCCGAAGCGCACCGGTAGGTTTATTGCAAGCTCGCAATGAATGGAGTTCTCCACAACAACGGGAAGTCGTAGTCGCCTTGCAGGTACTCGCCGCTGATGTGAACCTCGGTTATCACGACTGGCGNAACTGGATAGTCGAAGACGTCAACGGCCAACTAGTTCAGGATTTTAAACACTTCTCGCAAATATTACGCGATAACACGTCAGTGAACGTGGTGTTCGAAAATAAAAATGGCTATCAGATGGTTATCAATCACGAATCCGCAATAGCCAGCGAGGAACAAATATTGAACCAGTACCGGATACCTTCCGCTCACTCCGTTGGTCTTTTCAAGGATTAACACGGACCCGTTTGTAAGATATCTGTCAGTATGTACCACGGAACTATAGGTTCTGGAGTGATAGATGTTACAGCTTATCGATACACTCTACGCTCACCTGTTGACATGGCTTCTGGTTACCATAGCAACTAGCTGGCTTATTTTCATAATCTGGCGATACTTGCAGCAAAAAAACCACAAACCACTGGTAGAGCTTGTTAATGAAATACTACCGCAAACACAATGCGAAAAATGCGGCTATCCTGGATGCCTTCCGTACGCTTACGCCATTACCCAAGGAGAAGAAATTAATAAGTGTCCACCAGGTGGTGACGCTACTATTAGTTGGCTTGCTGAACTACTAAATCAACCNNCANGACCACTTAATCTTAAACATGGCAACATAAAACCTCGCGAAGTCGCNACCATCAGGGAAGCAGAATGTATTGGTTGCACTAAGTGTATAGATGCATGTCCAGTAGACGCGATCATTGGCGGTCCCAAGTTGATGCATACAGTGATCCAAAGNGAATGTAGNGGCTGTGAACTNTGCATTAANCCNTGCCCAGTAGACTGTATNGACATGATACCCCTNTTTACGTACTACCCGGTTGGAAGACNATCTGCTACGGATTTACTAAAACAACAGCNTCGNGGAGAACACTGGCTGCAACGCTATAAATATCGAATTAACCGTCTAGAAAAAGACCGAGCCAAACCTCTGAGCCTGCGTAGGGATAAGAATGCACTAAAANAAGAAGATAATGGCCTCAAGCCATTTTCCCGTATAAAAGCGCGAAAAGAAATTGCTGCGGCAGTTGCACGAGTTGAGGCGCGCAGACATCAAACTTCACAAAACACTAAGCAATCTACAGAAAATGAATAAAGAAAAGCGCACAAAAATATTTGAGCGTTTGAGTAAGGCTAATCCAAAGCCTACCACCGAATTAAACTACTGTAATACTTTTGAACTACTGATTGCCGTTATATTGTCAGCGCAGGCCACAGATGTGAGCGTCAACAAAGCAACGGAAAAACTATATACGGTAGCCAACACTCCTGAACAAATACTCGATCTTGGCGTACAAGAATTAAAGCGACATATTAAGACGATTGGGTTATTCAATAACAAAGCAGAAAACATTATTAAAACGTGCNCCTTGCTCATTGAACAATACGACTCAAAAGTCCCAGACACACTTGAGGCTTTAGTATCCCTCCCAGGTGTCGGGCGCAAAACCGCCAATGTAATTTTAAATACTGCGTTTGGGCAAATAGCTATGGCGGTAGATACTCATATCTTTAGGATATCCAATCGAACTGGCATAGCACCTGGTAAAAACGTNCTGGAAGTGGAAAAAAATCTTCTACAGCTAGTTCCCAANNAATTTCTGTTGGATGCCCACCACTGGTTGATTCTGCACGGCCGATACGTTTGTATAGCTCGAAAACCAAGATGTGGCGCATGTACTATCGAGGATTTATGCGAATACGACCAAAAAACTATTGTTTAGCTGGCATCCAGCTACTTACGCCCTTTCAAAGCGGCAATCCGCATACGCAAAGCATTTAGTCTTATAAAACCTGCCGCATCTGCTTGATCATAAGCTCCGGCATCGTCCTCAAAAGTGGCAATGGCTTCATCGAAAAGGGTATCACTGGACTCTCGACCGACAATGATGACATTTCCTTTATACAATTTAACTCGAACCTTACCGTTGACGTACTGCTGCGAATAATTGATAAGTTCTTGAAGAGCCGAACGCTCCGGTGACCACCAGTAGCCGTTGTATACAAGAGATGCATANCGCGGCATAAGNTCATCTTTCAGATGGGCTAGCTCCCGATCAAGAGTTAGAGATTCGATAGCACGGTGTGCTTTGAGCATAACAGTACCACCTGGTGTTTCGTAACAGCCACGCGATTTCATCCCCACATAACGATTCTCGACAATGTCCGCTCGACCTACACCGTTGGCNCCTGCCACTTCGTTAAGCCGAATTAATACTTCTGCTGGTTTTAATTGCTCTCCATTAATCGCAACGATATCACCTTTGATGTAATCCAGTTCCAAATAGGTTGGTAGGTCCGGTGCTTCGCTCGGAGAAACGGTCCAGAGCCACATTGACTCCTCCGGCTCGGCGCCTGGATCTTCGAGTATGTCGCCCTCATAGGAGATGTGCAGTAAGTTAGCATCCATTGAGTAGGGCGATTTACTTCCGCGCTTCTTTTCTACAGTGATACCGTATTCATTGCAGTAGGCCAGCAAGCGATCTCTGGAATTCAAGTCCCATTCACGCCAAGGAGCGATAATCTTGATAGAAGGACTCAGAGCATAAGCGCCTAATTCAAAACGTACTTGGTCATTACCTTTGCCAGTTGCGCCGTGCGAAATCGCATCAGCACCAGTCTGAGCGGCAATTTCTACTAGACGTTTTGCAATGAGGGGGCGCGCGATCGAAGTACCAAGCAGATATTCTCCTTCATACAAAGCGTTAGCGCGAAACAAAGGATTCACAAAATCGCGCACGAACTCTTCCCGCAGATCTTCGATATAGATCTCTTTGATACCCATCGCCTCNGCCTTGGCTCGGGCTGGTTCTACCTCCTCTCCCTGACCAATATCTGCGGTGAAAGTGACTACTTCACAATCGTAAGTCTGTTGCAGCCACTTTGCGATGACGGACGTGTCTAAGCCCCCAGAATAGGCCAGGACCACTTTGTTTATCCCTGACATTTTTACCTCAAAGTAATACGATGGAATTAGAACCCAGCTAAAAAAGACTAAACCGAGCGAAATTCGCGTTACGGACCAAAAAAAGAGCGGTATTCTAGCATCATCATAAGCCCACAACACCCTGCAGATACGCCCATATTTCAGCTAAATTCCCTAATCAGCTACAATACACTCCGTTCTCAGTGGAAGTATGGTACTAATGAATTCTGATTCGATAAGCCTCACGAAACCGGATGACTGGCATGTGCATTTACGCGATGGTGGCGCATTAAAAACAACAGTACCTCACACAGCGCAATCCTTCGCCCGGGCAATTGTTATGCCTAATTTAAAATCGCCCATCACTACAGTTTCGGCTGCATTGGACTATCGCGATCGTATTCTTGCTGCACGCCCAAAAGGAAACACCTTTGACCCTCTCATGACTCTTTATCTGACAGAGTCACTTACTGTCAATGAAATTGATCTAGCTCAGAAAACAGACGCCTTAACCGNCGTAAAGTACTATCCGGCTGGAGCCACCACGAACTCAGAGAGCGGAGTAACGGACATAGTACGTGTCTATCCGGTATTAGAACGTATGGCGGATATGGGTGTGCCCTTACTCATCCATGGTGAAGTCCCTGACCCCAGTATCGATATATTTGACCGTGAACAAAAGTTCATCGATACAGTACTGATTCCANTGGTTAATCGTTACCCTACACTGAAATTGGTGCTGGAACACATTACAACCAGTTACGCTGTCGATTTTATAATTCAACAACCTGAAAACGTAGCTGCCACCATTACGGCACATCATCTCCTATTTAATAGGAATAATCTTTTATCTGGNGGGGTCAGGCCTCATTTTTATTGCTCGCCAATTTTAAAGCACCGTAGCCATCAGCAGGCACTGATCGAGGCTGCAACTAGCGGCAATCCAAAGTTCTTCCTCGGCACCGATTCGGCTCCACACTCCAGAACAGACAAGGAGGCGGAATGCGGTTGCGCTGGAATTTACTCTGCGCCGGCAGCCATTGAGCTCTATGCGGAAGTTTTTGACAGTCATGGATCACTAGATAAACTGGAGTCGTTCGCGAGTTTCCACGGTGCCGATTTTTATCGCCTACCACGCAATAAAACATCCATTNTACTTCAACGTAAGGAGTGGCAAATGCCCGAAAACTTTCAGCTTGGGAAAGATGTAGTAATTCCAATCCGTGCCGGCAACGCCATCCACTGGCAATTAGATCAAATTACCTGATCAAGCCAATAGTTGAAGTATTATGAGTGTTACCGATAGCCAGATATTAACCACTTCGCTGCTAGCGGACCGTTTTCGAACTTATCTACCCGTGGTAGTGGACCTGGAAACCGGAGGCTTTAACTCTAAAACAGATGCTATTTTAGAAGCTGCCGCGGTCGTGGTCGCTATGGACGAAGAAGGTTTTCTCTATAAAGACCAAACCTATTTCCACAGAGTAATTCCGTTCGAGGGTACAAATATAGAGGAAGCAGCTCTGAAATTTACTGGCATCGATCCCTATCATCCTTTGCGCATTGCGAAAAGTGAAAAAGAAGTATTCCAGACAATGTTCAAGCTGATCCGGGAATCGATGAAAGTAAGCAATTGTAAGCGTGCGATTCTAGTTGGCCACAACGCCCACTTCGACCATGGGTTCATTAATGCAGCTAGCAAACGCCATAATTTAAAACGTAATCCATTTCANCCTTTCACTTCATTCGACACGGCGAGCCTAGGCGGACTAGCCTACGGCCAGACCGTATTATCGAGAGCTTGTGAAGCTGCCGGCATAGAATTCGATGAGAAGGAGGCTCATTCAGCTCGTTATGATGCAAACAAAACAGCTGAATTATTCTGCAAGATAGTTAATCGCTGGCGAGAATTGGGAGGTTGGCCAAAATCGTAGAAACCGCTCGCCAACGCAGTATAACTGGCTATTATTCAATCCTCGNCGTCTGCGCCTTCAGTGCCGACTTCTTCAACCANTGATAGCAATTCACCCTTCTCATGCATCTCTGTAATGATATCGCACCCACCGATAAGCTCACCACCAACGTATAGCTGGGGGAAGGTCGGCCAGTTCGAGACTTTTGGCAGCGTGGCACGAATTTCCGGATTACTCAGAATATCTACATAAGCAAAGCGCTTCCCGCAGGCCATCAAAGCCTGCGTAACCTGTGCCGAAAATCCACACATCGGTTGTTCTGGACTGCCTTTCATGTACAGCAGGATGGCATTGTTCTTAATTTGCTCTTTAATAGTATCTTCAATGGGACTTTCGGTACTCATCGCATAAAACCTTAGAAACTTATCAGCTCAGGAGGAAGAGCAAGTTTACACTGGGTTTTGGCTTTTTGTCATTACATGCAGGCTTTAAAGTATCAACGGCAGTAGTGTTTCTACGGCAGTTCACTCACTTTCTGAAGGAATTCCCCAGCCTCCTCCGCCAGGAGACTGTATTGTCAGCCGGTCACCAACACACATATCAACAGTGCACTTGCCTGGCAAAATTTTACCATTGAGAAGATTAGAGCCCCTCTTACCCTCTCCTCCTCCTAGTAAACCCCATGGCGCGAATGATCTGCGCTCGCTTAGCAGGCTAAGTCGGGTAGGTTGCAAAAATTCATATTCACGTATTATCCCATCCCCGCCGGGATGGCGACCTGCTCCCCCACTAGACCGGCGGATTGCATAACGACGTACTCGCAAAGGATAATGCATCTCCAAACTTTCGATCGGGGTATTAAGTGTATTGGTCATATGACTGTGTACGCNGCTCAGCCCAGCTTGCGTTGGACCCCCGCCCAGTCCTCCAGCTACAGTTTCGTAATAGTCCCAGCGCTTACCGGTAGAGTGATCGATGTGACCCATAGCCACATTATTCATGGTTCCTTGGCTCGCTGCCGGAATCTGCTCCGGTACTGCCTGCGCTAAAGCTCCGAAGATTAAATCCACGATCCGAGTGGAAGTCTCAACATTTCCAGCAGCGACAGCGGCGGGACGCTGAGCGTTGACGATAGAACCCAAACGGGTCTTGATATTAATATTGTGAAACAGCCCTTCGCAGGCCGGAGCTTCATCTGACATAAGGCAACGAAAACAATAATATGCTGCGGCCGCCACCACTGACTCAGGACAGTTGAGATTCCCCCGGACCGAGTCAGCTGAATCTGACAAATCCACTTCCACTCGATTGGCGTTAATATTTAAAGAGACCTTTAGACTAATGTTNGTAGTCCCACATCCATCATCATCCAGATAATCTTCGAAGTGGTAAAGACCAGGTTTCAGCAATCCAATGGTGTTTGTGGCGATCCGTTCGGCATAAGAGTTCAGCTGCTGCATACCGTGAATATATGTATCTAAACCTACGTTNTCGACAAGTTGNTGTAAACGCAAGACACCCACTCGATTAGCCCCAGCTTGGGCTGCAAAGTCTCCGATGAGCTCTCCATTGTCGACTCCTGGTAAGAGTTCAGTACCGGGCTGTAGGTTACCTGCTCTTAACAAAAGAGTTGGGGGAATGATGATGCCCTCCTCTTCCAAACTACTGGAAACCGGCATAGATCCTGGAGTATCGCAACCAATATTCGCGTGGTGCGCCCGGTTAACAACAAAGCCGAGCAACCCTATTCCTTCGGTACCGAATACTGGGGCTATTAAGGTCACATCTGGTAAATGTGTTCCTCCAAGATATGGATCGTTTAGTACCAACATATCTCCAGTTTGCCATTCTCGCTCCTTTACGACGGAACTCATAGCAAACGCCATACTACCCAGATGCACCGGCATGTGATCGGCCTGGGCAAACAGTTGACCATCAGCTCCGAAGAGAGCACAGGAGAAATCTAACCGATCCTTAATATTTGGTGAAAACGCTGCTCGCCGCAACACGAGCCCCATTTCTTCGCAAATTGCGATCACGCGGCTTGCAAATAGTTTCAACTCAATTATGTTCATCGATTCCATTACTCGGCGCAGCCTAACTAATAGGCCAGCCAAATACAATTTCAAGACCTATATCTACGCAGTAGTCAAAATTGCCCTAAAGTGAAGAAATAGCTACAATGTCGCCATCATGGGGTAGCGAGAGCTGCCCTTTTTCTTTTCGGAAGGAAGATAAAGAACGATGAGCGTGCAGCATTTTCTGACCCTTAAAGACCTACCGAAGCCCGACGTATTAGCAATTGTCGAAAGGGCTATTTTACTAAAACATAATCCATTGCAAGTAAGCAGTCAGGCGCGAAAGATGCTAGGGATGATTTTCGAGAAATCTTCCACTCGCACCCGGGTTGCCTTTGAAACTGCAATGGCACAAATGGACGGTGCGTCCTTATTCCTTAACACGGAAGACTCGCAACTGGGCAGAGGCGAACCGATAGCAGATACTGCAAAAGTCTTATCGCGCATGGTCGACTGCTTGGCTATTCGTACCTTTGAGCACGGAAAGCTTGAGCAATTCGCCGCCCATTCAACTATTCCTGTAATCAATGCACTAAGCGATGATTTCCACCCCTGCCAACTCTTGGCTGACATGCAAACCTATATAGAACATCGAGGGTCCGTGACTGGTAAGCGGGTCGCATGGATCGGTGATGGAAATAATATGTGTCAATCTTACATCAATGCCGCCAGTGTGTTCGATTTCGAATTGCTCGTCGCCTGCCCCTCAGGTTTCGAGCCAGAACCAGAACTGGTCTCAAAGAATAGCCATTGNGTCTCGGTNATACGTGACCCAAAAGAGGCCTCTAAAGATGTGAATTTGATCGTTACCGATGTGTGGGCTTCAATGGGCCATGAAGAGGAACAGGATAAACGCAGAGCTAGTTTCAGCAACTACCAAGTTACTGAAGAATTGATGGGGTTAGCAGCCAGCGATGCTCTTTTTATGCACTGCTTACCAGCCCACAGAGGGGAGGAGGTGAGCGCAGAAATCATCGACGCAGGTGATAGCGTGGTATGGGATGAAGCCGAAAACCGCATGCATTCGCAAAAAGCCCTTTTAGAAACATTACTTAGTGCTTAGAATTCACAATAAAGATAATAACTGATTCTCACTTTCTAATACCACAATATATTGTGGTACCGCTTCNAGCATTTTTATAACGAGATCACTGGGCGTTATTGTACAAATTTCAACCACATGTTGTATAAATTTTGAGTATTAATTGACCAATTCATACTCTATTAGTTTTTTGGAAAACCTCAATAACCTATTCACAATTTATCCACAATTTACCCACAATTTACCCACAAAAAAACCACTTGCATTCCATCTGTAACCGCATTATCTTGTGTTTATGATTTATAGCTTACCTATATGTTGTATTAGTAGGGCGTAAATCAAGAGCTTCTCTTACTGGTTAAAAATAGCAAAAATCGCCAAAACTGATGATAAATTGGGCGCTTAGAGATGGTACTCGTGGCGAATAATAAGAAAAGCACTTGACGAGACGGGGGCTTTACAACTGTTTCTTTAAGCAGTTCTTGGGATTCCAGTATTATCTCTTCCCACTCAAAAAAACAATTAAAGTCCAACAGCAAAAGCACAATATATAGTATATGACTTAAATACTGTCTGCCTGGCNGAAGTGGAAACCAAAAGATCGGTTTTCGCTGAGANAGAGCTAGGCAGGGTTGCCGGTNTCGTAGGCAAAGTAGTAAGCAATCGGAGTAATCAATGCAAACTGAAATACAGTCAACGGGTGATAGTGGCCGAACCGCTGCTACCGATAATGAAGAGACCATGTCGGTNGTATCTACCGCGCCAGGACAACTGCGCGTCATCAAAAGAAATGGGGCAGTTGTTGCTTACGACGAAACCAAGATTTCAGTTGCCATTACCAAAGCTTATCTGGCTGTGGAAGGCGGTAATGCTGCAGCCTCATCNCGAATTCACGAATCAGTAGCTCAATTAGCGAGTCAAATTACCGAGATCTTTCGACGCCGGATGCCATCCGGAGGCACAATACATATCGAAGACATTCAGGATCAGGTAGAGCTGGCCCTTATGCGCACTGGCGAGCATAAGATAGCGAGGAGTTATGTAATCTACCGAGCTGATCACACCCGGCTACGCGAGCAAAAACTGGAGGCGGAAAAGCCTAGCCATCCCGAGATCAATGTCACCTTCGAAGATGGGCACCAAGCCCCATTAGACACCGCGCGACTACGCACCATCATAACCGAAGCATGTGAAGGACTGGAGGATGTATCGGAAGACTCCATTTACGACGAGACGCTAAAAAACCTCTACCCAGGTGTCAAAATGGAGGACGTGCGCACATCCCTAGTAATGACCGCACGCACCATGGTAGAGAAGGACCCCAACTACTCCTACGTAACCGCTCGCCTCTTAATGGATACACTACGCTCAGAGGCCCTTAGCTTTCTAGGCATTNCCGAAGCCGCCACTCAGTCAGAAATGCACTACAGATACGCTGCGACTCTAAAACCTTATATTGAAAAAGGAGTTGAACTCGGTCTACTTTCTCCTCATCTTCTAGAATTTGATTTGAGTCTGCTGGGTGAAGCTCTGCAAGCGGAGCGAGACCAGCAGTTTACCTACCTAGGTCTTCAGACTCTCTACGACCGTTACTTCATTCAAAACGAAGGCATTCGTTTCGAACTGCCACAGATTTTTTTTATGCGGGTTGCCATGGGGCTGGCTTCCGAAGAGGACAACCGCGAGCAAAGAGCCATTGAGTTCTACAACCTAATCTCCAGTTTTGATTATATGGTTTCAACACCGCAACTATTCAACTCTGGCACNCTGCGGCCGCAACTTTCTTCTTGTTTTCTTACCACGNTCCCTGACGATTTACACGGTATCTATTCATCGATACGGGATAATGCCATGCTTTCCAAGTGGGCCGGAGGACTTGGTAATGACTGGACGCCTGTCCGGGCTCTCGGCGCCCACATTAAGGGCACCAATGGGAAATCGCAGGGCGTAGTTCCTTTCCTCAAAGTGGTCAACGACACTGCTGTTGCGGTCAATCAGGGGGGAAAGCGTAAAGGGGCCGTGTGCTCTTACCTGGAAACTTGGCACCTTGATATCGAAGAATTCCTTGAACTTCGTAAGAACACAGGTGATGACCGACGCCGCGCCCATGACATGAATACTGCAAATTGGATACCCGATCTATTTATGAAACGTGTATTTAAGGACCAGGATTGGACCCTTTTCTCTCCTAACACTGTGCCGGAACTGCATGATCTCCATGGCATGGCTTTTGAAGAGNNATATGAAGAATACGAACGCCGAGCTGCTGCTGGTGAAATCAAGCCCTACAAAACCATAAAAGCTACCGATCTGTGGCGAAAAATGATCTCTATGCTTTTCGAAACTGGCCATCCCTGGATTACCTTTAAGGACNCATGCAATACGCGGTCACCTCAGCAGCATGCGGGCACGATTCATTCTTCCAATCTGTGTACCGAAATTACCCTAAATACCAGCCAAGACGAGATAGCAGTATGTAATCTCGGTTCAATAAACTTAGTAAACCACGTAGATGACGGCGGGCTTAACCAAGATAAACTTAAAAACACTATCACGACAGCTGTTAGGATGCTGGATAACGTTATTGACATTAACTACTACTCCGTGCCGCAGGCGGAGAACTCTAACCTCAAGCATAGGCCTATAGGCATGGGCATCATGGGGTTCCAGGATGCGTTGTATAAACAACGTATNCCGTATGCCTCCGAACAAGCCGTGGAATTTGCCGACTTCTCTATGGAGATGATCAGTTACAACGCCATAGGTGCTTCAACCGAGTTAGCGGAAGAACGAGGTCCTTATGAGTCCTACAAAGGTTCGCTTTGGGATCAGGGAATCCTCCCGATTGACTCACTGAATATGCTAAAGGAAGTACGCGGTGAGGAATTCTTTGACATCAACATGGACCAAAAATTGGACTGGGACGGTTTACGTAAGCGCATTAAGCTCTCTGGTATGCGCAATTCCAACGTACTCGCGATAGCGCCTACAGCAACAATAGCAAATATAAGCGGTGTTTCCGCATCGATCGAGCCTACCTACCAGAACTTGTATGTGAAATCTAACCTTTCTGGCGAATTCACGGTCGTAAATCCGTACCTTGTCAATGATCTAAAGAAACTAAATCTATGGGACGATGTCATGGTCAATGATCTGAAATATTACGAAGGTAGCGTTCAGAAGATCGACCGCACACCGGATGAGATCAAACACCTTTACGCCACAGCATTTGAAATGGAGCCTCGCTGGTTAGTAGACGCCGCAAGCCGTCGNCAGAAATGGATTGACCAAGCCCAATCACTAAATCTGTATGTAGCGGAGGCCAGCGGGAAGAAGCTAGATATTACTTATCGCATGGCTTGGCTGCGAGGCTTGAAGACCACTTATTACCTTCGAGCCCTGGCAGCCACCACAACAGAGAAATCCACTGTTTCAGACAACAGCTTAAACAAGGTGTCGAGCGAGATAGAGGAGGTGCCGGCAGCCTGCTCACTAGATGATCCAGATTGTGAGGCTTGCCAATAACAACAAGGTAAAAGCCAGCCAAGATGGTTAGTTGATGGAAAAGAGCAAAAGTTATCACCAAAAAGAAAGATAACTAGAAATAGATATATCTGGAACAAAGCATAATAGATGGGATTATAGAGGTGAGCTATGTTGTCATGGGATGAATTTCATCAGGAAGAAAAACCAACTCCGGTTGGCAAAGCAAAAATTGATCAGCCGCTGGTAAAAGATGAAGTCCATCCCAGTGAGCTAAACAAATCCGATATCGGTCCAGNAGCTGAGCCCGCTGGCTATAAAGANGTGCTAGACGCGGCTGACGAGCAAAACAATGCTGATGCTTTGCAACAGGCGATTCAAGACCTACAGTCTCTCGATATATCCCCCGGCGTAGAAGAACTAGAAGGATCAGCACAGCGCGTTAAGGTTGATGACAAAGGCATGATCAATTGTCGAGCAGATTTGAATCAATTGGTCCCTTTCAAGTATGACTGGGCTTGGCAGAAGTACCTAGATGGCTGCGCCAATCACTGGATGCCTCAGGAAATTAATATGAACGCGGACATCGCGCTATGGAAGAATCCTAATGGCTTAACCCAAGACGAGCGCTTGATTGTCAAACGCAATCTAGGGTTCTTCTCTACAGCTGATTCCCTAGTTGCGAACAACCTAGTGTTGGCTATTTATCGTTTGATTACCAATCCAGAGTGCCGGCAATACATTCTGCGCCAAGCTTTCGAAGAAGCGATTCATACCCATGCCTATCAGTACTGCATAGAGTCACTAGCCATGGATGAAGGCGAAATATTCAATATGTATCACGAAATACCATCAGTGGCGAAGAAAGCCTCTTGGGGCCTCAAGTATACCCAAGCTCTGAGCGATCCCAATTTTAANACGGGCACCCTAGCAACAAACCAAGATTTGCTCAAAAACTTGATCGCTTTTTACTGTTGCCTAGAAGGAATTTTCTTTTACTGCGGATTTACACAGATTCTCTCTATGGGTCGACGTAACAAAATGACCGGTACCTCGGAACAGTTTCAGTACATCCTGCGGGATGAATCTATGCACCTAAATTTCGGTATCGATATGATCAACCAAATAAAGCTGGAAAACCCACAACTGTGGAATGGTGAAATTAAGGAGCACGCTACTCAGATGATTCTGCAAGCTACGCAGCTAGAAATCGAATATGCAAGAGATACTATGCCACGCGGTGTACTTGGTATGAACGCTGCCATGATGGAGGAGTATCTCAAGTTCATAGCAAATCGACGGCTTGTCCAAATCGGATTATCAGAACAATTCAATGGAGTTTCGAATCCGTTTCCGTGGATGTCGGAAATAATGGATTTGAGAAAGGAGAAGAACTTCTTCGAAACTCGAGTAATAGAGTATCAAACAGGTGGTGCCTTATCCTGGGATTAGGCCTGAACCAGTGCCTAACATAATACCGCACACCTGATAGTAGCTACGAGGATAGATAGCTCATGCGAGGAAGCAGGAATGAGTGAAGAGAAGTATCTAGATAACGACCCAGAAAGAACATTAGTAACCCTCGAGCAACTTAGCCAGACTATTGAGGTAATGACAAGCGTGGTTAATCGGCTGCGCCAACACTTGAGCGAGCAGCTGAAAGCTCAGATTGAAGCACAGCNATTAGAAAAAGCATCCGGTTTACAGGAGCAAAAACAAGACAAGAGAGAAGCCNAACCATCTTCTNGCAGTCCGCAACAACCGAGTCAGAACCAGCAAAGAGAGAGTTTTGTCGTTGAAATCAAGCAACAGGAGACTAAGCCAGTTCGCAAGAGCAGCAAGACCCTGCACTAGTAGTACCTATCTTGTATTGTCGTTGCTACTCTGTTGGCAACGACATTTTTTTGCTTTAAAAATATTTTCTAATTATGCCTTATAACATCGGTGCTCTCGTGCTTGCTGCCGGTTTTAGTAGTCGCTTTGGCAGTGTTAAGCTCAGTGCTGAGCTTGACAATGGTTTGACAATTTTGGAACAAACCTTGCAACGCATTTCCACNGTAATCGACCCTGTAATANTAGTTACCCGACCAGAATTGTCGAACCAAATAATCAGTCGCGATATCCCTGTCCATATTTTTGATCAAGCCGAACGTGGCATGGGTGCAAGTCTGGCATACGGTATTAGCTGTATAGAACATTGGGACGCCTGTTTGATCTGTTTAGCGGATATGCCTTTCATCGAACAACACACCTACCAGGTTCTTGCAAATACCCTCGCCAGTAACAAGATTGTTATCCCCACCTATGGGAACAAAAAGGGAAACCCGGTAGGTTTTGGTANGAAGTTTTTCAAGGAATTAAAAATNCTAACAGGAGACGGAGGAGCTCGCCCTGTGGTTCAGCAACACTCCGAAGATGTAGTAAAAGTAAAAATCGATGACCCGGCGATACTCTGGGATATTGACACTCCTCCCGATCTAACCTTATATCAATCCCGCTCTACCTAAGTTGTCTCTCGGGGTTGTTGCACAGCGCATCCCTTTACGCCTACAATCTTCACTGCGATTATCCTTGTCATTGGGCGATTCAGGAATGATGACCGCTCTAATGTTAATAGATGCTAAAGAGTCATGAGCATCAAAAAACTGAAAAACGAGACCGAACTCTTAAGAGAAGCTATTAGGGTAGGAACTCGATATTTCGAAGGCCGCGGCGCCGGAACCTTCGAAGCTACTGATCATATTGATTTAAAGGTCCGCGCTATATATCTGCTCCTTGTCAAAGATAAGGTTTTACAACCTCTGGCAAAACAACATCAGAACGTTCAGAACATGCGCCACAAACTAGCCATCTGGATCTCTAAGAATCTGCCCAAAGACCACCACCTGTTGCGGTAAGTCTTCATTATGGCTTTGCCCACTTCAATTCTTTTCCCTTTAATCGCCATATTATTAGCATTAGCTACTGTAGACGTTCATGCTGATGTGCTGTCGGCGAAACGGGTAATGGAAAATATCCAGAACCCATTACTACAAGTAAATACTTCTAGGGGAGTAATATTTATTGAACTGTTACCACAAGAAGCTCCAAACAATGTAGCAAATTTTATTGCGCTTGCAGAAGGTGAAGTCGAAATATTGGATACTAATACCGAAACGGCTTTTCGGCCGCATTACTTTGATGGGATGCGATTTCATCGTGTGGTGCCAGGCTTTTTGATTCAAGCTGGTTCTCCGTTGCACAATGTGCTCGGTGCTCCCCAACAGGTACTAACTGATGAGATAAACGCTGAAGCTCTGGGGCTTGCTAACCAAATTGCACTCAATACTGATGGCTCATTCAATATGTTGCTTAATATCGGTAATAAGATCGACTTTGAAAATGAGGTACTGAAACCTCTTTATAACGAGATGGATATTAAGAACGAATCGGAGTTGCGCGATAGACAGTACGAGGTCCTTGAAACGCTAAACAGCCTCTCAGTAAAGGATATCTATGAATATCAAGGATTTCGCTATACAACCAATCATCCAACACGAGCTATCTCCCGCGGCACTATGGCTCTCGCCAACCAAGGTCCAAATACTAATGGGCCAGAGTTTTTCATTTCCCTCAACGATTCACCTTGGTTAACCGGAAGAAACACAGTTATAGGTAGGGTAATCGAAGGAATGGAAACAGTGGATGCTATCGGCGAACACTTAATTGATCCGCTTAATAGTTCACAATCAAGCACAATAATCTACTCTATCCGCCAGGTGGATTAGTGAAATAATTGGAGGCCTGTTATGTCTAAAAAATCCAAGAAAAGTCACAAACGAGACACTTACGTTTTATGCGTAACCGTGGGCTTGATCATAGGAGTCGGTTTTGGTGCGATTCTGGATAATATACTCATCACCTGCAGCATTGGTGTCTTAGCGGGAACCAGTGCGGGTTATTATTTTACTAAGCCCAAACCTCACTCCAAAAAAACCTATTCACGCTAATTACCTGAACGCAGCGGCACAGCATCTTCAAATATCTCTCGCCGGTAAGGAGGCAGTGAATCTAGTATTTGTTTACCGTAACTTTTATTAACGATTCGTTCATCAAATAAGGTGATCTTCCCGGTATCTGTCTCACTGCGCAGTAATCTGCCGCTAGCCTGCATTAACCGGAATGCCGCTTCTGGCACGGCTAAGGTCATGAAGGCGTTCATTCCCTGCTGTTCCACCCATGCGGACAGAGTCATTTCAATAGGATCGTTTGGGACACCAAAAGGAATCTTAGCAATCAAGACGTGAGTACAATATTTCCCCGGTAAATCAATACCCTCTGCAAAACTGGAAAGTCCAAATATAATGCTTCCTTTTCCTTTATCGATGAGCGCACAATGATATTTGATTAACTGGATTTTCTGGAAATCGTCCTGACATAAGACCAAATCACGCCATTCATTCGGCAGAAGCCGCATGACGTCCAGCATCTGGCGCCTAGAGGAAAATAACATTAATGCAGCTGGTTTTGGTCCCAGTATTCCGGGTAATAAATTAACAATTGTGTCTGTATGTTTATCCTGATCTGACGGATCACAATGCATTCTCGGTATAGCTAAGGTAGCAGCATTAGCAAATTCAAACGGACTGGGAATACTCAGATAATTGGTACGTACAGGCAATCCTGTACGCATTGTTAACATGTCAAACTTACCAAGCGCTGATAAGGAAGCCGAAGTCAACACCGCTCCGCCGCAGCATTGCCACAGATACTCCTGTAGATTATCGGCCGCTAGTACCGGACTCGATGACAATCCAATATCTCTTACAGTTTCGTTCTCGCTAAAACTTAGCCAGCGCGCAAATGGTGCTTGTTCCGCTATATCTTCAGCTGCATAGCTCGACCATAGAGCCAAGTTCCCTTGGACACGATAAATATATTTTCCTAAGACTGGATACCATTGCTCAACTAATTGCCGACGCGCTGGTTTATCTCCTTTCTCCAGTTCATCACTCATGTTTTCTGCAATTTCCTGGAACATCTCATCCAGACGAACAAACCGATTTGCCAAGTCACTGGCCAATTCTTTTAGCTCATCAGGTACTTGGCCAAGTTGGAAGGTATATTGGGAACGGTTTTCGTAAACGTCTAGCGTACCCAAGGATTCAAGTATCTCCTCTATGAATAACCAGCTTTGATTTAAAAGCTCCCTGATATCAGCCATGATCTCAAGCACCTGCACCTGTTGATCTCCTTGTAAAAAAGTTTCCTTTGTTAGCTGTTGCAGCAAGTTCTCGCTTCTTTCCAACCATACCTGTGTTGCCTTAATATTAGTGAATGAAGAAAAATGATTATTACTCTTGAAAGGTAGATGATGAGCCTCGTCGAAAATATAAAGGCACTTTCCAGGTTCAGGTAGAATAGCGCCTCCCCCCATAGCTAAATCTGTTAGCACGAGATCATGATTACCAATAATACAATCTACACCATCCAAATTATTCCGTGCTCGATAGAAACAACAGTTTCGAAAATGGCTACACTTAGACCCGGTGCATTGATAGCGATCAACAGTAAGTGGCCGCCAATCGCCGTCAGAAATTGGTTCATTCCATTCATCGCGATCACCTTGCCATTTATCGCTAGCAAGGGCATCCTGCATCTCAGTATAGATAGACTGATCTTCGCTAGTAGGATACTCTAGTTCTTCTCCGTATAAATCCATCATAGCTTGCAGGCTGTCACTGCCTTGCAGCAACATATCTAACTTAGACAGGCACAAGTATCTGCCTCTGCCCTTGGCAATTGCAAAGCTAAATTCTAGGTCGCAGCTTTCTAAGATTTCAGGAATGTCTTTGTAAACTACTTGCTCTTGAAGAGCTATTGTCGCTGTGGACACAATAACTTTATAACCAAGGCGTTGCGCTAGCGGCACAACCGCGAGTAGGTAAGCCAAAGTCTTGCCAGTACCGGTGCCAGCTTCAACAACGCAGATCGGAGGTTCCACTGATTCATTACCAACCAGTACAGCGAGCGTATTTACGATTTCCGCTATCATTTGCCGTTGCCCGTATCGCGGGGTTAGTTCACGGGTTTCGAGAAGCTGACTGTAAGCGGACTGGACCCTTTCTTTTACTTCTTCCGCCAACATACTGCATACCCTTTAATTTAAATTCGTAGAGGTAAAGGAGATATCGAGAGGAATATACCCAACTATACCATCTATAACACAGATACTTTTATTTAAGAGAAAATTTAGGAGTCGAACGTCTTTGAAGATGAATAATTTAACTATATTGCTATACAACTTCCGCAGAAAAAAAGTTCTGTTAAAATTATGGCTCTTTAGTTAGTAGCCGTCCCATTTTAAAAGTGTCTATGACAACTATGTCCACTGCACATACAAAGGCCACCGCATGGGTCCATTTGGATCACAAGACACGAATACTCGAGTTGAAAGAGCTAGTTGCGAAGGGAGCCGTTACGGAATATCAGGATATCCTTGCTGGTAATATCGATGTCGGCATAGCAGAGTCAGAACGACTGGCTATTGCCACAAAATTGCCCCCTGAGGCGCTTAAACAGATACTTTTGCTTACTCGTGTCCGTAATGTAGCCGAAACGTTGGTAACAAGTCTTAAGGACGAAGCCGATCTTATCGCCCTTAGTTTATTTGCCAAGAGTGTACATACCCGTAAGAATGCAGCTCTCTCCATTAATGATAAATTCTTGTTAGAGGAATTGCGCGAACAAGTTCGCGACAATGACAAAACAGTCTTCAAAACTGTCGATCAACGCCTCAACAACCTGGAAGCAAACATAAAGGAACGCAGCTCTCAAGAACCTGCTAAATCAAATTCTGAAAACTCCAGTGGCTTTAAAGCAGTCGCAGAAGACAAAACTACTAGTACCACGGAAGAAAACTCTTTGAGAGTCCAGAACACTTTTAAATCGGAATTACCACATTTAGAAAAACAACTCAGTAAACTCAGTTTTAAAAACACTGCTGGACTTAAAGCAGCCCGAAATACACTCCTTCGATTACTAAAGGTGGTAGACAAGCCCGTTAAAGAGAGTGACAAGCAGGTTTTGGCCTTACACGAAGTCATCAAAGAAAAGCTCGAGAAGAACCGGATTCATCAAGAGCATCTCAGGGAGAAAACGCTTACCCTTTTACAATCTCTAAAACTGTCTCTGGATAAAGGCCAGTCCCATGAGGCATTACCGACCTGGGACAAGATCCAAGGAAATATTAACAATACCAGTGGTAAAACCAGGAAAGCACTGCAATCTGAGGCCAACAAATTCAAAAATAAACTGAACGAAATGAGAGATTGGAAGAATTTCGCGGTTACAGAAAAGAAGAAGGAGCTAATTAAGCACATGCAACTCCTAGTTGAATCTCAGATGCATGCAGCAGATCGGTCTCGGCGTATTACTGGTATGCACAAGAAATGGAAATTGTTAGGCCTTTCCAGTCAAAATGAAGGGTTATGGAAAGAATTCAAACAGTTTTCCGACAAGGCGTATGAACCTTGTAAGACCTATTTCAAAGAACGCAAACAACTTATGACAGCTAACCTGCAAAAACGGCGAGAAATCTGTAAGCAACTGGAAAAATATTTAGCTGAAATCGATAAACAATCTGTAAATTTACCGGAACTAAATAAATTGTTTGTCTCAACAGAAAATGATTGGAAACGATATGCTCCGGTCGAGCAACCTAAGATTAAAAGTCTACAAAAACGCTATTATGGTGTGATAAACCAATTGCGCCGAATCAGAAAAACATCTTTGCGAGAAAATAATAGTAGTAAACTCGAACTCATAGAACAAGTTAAGAAATTAGTAACGATTGAAGATAATCGAAAAGCCATGCGCGAAGCAAAAGAACTTCAACAAGCTTGGAAAAAGATTGGCCCAACCTCGTACAAAGACGACAAGAAACTTTGGGAGAGTTTTAGATCTGCTTGCGATGAAATTTTTGCTATACGAAACCAGGCAACAATCGCCTTGAAAGAAGAGCTCGAGAAAACAGATAAAATACTAGACAAGATATTGGAATCCTCAGATGCTCTACTCAAGCTTGAGGATGATGCCTTTCGCACCACCCGCAGTGAGTTTCAGGATTTAACACAGCAGTTCTCCGACTCACTCAGCCCTGAGNTTCGTAAACGACGCAAAAAACTAATAACCCGATTTANCGAACTAAAAAAGNAAATAGAAACTCGCTATAAGAAACTACCGAACAAGAAATACCAGCAATTAAAGNATTCCATTGTCGCAAAGACTCAGTTTCTTGAATGCCTTGAACGAAAGCTGCTCAGTAGTAAAGATACCAACCAGTTCACCGAGACCAAAAGCAGCATCGACAAAAATACTTGGAAGAGTTTAGTGATTAATGGTAATCCTGAGCACGAACTGGCATTAGAATCGCGCTTACAGCAATTGCTTAACGCAAAGACCCCTGAAGCCCTGCTGGGNCTTACCCATGAAGCCGAGCATCAAATTCGTTCACTTTGCATCGAATTGGAAATCCGGGCCAATATCGAAACNCCAAAAGAAGAGCAAGCTGCGCGCATGNAGATACAGCTTGATCAACTCNAGAANNCCTTCGGGAAAAGTAAACCTGATCACAAAGAAAATGTGGGCTATGCAATGGATGCCGAGTTACGAAGTTTCTGCATAGGCCCATTGAAAGATATAGCNCGAAAACAGTTTTCGAGACGCCTAGCAANAGCCATTAACAAACTTCTCTGAAACCTAACGTAATCCTAACGCTATTGTTCAGGTCTTATATTTAGTGATTACTGGGTTCGCATAGCTAAATAGGAAATGTCTATGTAGCGAGGGATCAATTGCATTTAGCCGTTTTTCAAACTTTTCCTGGGACACATCTGATATTTCACGTTCGGCAATTCGATTTNCNAACCGATTTNGAGATATCAAACCTTCTTGCTCCAATCTCTTCACCGCTAAAAAATTGATATCGTGCAATTTATAGTTTTGTAGAATCTGTCGATCTATCTCTGCTGCTATTTCGTCTGGATCATCATCAGTTATATACAGCGCGCTACCAAAAGCAACATCAACTTGGCCTTTGAAGCCAATCATTCCGGTAACAATTGAATGAATATCGCTTCTATCGGTTTTCATGAAGCTNCCGGTCTGCTCCAAGGTATAAAGCTCTTCTGCCTTTAATTCGTCACAGGCATCGTACTCGTATGAAATCGCCACAGGAACTATACGCAATTCCTTCAGACTATTCCCAAGCGACAATTCACGGTTCCCCATGGCCAGCATCTTGAGCAATGTAGGGTCGGTCTTGTCAATTCCGTCTTTCGCCCTACCCTCTCGCTGCGCGATCCAAACATTGTGTTCGTTATTGATGCAGTGATGTATATATTGAGACAACAAATTCAAAGACTTTAATAACTCGCGACCTTTNAGCGAACGTTTAACAATAAAACTTTTGTTTAGTCTCATCAAATCCGTCACAAAAGGTTTCTTTAGTAAGTTATCACCGATAGCAATTTGTAAAGTTTCATAGCCTGCATGGTAGAGTATGTAGTTTACGAACGCTGGNTCCATTGTGATATCGCGGTGATTACTAATAAACAAATAACCTCTGTCTTCGGCTAAATTTTCTAATCCAGAATGCGTTAATTTAGTAGTAGTGTCGAGGATCATCTTGTCCATATATATCGCTATCACATCCTGCATGGTTTTTACGTTACAAACCAATTTAAGCTGTTTCTGTAGTTTTCTCCGGGCAGCACTCGTCATCAAGCGTGGAAACATTCGTGTCAAGTGGGGAAAGTAGAAAGTCGCGATACTACTGAGAAACTCAGGGTTGGTGATCAGTTTATCCAGTACTGAGCGGATCTCATGGTCCTGGTATGGTCTAATATCTGCGAACTTATCCAACGTTTATTTACCGACTTTACATCTGCTTATTAATATTTATTAATCTATTTTCTGTTATGAAATCGGATCAAGCGGATTCTATCCTCTCCACGTAGAATTGTGTACCTTATGGTNNNGCAGGTCCTCAACAACATACATACGCGGGAGTCCTAATTTTTCAAACTATTTTCTGCGAGGTAGAGCANATGGCCCTCGAAATTAATCAAACTANCATTTAGTCGATCGATAACAAATACCAATCGTGGTATGTGATTACTTCAAGAAAATGTTCCTTCTTAGAGATTTCGAAAATGACTAAAAACTTCTGAGAATCGTAAGCGTTTTTTTATCAGATTTTAAACTTAATTTCTAAAACTGTTCGCTGCATGATCTANACGAGAAATTTGTCTAATCGAGAAATTCCTTCAATGGGGCCCCCATTTCGGGGTTAATAATTNGATAATCTTCACCAAGCACCTCCAAAAGCGTGGCCCCGATTCGATTTGAGGTAAGACAGTTATCTCTCGTAGTAATGAGACCAGCTTTCGAGATCCCTGGTCCAATAGCAGCCATCCATACTTCATCAGAACCTTTTATGCCCTCTCTATAACGGGAATTAGCAGAAAGCGCGCTAGCATGATGCATCCANGTTTCAATTGGTTTCTCTCCTCGCCCATGATCAACTGTTACAAATAAGACGGTATTATCACGATAACCATCTGTAGACTGCACCATTGTCCAGATCTCTCGGATAAAACGATCAGTGCGGTGCGCAGCTAGAATGTATTCATCGTATTTACCATCGTGTGCAAAGTCATCCGTTTCGCCATAACTGATATATAAAAAGCGAGGCCGTTCGCGCTGGAAGTAATAAACCGCGTACTGATGTGTAAATGCATCATTGCGCACCGTTGGCCAGGGTGTAGGTATATTTCTATNCAGCTCGTTTAGAAAACGCTCGGCATCAGTTGCAGGAAAGGGTTCCGGCTCAAATGCATTAACATGTAACCCACTGCGGTCAACATTAAATATAAAGGGGAAGACGTCCCAGGANGCAAAAGCCGCAGTCTTCCCCTGATAGGCAGGTAATTGATCAAGCAATTCTAAAATAGTAACTTCTGGATTAGGTTTTTTAGAATTTGAATTGACGGCATCACTTACTACGCCCGTCAATATTTCTGAGTACCCCGGGTAAGAGAAATGCCAAGCGTTGCTTACTGCAGCACACGAACTAACATCTCGATTTCCGACATAACTCCCTTTACTAAACACAGTGTTGTGCAGAAATGGCAGTAAGGTTTCTGCGCGCTCATCAGCAGTTTCGCGCCAGAATCTATTCATTAATAAATTACTCTGTCTTACATATTCTTCATTCCTTGCAAGCCGAACATCTATTCCTCTGAATACTTCCTGCCACCGCAGNCCATCNAGAGTNATAAAAATTACATTATCTGCTGGAAAGGCATTCATCGAGAAAACAAACAGCAGCAAAAAAANAAATGTATNTTTTGGTCTGATGCAAAATAATGATCGTCTATACATTTTTAAAGTTAGATATTTGTAGTCAGCTCATCTACATAACGTTGCAGATCACTGAGCACCTGCTCATCTCCCTCCCCTATTTTTNCCTTNGCTAGTTCCATGTCTCTGTCGTAACGCTGACGAGCATCTTTATCGGTAAGCCTCTGNTGGCGGAAGCAATTCCANCTCTCTAGCTCATTTTGATTAAGTGATTTGCGGTAGTTCCGAGCACGATATCGGAACAACATTTCGTGCAGCCGTCCATCTTGGAAAGGTAAATCTAGCCTTCCAAGGTCATTGGNATTGGTAGCTCGCACGNTCTGCATTAGACTACGATCATTATCAGAAAAGAAACCATTGCTGTAAATCATGTAATCAGGATCGGCTTCTTGCTCAAACTTTTCATTCTTGAATACATCCCTAATTTTGCTTCCGATCCCCNNAGTNCTCTNCATTANCCGCCAATGTTCGCGACAGGCCTCNATATCCAATTCATACAGTGAAGCGCGATTGGGCTCAAGCACAGCCGGCGAAGCAACAACCGGACATCTGTTAATATAGACAGTGCTGAGTGGTACCCGGTTAACTCCTTTAGCTAACTGGTCTGTGGATGTGTAAACCCGAGANTGAATTTCATCTGAGGAAAGATCCATCCAATTATCGGGATTCTCTCTAAGGTCATACACTATTATTCCATTGTTGTTCTGAGGGTGAACACAAATAGGCATTACCAACGCNAGACAACCCAGCCGGGACGAGTAGGTAGCTGATACGTGAAGTACAGGTTTGCGACGATCGAGATCTATTTCAGTCNGAACCTTCTGTTTATGGCGCAAGCGATAGACATAGTCAAATAGCTTAGGTTGATGTTTCCTTACAAGTTTAGCTAATTCAATTGTTGCCAACACATCGGCTAACGCATCGTGAGCTNCAGCATGTTCGATCTGGTTAGCCGCCGTTAATTGTTCCAACTTAAAACTATTACTACCATCTTCTTTCTTTGGCCAGTTAATACCCTCTGGTCGAGTAGCGGCNCAAAGCCTTACCATATCAATGATGTCCCAGCGTGAATTTCCGTTTTTCCATTCTCTCTCATATGGATCGAAAAAGTTGCGATAAAGTAGCTGGCGAGTCATCTCGTCNTCNAAACGTATATTATTGTACCCGGCTACACAGGTTTCAGGTTTGCTCAGCTCTTCGTTTATATTTTTTATAAATTCTGCTTCATTTAAGCCTTTGGCTTGAGCTTGTTGAGGAGCTATTCCAGTGATCTGACAGGCTAAAGGATTAGGCAAAAAATCATCAGATGGCCTGCAATACATGGCTAGCGGCTCACTTATGATATTCAAAGCTTCATCTGTACGAATTCCAGCGAACTGGGAAGCGCGATCACGTCGCGGGTTATCACCATATGTTTCAAAATCGTACCAAAAGATAGACGAGTTATTCATTATAGTTCCGACTTACACTGTCTGATGGGACTCGGATTACATTACAGGTTAATGATTATTATCTNGGGTACAGGAATAGTATCGCAAAGCGATATTACCTACGAATCAAGTATTCCCAGTCGTCTCAACNCTCAATTNGTAGTACTATCACTCTGTTTTGAAAGGCAAAAAGCTAGCTTCCCACACACTAGGGAAGCAACATTAAATTACACATGGATTTTCGCGGCGCCCATATAATTAGCG
Source organism: Gammaproteobacteria bacterium (assembly GCA_002712055.1). GTDB lineage: Bacteria > Pseudomonadota > Gammaproteobacteria > Pseudomonadales > Pseudohongiellaceae > UBA9145. Next base: position 67,282 of record PARV01000017.1, on the reverse strand, counting down.
TTAAACAGTTTGAAAGAACCGATGTCGATAAGGTCTTTCAAGTCGCTGATAATATGGAACCATATGCGCATCGAAAGAAAGTCNCCAAAGCTCTGGATGGCGCGATCCTGGGCAATATGTTTTTCGAACCTAGTACCCGTACCAGAGTCAGCTTTGGGTGCGCATTTAATCTACTTGGTGGTCACGTTCGGGAAACCACTGATGTTAAATCTTCCTCGATAACCAAGGGTGAATCTCTTTACGATACTGCTCGGGTAATAAGTGGATACAGCGACGTCATTGTGATGCGCCACCCCCAGATAGGTTCGGTGGCTGACTTTGCCAAGGCCAGTCGTGTGCCGGTAATCAACGGCGGCGATGGTTCCAATGAGCACCCCTCCCAAGCCCTATTAGACCTATACACTATAAAGAAAGAATTGGAGTCCAAAAACCGTGAGATTGACGGGATGCATATCGCAATGGTAGGCGATCTTAGGCACGGACGCACCGTCCATTCACTATCTCAACTGCTACTTCTTTACGACAACGTCAAGTTCACATTGATATCTCCAGAAGAGTTACGCCTACCTAAATCGATCGTCTCGGAGCTCAAACGTGCAGGTCACGAAGTAGTGGAAACCGAAAATATGGAGACAGGATTACACGACAATGACACCGTTTACCTTACCCGTATCCAGGAAGAACGATTTGCGAGCAAGCTAGAGGCTGATATTTACCGGGGCCGATTCCGCCTTAACCAAGCTATTTATACCCGAAACTGTCAGCCGAATACTGTGATAATGCATCCGCTGCCAAGGGATTCCCGCAGGGATGCCAATGAACTAGATAACGATCTAAATCAGCATCCTAACTTAGCCATTTTTCGCCAAACAGATAACGGTGTACTTGTGCGNATGGCTCTTTTTGCTCTTATATTAGACGTGGCGCATAAGATTAACGATACTGCCTCAACAGTAGACTGGTATATCGAAAGCCGTTTTGATTAAAATTCGTGGTCCTTTGCTATGAGATAGGACAGGATCAGACCAATATAAAGATCAATACCTCATCTATTGTGTCGAAATAATTATCCCCGAAAACCATTCCANATATTAATATATGAAAGTAAAAATCTTATATCTTAAATTAGATCAAGGCCAATAATGCTTACACTTTCAGAGTACCGAAGTTTGGATGCTATGGCACTGGCTCTGGGTGTGCGTAATCGAGATTTCACCAACGAGGAAGTAACAACCTGCGCCATCGAACAAGCAGAAAAAGTCAACCCTATTCTTAATGCTNTAAATATTGAGTGCTACGACTCAGCTCTCGATCAGGCCAGATTATTTGACGCTAATCCAGAGCTACTAAAACAAAGTCGAGTCGCTGGCCTGCCTTTTCTTATCAAAGATCTCGCCGCTGTTAAAGGGCTACCTACAACCAGCGGCAGCCGGCTTTACAAAGATTATCTCCCACTTCATAACTCTAATATCGTGCAGACGTACCTCAACGCCGGGTTAGTTGTCCTCGGCAAGACTAATACACCCGAGTGTGGTCTGACGTTGACGACTGAACCGATAGCAAATGGGGTAACTCGCAATCCATGGAATATCAAATACTCGACCGGAGGTTCNAGCGGNGGCGCTGGTGCTGCGGTTGCAGGCGCTATATCTCCAATCGCTCACGCTACCGATGGCGGCGGCTCTATTCGTATTCCGGCTTCCTGCTGTGGTCTATTTGGCCTTAAACCTAGTAGAGGACTTACCGTAATCGAAAATAATTTTTCCGGTAGTTGGGGAGGCCTTAGCGCTGGGCATGTCTTAAGCCAGACAGTCCGAGATAGCGCTGCTTTTCTAGATTTAATTGCTCTTGATGCTCCAAATTTGTTTGCCCTACCGGATAAGCCAACTTCGTTTCTTGAGAGCCTTGATCAACCACTACCAAAATTACGTGTCGGCGTTCAACTCGAACACCCAATGGATCAACATCTCGACAAAAACTGCTTCAGAGCTGTAACAAATGCGGCAATGCTTTGCGAATCTCTTGGCCATTCTCTAGAAGAAATCAGCCACCCCATTGAATACAGGCCAGTAGTTCAAGCCATGACGAAAATTATTAACTTATATGTACACAAATCATTGAGCTCTCGCCTTGAGGAATTGAATCTGGGGCTTGATGTAGCACCATTGGAGGCATCGACCCGTATCATGGCTACCCTGGGCCAGAGCCTTAAGGCGACTGAATACCTGGATGCACTGGACCTAATCAAAGAAGCCGAAAGGCAAATGGCCAAGTTCCATCAGCGTTACGATATAGTACTTTCGCCGGTACTTAGTAAGCCTCCGGTAAAAATTGGCTGGTTAGACATGAATAGTCACGATCAAAAAGAATACGTGAATCGATTTCGTCAATACAGCGGTTTCACTGCTCTTTATAATGGTACAGGGCAACCCAGTATGTCTGTCCCCTTACACCAGACAAAAGACAACCTGCCAGTAGGGGTAATGTTCACAGGTGCTTGGGGCATGGANCTGCAACTTCTACAACTTGCCAAGCAATTAGAAACAGCTCAACCTTGGCCACGCATAGCACAGCTAGCAAGTGATTAAAGTAGTTCAACCCATCCGTTATGAAAGGTCAGCGATTCCATTCCTNACAGCTGTAACTTCAGCCATGATGGATACCGCTATTTCGGCTGGAGTCTTTGACTGAATCTCAAATCCGATAGGCGCATGAAGGATATCGATTTCATCTTTAGTCAAGCCCAGTTCGGGCAGCCTTTCACGACGTGCTGCTGAGGTCCTTTCCGACCCCATGGCACCGACGTAAAAAGCATCTGTTTTCAAAGCCTCCATCAGTGCCATGTCATCCACTCTCGGGTCATGCGCTAAAGCAATGATGCCACTATAAGGATTACTGAAATGATCACGCACTACATCGTCTGGTAAACGGGAAGTAGTATCCACGCCGTCTACATTCCAATTATCCAGATAGTTGGGTCTTGGATCACAGAGAGTGACATCATATTCTAGGGCCAACGCCATTTCGGCCACATATTTGGCAACATCTCCAGCCCCAAGTAATAAAAGTCGATACATCGGACTCAGACTATGAATCATCTTGCTGCCTTCTATTACCAAAGCATCATTGCAATCGTTATNGGCTGCCGAGATTTCCCCTGTTTCCAAGTCCACGGTGCGGCTAACCTTTGTATGATTTTCTAGGCTGGAAGCCAGATAACTGAAAACCTGCTTGCTTGCATCGGAAGGTTCATTATATTCCAGCAAAACATGTAGCTGACCCCCACAAGGCAATTGCAACCGAGCTTGCTCTTCTTCGGTTTCACCATACCGTACCGTGAACGGCCGTCCCATTATCTCGTACTGTGATTTCAAGCTTCCCTCGCGAAGCTGATGCAGAAAATCTTCCTCGATACAACCTCCGGAAAGCGAACCGACCAACTCTCCACCAGGAGTGCAAGCCATCATCGCACCTACCGGGCGCGGTGATGATCCCCAGGTCTTGAGAATCGTACATAACCATACCGAATTATTGCTCTCAAGCCGACTTGCAACGAATGAAATGATTTGCTGCTGACTGCTTAACATGCGATTAGAACCATTTGCGACAAATTACTCTTCATGCAAATCTCTTTTATAACGCGTACGAAAAGTGGCACCTACTATACCAGTGATCACCTCTTTTTCGAGTTTTAAAAGATATTCCTTAGTCTTAATGCCGCCACCGAATCCAGTGAGCTTGCCATTACTGCCGACTACCCGATGACACGGAATAATGACGGGTATGGGATTTAAACCATTAGCACCGCCGACGGCCCTCGACGCTTTCGGTCTACCTATACTCCGCGCGAGTTCGCCGTAGCTCCATGTTTCACCATAAGGAATTTCATTGAGCTCGTTCCATACAGTTTGCTGGAACTTAGTACCAGTCAATTCCAACGGTAAATCAAACACCCGTAACTTGCCGGCAAAATAGTTATCCAATTGATACTCTACTTCCTTAAACGGTTTACTGTCCTCCTTCCAACCATTCTGGTGCCTCCTTGCCATAGCTCCTTGCGGAAACCCTAAAAGCTTAAGGTGGTCGCCGTTTCCAGCTAATAACACAGTTCCGATAGGGGTCTTGTGATAGTGGTAGTAAGTAGTCATTGCCGAACTCTCTGTCGGATTATTTGTCGAGAATGCTGATAATTCCTCCACAATAGGATTACCGCATAAGATCGCCAGGGTACCCAAGATCCGGAAATCTCCAATAACTGCCTCCCAGTAAGAGGACCAGTTGCTTCCTCTGAGGTAGCAGCCCTCCTTAGAATCAAATCGGAATAAGGCAACGCATTCGGATCGTTAAGTGCTCGCATGGAAATATAATTAGCCGTCCATGCTCCTATTCCNTTTATCTCAGAAATCAGCTGAACAAAGGCCTTCGTATTAGTAGTGCTATCTATCTGTAGCTCTCCTTCATTAACTAGCTCTGCGACGGACTGGATCGCTGCTATGCGCTGANTGACTATACCCATTCTATTCAATTTACCTCTCACAACAGTAGCTGCACTTGGAAATACACGAGTAAGTTCTGAATTAGCACACTTATAAGCCCTGCCATACCGATCAGCGATACGTCCTACAAGGGTTGAGGCTGCCTTTACGGTCACCTGCTGTCCAAGTATTGCCCTTACTGCCAATTCGAAGCCATCCCAACACCCGGGCACCCGCAGTCCTGGAAATTGCTTTACCATTGGTTGTAGCAGTTTGTCCTGAGCTAGATGTCCGTCAATCAGAGAACTGTCTGCTCGAAGATCGAAGATCGATTTAATGCGATCGATAATGTGACACAACTGATGAGTATCTGGGTAATTGAGATACGCTCGAACTTGGTTCGNGCCATCCTCAAATACCGCACTAAAATCGCCTTCAGTACCTTCATAGTGAATTGTGCGCGCATAGGAATTTGCTGTTACATGCTCAACGCCGGGGATCGAGCGGTAACTAAGGAATGTCAGCATCGATCTCCAATCAAACGGCGCAAGATAAGACAATGTAAACTCGACCAATTCACGTCCTCGAGGATTCAGATTCTGACCGACTGGTGCGTGATCATTAGCGTTAAGTAGCAAAGTGCTGCACCGTTGCGANGAATAGGCCGTATGATACTGCGTTTGTTGGCAAATATTGGTCATTTTCAGGCCTTATAACGCAATTACTTTCGCTTAAAAATCCCTGAGCTCCAACAAAAGCGCGTGCTGCCAACATCCTCTGGCTAGTGTATAGTAGCGCCCTCGCCTAAGTCCCATTCGCGCCGCACTTGGGCTACTAATAATGATCAAGCAACTCAGTTAATCTACTTTCTTAACTGTAGGCATAAATATCTATGAATAATAAGGATTTACGAAAATTTTCTAAGATTGTTGTTGATGGCACTAACCAGGCTCCAAGCCGATCCATGTTGCGGGCTGTAGGATTCAAAGACGAGGATTTTGCCAAACCCCAGATAGGTATAGCGTCAACCTGGTCTATGGTTACACCTTGCAATATGCATATCAACAAACTCGCTGAAGAGGTAAACAAAGGAACACAGGAAGCTGGCGGTAATGGAATCATCTACAACGCCATTACCATTTCCGATGGCATTTCCATGGGTACTGAAGGAATGAAATATTCCTTAGTTTCACGCGAAGTTATCGCCGACAGTGTTGAGACAGTTTCGGGTTGTATGAGTCATGACGCCGTAATCTCTATCGGTGGCTGTGATAAAAATATGCCAGGATTGCTCATGGGTATGGCTCGTTTAAATCGCCCTTCTATCTTTGTTTATGGTGGCACCATTCAACCCGGCCCCAATCACACGAACATTATTTCCGTGTTCGAGGCAGTTGGTGCTCATGCAGCTGGNACGATCTCCGACATTGAGCTAAAACAAATCGAAGATACAGCTATTCCAGGTCCAGGCTCTTGTGGCGGAATGTACACCGCTAACACCATGGCCTCTGCCATCGAGGCACTAGGTATGAGTCTACCCAACAGTTCAGCGCAAGATGCCATTTCTCAAGAGAAAACAAACGACTGTCTGAGCGCGGGCAAGGCAATCATGCTCCTTCTTGAAAAGGATATTAAACCGTCTGACATAATGACCCGGGCCGCTTTTGAAAATGCCATTAAGGTCACCATCGCCCTAGGTGGCTCCACTAATGCCGTTCTACATCTACTGGCTATGGCGCATACAATGGACGTAGAACTGGAACTCGATGACTTTGCNCGCATCGGTAAACAGACCCCTATGCTTGCGGATCTAAAACCAAGTGGTAAATACTTAATGTCAGAATTGATTAAGATTGGTGGCATCCAACCTCTTATGAAAATTATGCTGGAAAACAGGATGCTAGATGGCTCGTGTTTAACGGTGACCGGTAATACGCTCGCGGAAAATCTGGCGGGCGTAGCGCCTTACCCAGCAGACCAAGACATAATTCGCCCACTGGATAATCCAATAAAGAAAAACAGTCATCTCGTTATCTTGCGCGGCAATCTAGCGCCGACTGGTGCAGTGGCTAAAATCACCGGCAAGGAAGGCCTGTCCTTTTCTGGTAATGCCAGGGTTTTCGAATCCGAAGAAGACTGCCTCAAGGGCGTCCTANACGGAACTGTTGTGAAAAACGACGTGCTCGTTATCCGCTATGAAGGCCCCAAGGGCGCGCCTGGAATGCGAGAAATGCTGTCCCCGACCTCAGCCATTATGGGTAAAGGCCTCGGTGAGGATGTAGCACTCATTACAGATGGCCGTTTCTCTGGCGGCTCCCACGGTTTTGTTGTTGGACACGTGACTCCGGAAGCCTTCGATGGTGGTCCTATCGCNATCGTTAAAACCGGAGATCAGATTTCCATCGATGCAGAAAGCAACACGGTTACACTTAGTCTCAGTGATGAAGAAATTGCCCTGAGACTGGCANAGTGGAAACAACCAGNCCCACGATACACACGAGGTGTCCTCGCGAAATACGCTGCAACAGTTACATCCGCGTCAGAAGGAGCAGTAACTGATAANAACCTNTAATTACTTCTGCCTACTAGTGCCGGCCTTGCAAGGTAAATTTGCCGTTAATTCGGTAGGACAGGAATCGGTCATACCTAACAGCGCCTCTGAAAGGGTAACGGCGGTGAGACAAGACTGTTCTCCTCAGTCTCCCCTTACTTTAGAACTTTTTTAAATTCCTTTCGTTTAGGCACTGATAAAGGTAATTAATTCCAGACATTTATATCGAGTTGCCAGTCAAATGCACATTCGTGCTATTCTCGGCCAGCGTTAGNTGCGAGCAAATACGATTACAAAAATGCCCGAATTTATGACTAATATTGGCGATTTGCTAACTGGTTCCTACCTTCAGCAGGGCGCCCTCTGGGCACTCGGAAATATTCCTGGATTCCCCCCAATTATTCAAACTGTTCACATCCTTGGCATAGCAGTAGTCATGGGATCAATTGTGCTGCTGGACCTCCGCGTCCTGGGTCTGGCGGTGCCTAGTCAGAAGATTGGCGAAATGACGAAACGAGTAATGCCATGGCTGTGGTGGGCATTAGCAAGTAACTTTATCTCAGGAGCATTCTTTCTATTCGGTCGACCTAATCGTTACTTCAATAATCCCGTCTTTGGCTGGAAGCTCAGCTTCCTCATTCCAGCAATACTGTTAGCGCTTGTCTTCCACGTTATGTGCAAGACCCAGACGAATTACTGGGAATTCAATACAAGACGCATATGGACAGCAAAATGCATTGCCTTGGTGTCACTGGGCTTGTGGATCATGGTGGCCATGGCGGGTCGCTGGATTGCCTATTCTGAGTATATTTATTTCCCGGCCTAACACGAAGATGCTTAATACTTTTCTCACTTCACCAAAATGGATCGACATAGAAAATTGGCCAATCAGCTGGGAGATCGGCGGCACTTGGCTGTTTCCTTTACTGGAATCTATTCACGTTATAGCCGCTGCGATGGTTGTCGGTTCGATCCTTTGGGTGGATATGCGTTTGTTGGGATTGGCCTCGACACGCTACGCTATCTCCACCCTAAATCGGGAACTCGTACCCTGGACCTGGGGCGCTTTTACCGTCGCGGCTATCACTGGATTTGGAATGTTCATCACCCGTGCAGCATCCCATGTATTAAATCCCGCATTTCAATGGAAAATTTTTCTTCTGGTGCTTGCCGGTCTCAACATGGTCTACTTCCACTACCGCATTTATAGGTACATTGGTCAATGGGACGATGCAGTAGCGACACCCACTCAACTAAAAATCACCGGCGGTCTTTCTCTTATCCTCTGGGCCGGTGTAATGTTGGCAGGTCGGTGGGTGGGACATATAGTCTGAAATCAAACGAATGGCTAATATTTCCGAATTCCTAGAAATAATAAAATCTTCGTAACGTCTGGCCAGCAAAGTAGTCTCAATAAATGATATCAATCTACTACCAGACCTCCTTGTGGCGATAGAGCTTCGTGTTTTGAATGCTAAATTGATTAAAAACCATACACACAACTGGATTTGGCGGTGATACACTAGGCGCCTTCATAGAAGAACAAGAAAGGAGTGAGCATGGGCTTTAACTCGAAATATTATTGGAAAGGGCTTCTCTCCTGTGGAGTGTTAAGTCTTTCTCTCGCTAATCTGTCAACGAATGCAGAAGATGCGGGTAATCTCTTTAACACACCCTATGATGTTAATCAGGGCGAACGTTATTTCGAGCGTCAGTGTTCACGTTGCCATGGGTTCGATGCCAAGGGCAACGATGAAACGGGCGCACCAGATATTACAGGTCGCTTGAGTCGCGCCAGTACCAATGTAGGTGTGTTTAATATCATTCGTGAAGGCATACCAAACACTGCGATGCTACCAGTGGACAGCGCCTTGCCGGATGCCCAAGTATGGCAATTGGTAAGCTACATCGAGTCTCTGCGTTACGATCCGTCTACCGTCGAGCTAGCTGGAAATGCTAACGTCGGTGACACTCTGTTCAGTGGTAAAGGCGAATGTGCAGATTGTCATATGGTCAAAGGACAAGGTGGTCGCCTAGGCCCAGACCTATCGCGCGTCGGTGAAAATGCGACACCTACTGAACTGATGAGCTCCATGACCGATCCCCACAATGATGTCTCTCCTCGTTGGTGGACAATCAGTGTTACTGGTCCAGATGGAGTCGCACGCAATGGATTCCGTATGGGCGAAGACAGTTTCTCACTTCGCATCATGGACAACGATGCCAATCTCTGGTCATTTCGCAAAAACCAAATTCAATCCTATGAACGAATCGACCAATCAACCATGCCTAGCTATGATCAATTACTTTCAGAGAGCGAACTAGATGACCTCGTCGCCTACCTGTTCTCTTTAAGAAGGGAGGAAAACTAGAATGAAACGTGTATTACTTACGTTAAACATCCTGTTAACGACGACTTTCTTAGGCCAACTTACCGCGCAAGAACAACAATTTGAAACGGTCATGACACCAGCTTTCTCACCCATTAGTTGGGAACGTCTCGTGAATGCCGACCAAGAACCAGAAAACTGGTTGATGTATTCAGGCACCTTGGACAGCCAGCGTTATAGCCTGCTCGACGAGATTAACGTCGATAACATCGACCAACTCGAAATGAAGTGGGCATACCAAATACCAGTTATCGATCGCGCCGAAACTGTACCGTTAGTGGTAGATGGCATTATGTTTATAACCGAGGCACCGAGCAATGTAGTAGCCGTAGATGCCGCGACTGGTCGGCAGTATTGGCGTTATGATCATGAATTACCTGATGACTTGCGCATCTGCTGCGGGCGGAATAATCGAGGCGTAGCGATACTGGGTGAGACTTTATTCATGAGTACTCTCGATGCGCACTTAGTAGCAATTGACGCCCGTACCGGCAATCTGCTTTGGGACGTAGAAGTGGCTGAGCACAGTTCTGGCTATAGTAAAACCGCTGCACCGATGATCGTCAAAGATAAAGTGGTCACCGGTATTGCTGGTGGTGAGTTCGGTATCCGCGGCTTTATAGATGCCTATGATGCAGCCACAGGCGAATTAGCATGGCGTGCCTATACCATTCCTGGTCCTGGCGAATTCGGCAACGATACCTGGTCCGGCGACAGCTGGAAAACTGGTGGCTCTGCTACCTGGATCACTGGCGCATACGATCCCGACCTTAACTTGGTGTACTGGGGTACCGGTAACCCTGGCCCTGACTGGAACGGCGACGCACGACTTGGTGACAATCTCTACTCTGACTCGGCCCTAGCGTTGAACGGAGACACCGGGGAAATTGAATGGTACTTCCAGTTTACACCTCACGATGTGCATGATTGGGATGCCATCCAAGTACCGATCCTTGCCGACATCGAGTTCCAGGGGCAGGAACGCAAAGTTATGATGTGGGCGAACCGAAATGCCTTTTTCTACACTATAGATCGCGCGACCGGTGAATTCCTAATGGGTAAACCTTTCGCGGCCCAGACTTGGGCAGAAGGACTCGATGTAAATGGGGCGCCGATTCGAGTGCCAGGCCTGTTTCCGACTTATGAAGGCATTATGGTATCGCCACCAATTACTGGTGGCACTAACTGGTATTCGCCTGGCTATAGCCAACAAACCGGTCTTTTTTACGTTACCTCCTTCGACGGGGAACAGATATACTTCAAACGCGATGAAGAATACGAAGAAGGAGAACGCTTTACCGGTGGTGGTGGTCGCTACGACCAGCCGATGGATGCGTTTCACAGCTCCATCCGCGCTATAGATCCGGCAACGGCAGAAATTCAATGGGAATTTCCGATCATGCCACGATCTTCAGCTGGAATTACAACAACAGCAGGTGGGCTAGTCTTCACTGGAAGTGCAGATGGGTATTTCTTCGCACTAAATGCGGAAACCGGCGAAGAGTTATGGAATATATCACTTGGTCGCAGAGTACACTCAGCACCGATCACCTTTGAAGCNGAAGGCAAACAATACGTCAGTATCGCCTCAGGTAACGTAGTTTATACTTTTGGCTTACGAGACTAGGCGATAGAAGCAACTGCGCAAAAAAGGGGAGAGATTCGATCTCTCCCCCGACCCGTATCCGTTCNTTTATGGACCATAGATTAAATAGGGCGCTAAGGCGCCCTACTTTTTTGTAAATCCATTGATCTTAAAATGATATTGCCTAGTTAGACTCGAGTAGCTCTACCACAGCCCGATAGGCTTCATTGATTGCTCCATCAGTNTGAGGACTGGCAGCGGCATCAGCATTGGCTATGGCTATTCTCCCAAATCGCTGCCGACCTACTATAGCGGGCCTCTCTNGCGTCGTCGTGTATGCCCATTCATCTGTATCATGCAAAGGATTGTAGGAATAGCTATACCCGTGAGGCCATCGGTTTACCGTAATGCCTAGAATATCCCTTTGGTCATCAAAGCCTGCTGGGCCAAGTACACGTGTTAACTGGTCTCTAATGTGATATTCAAAAGTATTGAAGGGTGTCGCTAACATTCGATTACGACCCTGCAAATGCTGTTCCCTACGAGACAGACCACTCCAGGGCACATCAAAATAAGCCGACAATCTCACCACAATTGGGTCATCAGCGGAACGAGCTGTTATATAATTACCCATCTCAAGAGCAGCCTGCAGTCCAATTCTAGAATGAAAACCCCCTGGCGCAGTCACTCCCGAGATACCAGTTTTAACAAATGACTGCCAATTGGATAGTAATACACCGGTGTAGACTAGCGGCGACTTGATGCCATAGGCCAATCCTTCTTTCTGTTTAACCGAAAGTTGTGGACATAGGTAAGGAATTACGGTGTTCCAACAGGCCATCACCACCGCCTTGCTTCTAACTGTGTAAGCCTGGTTGTGGGTAACAAAAGTGGTCGTAACCCTCTCATCTTCGTCTTGATTTACATTCACAACCGTACTATTTAATCGTANCCGTACATTGTTTCCTGAGCGATCCAATTTACTGTAATCCGCTGCGGCGGTAATTACATCCTCCATCGAATTCCCGGTCACAGCCCCTGGGATCAATGAGCGAACCAATAAACGGGTAATTGTGGCATTGCCATCAGGGAAATACATGTCCGGGTCACCTTCGTTGGCACGGATAGAATTTTCACGACCATGCTGACCACCAGGTTCATTTACCAATAGATTAGGGGATAGGTCATTCAGCGTCAGCCCTTCAAACCCTGGAAACCCGTTATCGCGAAAATAGATAGCAGGAATGGCGTCAGGTGCCACCACTAAACTCCCATGGAAGGAAGCGCGAAACAGTTTTATGACATCAGGGTGACATCCGACAACCTTAGTAACGTAATCCTGGTAGCTCATGTGACCAAGCTGGCTCCGGACTTCCTCGGCACTCAGNCCTNGAAAATAGTTTTCCTTAGACCGGTAAAGACGGATGACATCCCGTTTTGCATCGTCTCCCAACGGGGACTGGACTATAGCTTCTTCAATGGGTTGTTCGTTGTAACCAACCACCAGCTTGTCNCTGCCGAAGGTTTCGAGATCAAAAAACATACTGCTTTTCAAACCCATGTCTCGATAGAATGAAAACATATTTCGGTTTTTTTCAAAGTATCGACCGCGATCTATACCGAGCTCCCAAAGCAAGCCCGCCGCCACAGTACTAAACTGAGAAGGAGCTTCCACATTTAAAGTGCCACCGTTAACTAAAAACATCCTTCCTTCGTGCCAAAATTCGTTCCGTTTGGCGTGGCCGCCAAAATCATCATGGTTGTCCAGNATCAGAATGCGAGAATCTGGACCATTCTGTTTACGATAGAAATACGCAGCGGCCAATCCGGAAATGCCACCACCAACAACAACTAAATCATAATCATTCTCACCCGTGGGCACCGCCTGCCAGGTCGTTCCATCACGCATAGCATGGGCGGCTTCGAATGAGCCCTCATGGCTACCACGCATTCCTTGCTGACTGGGTGGGTAATAGTCTGGTGGCAATGCTGAAGAATCTATTAACCCTTGCGCTATAGCTTCCAATGGAGAGACGGAACCACCAGCAGCTACGCTAAGTGCACAGCCGTTGAGGAAATCACGGCGGCTTACAGCAGTTTCCTTCCTTTTAGTCATTTATCCNCACTTGATATTTGTCGCTGGTATTGGCTGGCGTCACTAATTCTATTTGTGTTCATTTCTTACAACCAGACTATTACTGATCTNGCGGTCTGAAAGCCCATTTATAAACTAAAAAACATGGTAGCTTGAATCTGCAGACTTTTCACGCCGAGTCAAATTCATTATTCTCATGTAACTGATGCATAACCCACTTGGATTGATACTAAAATCTGGTACAGTCTCCTAGACTAAGACTGAATAACAATAATAATCCTATCAAGCTGAGTATTTATTGCACCAGCTAATAAATAAGGAGGGTTCCTATGCTAGGTAAATCCAATACAGAATATATTCGATCCGGTATGTTTGCCTTTTTGAATCCATTNGCTCTATTCCTTCTTCTCCTGGCTTCAGCCGCTGCATGGGGTCAGCATGTCAACGAACGTGAAAGTCCCAGTGACTGGCACTATATCGGTGGCGATATCGGGCACACCAGGTCAACGCCTTTAAATCAGATCAATACCGAAAATTTTGACGACTTAGAAATTGAATGGACTTGGAGCGACGCCAGTTTCGGGGCCACTCCACCCCGCTCTACGCCCGTTTACGCGAGCGGGAAGTTATTTACGGTAGCTGGTGCTCGCCGCCACGTGGTAGCAATCGATCCGGTTACGGGNGAAACATTATGGAGTTTCCGCGAACCCAACACATTTCGGTGGGAATATTCGATGCGTGCTCCTTGGGGTAAAGGAATCGCATATACTGAAATAGATGGACGTGGTGTGGTCTTTATCGTTACACCCGCCTTTTTCCTATACGCTCTGGACGCCGAGACAGGAGATCTATTAGAAAATTGGGGCACCCCTATACCACTTGAAGGCTTTCCTCAGAGCGGTGGGGTCGATCTTATACCAGATCTAATTTCCGATTGGGGGCCATGGACGAACTCAGGGCAGACATACGACCCCTATCAAGGTATTCCACTGGAACTAGGTTATATCACAAACTCCTCTCCCCCTATCGTTGTTAACGACACAGTCGTTGTTGGCAATTCAGCAGAACAGGGCTATAACCAGACGCGCACAGAAAACGTACCAGGCGATATTCTTGGTTACGATGTTCGTACGGGGGAATTTAAGTGGAAGTTCCATGTTATACCGCGGCCAGGCGAAGTGGGGCATGAGACCTGGGAAAACGATGCCTGGTCGTATACCGGTGATGTTTCTTCCTGGGCGCCACTATCTGCAGACCCTGAACTCGGATTGGTTTATGTGCCAACCAATGCGGCAACTATCGATTTTTATGGCGGCTTTCAACCCGGTGACAACTTGTTCAGTGCCAGTCTGATTGCGCTTGACGTGGAAACTGGTGAACGACGGTGGCACTTTCAGATGGTTCATCACGACGTCTGGAATAACGATACGCCTACTGCTCCTCTNTTAATGGATGTTAATGTCGCCGGCCAAAGAGTGCCAGGTGTCTTCCAAGCAACCAAACAAGCTTTTCTCTATTCATTCAACCGCGAAACGGGAGAGCCGATCTGGCCTATCGTAGAAAGACCAGTTCCACAATCCAATGTTCCAGGGGAGCAACTTTCTCCTACTCAACCATTCCCAACCAAACCGGCACCTTACGATGTACAAGAACTATCATTAGACGGATTAATCGACTTTACGCCCGAATTGAGGCAAGAAGCNCTAGACATAGTCGCGGATTACAAACTGGGAGGCATATTTAATCCTCCGATGCAAAAGGACAATCCAGAAGGCTTGATAGGATCAGCTTGGTGCCCCGGGGAACTAGGCGGCACCAATATTACCGGTCCACCTGCCGCTGATCCGGAAACTGGCATCATCTATACAATTTCACGCACAAATTGCGGTTGGCGCACCATCGTACCCGGTGAAGAACGAGACATCCTATTGGAACAACCGACCGGTGTCACTATCGCTGAATTCGCTGTAGGAATGGGCACACCGAACGGGATACGCGGCCCCCGAGGCCTACCTATTGAAAAACCACCTTATAGCCGGATTACAGCTATTGATCTCAATACAGGTGATCATCTGTGGTGGATACCAAATGGCGGTACACCGAGATTTATACAGAACCATCCTGCGCTACAAGGACTTGATATTCCACCCACAGGAAACATAAATCATTCGGCATTAATGGTTACGCCTACTATGCTATTGCATACAGCCATTGGCGACGATGGAGAAACGCCATACTTGTTTTCTGTCAACAAAGCTACCGGAGAACGCATGGGTAGTGTGGAATCTCCTGGATTGGGAATGTACGGAATGATGTCGTACATGCATGATGGTATACAGCGCATTGTGCTGCAGACACCTGGTCAACTAGCTGCCTTCAGCCTTCCGACCGAAAAGGACTGACAGACAACAACTTCAAATGAACGGCTGAATCAATTCTTCGCTAATACGCCAGAGTTTTTCAGCCGCTTCTTTGTCGGCAAACGGCGCCGCTGAGCCCNGTTTTAGATCAAAGTAGTAATCTCCATTCGGATTTCGTGCAGTGTCATCCTCTGAGCTCGCCAACCAGATAAAAGTCTCGGCTCCTTTTTCAACGCGCCTCATAAAAGGATACATCACCAAACCCAGCAAGGTCCCTACCAATCCTCCCTTACGCCAAATTGGTGTTCTCACCGCTCCAGGATGAAACGAACTGGAGACGATGTTTTTGTCTTTAAAGCGCCGATGTAATTCACGAGCGGTTAAAACGTTCATTAACTTGGAGCGTCCATAGGCTTTNAGNGTNCTGTAGCCANGAACAAGATTTAGATCATCAAAATCGAGAGGACTGTTTGTGTGACCGTACGAACTGGTAAAAACTANACGCGCCATATCAATCTCGGCTGCTCGCTCNAGTGCTGGCAACAANTTNTTGGTTAATAAAAATCCTGCAAGGTGGTTTACAGCAAACGTAGTTTCAAAACCTTCTGCCGTCATTCGACGGGATCCATTCGCACCGCCAGCGTTATTGCAAAGGACGTCAATCCTCGGGTACTTGTCTAAAATCTCTTTCGCTACCCTGCTAACACTTGTAAGAGAACTAAAATCCGCGGTAAACAGTTCCTGATCATTGTTATTGCTGTTTCTACGAATTTTATCCAATNCCTCCAATCCTAGGTCGGGGTTGCGACAAATCATGACCACCTCGGCCCCACGGCTCGCAAAATTGCTGGCCGCTGCGAACCCAATTCCGCTGTTAGCTCCGGTAACCACATATACCTTACCGACAAGGTCTCGAGTTATTTCGGTAGTCATTACTGATTATTCCTCTGTGCAAATCGATTGTTATGGGATCAGGTTGATTCTGTAAACTATTATGATTGTTATGCCGACAGTAGCAACAATTCTTGTACAATACGTAACAACCCAGACAAACGGATCTACTGAAAGGGTCTACTAATTCATGAGGAAGAAAACTATCAGCCGGTTTCCTATACCGAAACTGGAAACCCTGCAAAAAGACATCCGTGAACGTATTGCTGCGGTTCAGGAGAAAGCAGGTTTCATTCCTAATGTTTTCCTTACCCTGGCTCATCGCCCAGATGAATTTAGAGCATTTTTTGCGTACCACGATGCTCTCATGGAGAGGGAAAGTGGTTTGAGCCTTGGTGAAAGGGAAATGATAGTGGTAGCAACTTCTGGCCAGAACCAATGTTTATACTGTGTTGTCGCTCACGGGGCTGTTCTCCGTATCCGGGAAAAAAACGCTCTTTTGGCAGATCANATTGCCACCAATTATCGCAAAGCAGAGGTNACTCCTCGTCAGATAGCCATGCTGGACTTTGCTGTGAAGGTGTCACAGAGATCCCACGAAGTTAATGAGGCTGACTTCAAAATATTGAAAAATTATGGATTTAGCGAAGATGACATCTGGGACATAGGAGCAATTGCTGGCCTTTTTGCGCTTTCCAATCGTCTCGCTAATATGGCTGGTATGCGCCCTAATGATGAGTTTTACCTGATGGGGCGAAAATAAAGCGATAAAGAACGGTAACTAAAATAGTAAATCCCCAGCTTAAGCGACAGACTGAAAGCACGNAACGTACAAAGCNAGAAAATAGACTGTTATTTTTCTATTTTGATGTATTACCGATTCTGCCATTTATCCCTAAGAGACTTGCGATCCACGCTACGCCCGCCGAGATAGACCGCCCAAATNCTGCGTGTGTTTCGAATATCCTCTAGGGGATTCTCCTCCAGTACCACGAAGTCGGCGCGAAACCCTGATTGCAATAATCCCATATCATCCAATTGCAGATGAGTTGCCGCGATACTTGTCGCCGCCATTAGCGCCTCCATTTCGGACATACCCAACCGGATGTATATTTCCAATTCTCTATGCCCTGTATAACCAAACGGGTGTCCAGGAATGGCTCCTGCATCGGTGCCAAGAACAATATCGACGTTTGCTTCCAAAAGAGCATTAAAGCTGGCCCGAAGTTCCTCTTCCGCGTCTGTATCCCGAGTGACCTGTGTCAAACGCTGATTGCCAGATGATGATAATTGATTCAACTGTTCTTCCGACAGAATATCCGCGAGAAATGGATCGGCGCCTATAGCTTCGCGCCGCAGTTCCCCGAGACCAAGATTAGGTACTACAAAGGTCCCCGATCGATTAAGCTGACGTGCTGTCTCTCGACCCAATGATCTACCTAGACGACCGTGGAGAAATCCATCAACACCCGCCGTAATTAGATCGGGCATATCTTGGGCTAGCTGTTGGTGAATGAACACTTTTAATCCGAGAGAACTGGCTTCCTCCGCCACAGCCCGATAAAGCATAGGGGCCAGTTTTTGCTGACTACCACCCCTATCGTCNACCCATAACTTAATAAACTTAAACCCTTGGGAAGCCGCCTCTCTTACAGCAGCTCTCGCCATCAATGGATTCTCCAATCCCCANAAAATTTTTGAACTGGTCGAATTTTCTAATGCTAATATATGTTCCAGAAACTGNTTGTTAGGGCCCTGGCCCGGGGGAGCCATCCCGGCCGCTGCCAACATGCGGGCACCAATATAGTTATTCCCATTCCAGNCTTCTTGAACTTCCGTTAATAGATCTGNTACATCACCGCCNGCAGAAAACACAGCACTAAATCCATAGTAAGCATATTGCTGAAGATTATCGATCAAGTTTTCGTTGCTATAGTTGTCTGATCCCCACCCGATTCTGCCCTGATAACCAAGATGCGCATGTGCATCAATAAACGCGGGAATTAATGTTTTACCTGCAAGATCGATAACGGTTGCATTCTCGGGAACGGGTATACTCTCGGCTAGCCCAACGCTAGAAATCGTGTCACCTTCTATTAGCAGGGCCCCCTGCTCTATTACTTCACCGTCTCCCGTAATTATTAACGCATTAGTGAAAAGAGAAGTCTGTCCATAAAGATAACTTCCGAGCAGCGCTACTTCGACGGATCCCAAAACACAGAGAAAAATACTAAATACCAAAGATTTCCGAACAATTTTAAGTTTGAAGTAATTCATAGGCGTTCAAAATTTTCTTAATGACTTTCCCCTACATAGTAAAACAACACGGCGACAGTTCGTTAGATATTATTAGCCTGAAACGACTTCAATTCCCTGCCAATAAGTCCTTCTAGTTACCTTTTATGCCATCTTACTGGTACTCTTGGAGATTACACCAAAAGGCGCGTTCATAAACCCAGGAATCTTGTGCATGAATGCAGAATTAATTATCTCTGCCAAATTAAGCGAATCTGAAGCTCTGGCGCTTGCCGGATTTGATGATACTTCTTCGCTGCTGGAGAAAGCCCGAGAACTGCGAGATCAGCATAAACGCAATACTATTACCTATTCGCGCAAGGTTTTTATCCCGCTGACACACCTGTGCCGTGATGTCTGTCATTACTGTACTTTCGCCAAGACACCGAAACGTATCAGTAAACCATTCATGAGCATGGAACAAGTTTTGACACTATGCCAGCAAGGAGCTCAATTCGGCTGCCAAGAGGCATTATTGACCCTTGGCGAAAAGCCTGAGCTACGGTATCGGGCAGCGCGCGAAGCACTTGCTGATATGGGGTATGCGACCACTATCGAATATGTTACAGCTGTAGCTGACAGAATTCTTCAAGAAACAGGGCTTCTTCCGCATATCAATGCTGGTACCTTGACGGCCGATGAAATAGCCAAATTGCGGAAAGTGAGCGCTTCAATGGGGATCATGCTGGAATCCGCCTCGCTGCGCCTCTGTGAAAAAGGTATGCCCCACTACGGTTCGCCTGACAAGAATCCTGCTGTGCGAATCGAAACAATGAAACTTGCAGGCGAAGCACGAGTACCCTTTACGACAGGCATTCTCATTGGTATAGGGGAAACCCGGCGTGAGCGCATCGAATCTCTGTTAGAAATCCGAAAGCTGCACGAACAATATGGCCATATTCAGGAAGTGATTATTCAGAACTTTCGTGCCAAGCCGGATACCAAAATGTCACTAGCNCCGGAACCTGGTCTCGACGACCTGTTGTGGACCATTGCCGTGGCACGTCTAATTTTTGGACCCCAGATGAACATCCAGGCACCTCCCAATCTAAGTCCTGGCGCGCTCCCACAACTGGTCCAGGCCGGCATTAACGATTGGGGTGGCGTCTCCCCCTTAACACCCGACCACGTAAATCCTGAAGCTCCCTGGCCCCACTTAGACAAATTAGCTAGAGAAACAGCAGCAGTTGGCAAATTTCTTGAACAAAGATTAACCATTTATCCTTCCTATGTACTAGAAGCCGAGCGATGGATCGATGCCAAGGTTTTACCTGCTCTGCTTAATCTTTCCGACGCCAGCGGTTTCGCCGGTCGTGACGAATGGAAACCAGGAGAGCTTAAACCCGTACCAGCCTTAGAGCTCGAACTCATACAATCCGTGCCGCCCACTGATTCAGTTTCGACGGAAATCAAAACTATTATCGAGAAGTGTAAAGAAAATGCAGAGCTCGAACTCGCAGAGGTTACTCGCTTGTTTGAGAGNCGTGGCGACGATTTCTCTTACGTCACCAAACATGCTGACGAACTTCGAAAACAAGTCAATGGTGATACCGTTAGCTATGTGGTCAATCGCAACATTAACTACACAAATGTGTGCTACTTCAAATGCCAGTTCTGTGCATTTTCTAAGGGAAAACACAGTGAAAATTTGCGAGGCAAACCTTACGATATCAGTGCCGAGGAAATCGCTCGCCGCTGCCGTGAAGCCTGGGATCGTGGGGCCACTGAAGTATGTATGCAAGGTGGGATTCACCCTGACTACACCGGCCAAACTTATTTAGATATTCTAGAAACCGTCAAGCNGGCTGTTCCAGATATCCATGTACATGCTTTCTCCCCTTTAGAGGTGTGGCAGGGAGCTGAAACTTTGGGTTTAAGTCTGGAAACATTTCTTACTCAGCTCCGCGGAGCCGGGCTGGGCACATTGCCAGGCACTGCAGCTGAGATCTTGCACGACGAGGTCCGTAGCAAGATCTGTCCGGACAAACTAAGCACCCATGAATGGATAGAAGTAATGGAAACCGCACATCGGGTCGGTTTCAATACAACCGCTACAATCATGTATGGGCATGTTGAGCGCTCACATCACTGGGCGAGCCATCTCCTCGAAATAAAACAATTACAACAGCAAACTGGCGGATTTACTGAATTCGTCCCATTGCCCTACGTGCATATGGAAGCTCCGATGTATCTCAAAGGGAAATCGCGAAGCGGGCCCACATTTCGCGAAGCGATCCTCATGCACTCAGTATCTCGACTCGTGTTTCACGATCTGATACCCAATATCCAAACTTCCTGGGTAAAAATGGGCGAGAAGGGCGTGATTGCCTGTCTGCACGCCGGTGCCAATGACGTAGGTGGAACTCTCATGAACGAGAGTATTACGCGGGCCGCAGGAGCAAATTATGGACAGGAATGGCCACCAGCAATGATCGAAAAAACCATCCAGAATATCTCTCGTATCCCCCGCATGCGAACCACGCTTTATNAAAACGCTCCGGAAACAAGGCGAAAACTCGCGTTTAGCGCGGATAAACTCGAAGAAATTGAGAATAACAGTGCTGGTAAACTGCAACGCAGTAAGAAGCTGGATAGCCTGGTCCAAGTGGGTTAACAAGAATTAGCAAGCTGGCGCCCTNAAGTACGAATTGCATTGTGCCTCGTGTTCAACTTTAATTCTGAATCAAANCTCTCAGCGCCTAACCGAGACTGGAAATAGCTTCCTAGGAATGGTTTGTTAGCAAGGATGTTTTAANTGATGAAAATAGCAGTGACCGGGGCAAACAGCAGTGTTGGTCAGAATCTACTCAAACATTGCGCCAGTGCTGGTGATATCGATGTCGTTGCTGGTGTCCGATCAGAACGCGCCTTTAGCTCCCTCCCCACATCAGCTTCTATCACAACCCGAATCATTTCTTATACCGATCCAAAAGATCTTGCCAAGGCCTTACAAGGCGTTAACTGTGTTGTCCACCTTGCCGGCATTCTGATCGAGTCAAAACAAACGAATTATAATACCGCGAACGTCAAGGCGACCGAAGCCGTGGTTCAAGCCGCAATAAAAGCTGGAATCGAGCACCTAGTTTTCGTAAGTGTGGTAGGTGCTGATGCGAACTCGGGCAACNCGTACTTTCGCTCCAAGGGCTCAGCAGAAAAACTCGTAGCTGAGTCTGGTATATCTGCCACCATCATAAGGACCCCCATCTTACTAGGGCCCGGCACAGCAGCGGCAGTTTCCTTGTTGGCTCTAAGCAACCGTTCCAAGGTCAAAGTTCTTGCTGGCGGCCACTACACCCTGCGACCATTAGATATAGATGATCTGAATACAGCGATCTTAAAAGTTTGCCGTGGCCGGTCCGAAGGTGTCAGCGTTCATGAGCTGGTTGGACCGGAAGCCATAACTTACCGTGACCTTGTTATCAAGGCAGCGGATATGCAANATAATTCCGTCGAGCTTAGCTCGGTTCCCGTTGCCTTGGCCAAAGTTGGCGCCATGCTTACCAGCACTTTTAGAGGCGGCGGTATCACACCAACAGTAATCGACGTAATTACCATGAATGAATATGTAGAATCTAATGCGGATAAGGCTCTCAGTATTAAATTAACGCCCCTGCTAAATACACTTGANAAAATAATTGACAATAAGAAAACATGAATGAAGAGAATAACATGGAAGAACTAAAGCAAAGATCCAATCTCGAACCAGAAGACCGGGCAGATAGCCTAAAAAAACCAAACCCGATAGGTAGGATAATCTTTCTTATCATTACGGCGATTTGCTTCGTCTATCTTTATTATCGGCTCAATGGAGCGGCAATCAGAGAGGGCCTTTCCTTAACAGAATATATGATTCAGGTATTTGCCAACGTAAATTGGATACCTTGGTTAGTTCTAATGATGGGTTATTCGCTATTTTATTTTTTAATCGATACGTTGGTAGCAACGAAGTCGCTGAATTGGTTTCTGGCCGAAATTAAATACAAGGACATCCTTCCAATTCGTGCCTGTGCTTANATCATTTCCATTTTCAACGAACAAATTGGCAAAGGTGCTATGGCATATTACCTAAATAAACGGGATCAAATACCGGCATGGGAAGTAGGATCAGTCATGCTGTTTATTATGTTCTGTGAGATCTTCTACTTACTTATTTGGGCATCGATCGGCTTTGTTTTCTCAAACACAGGATTACCGGACGCATTCGAACTTATTCCCTACATCGCTTTCGGTTCTGCAATTTTCTTTTTGATCTGGTTACTTTATTTCAACGGCACGTTTTTGCAAAACAATAGGTTCAGAGATAAGCGTATACTACACGCGTTCCGACTAGCCAAGCTATGGCATTACTTCATGTTTTTTCTGCTACGCTCACCAGCGTTACTAGCAGCGGTCATCGTTTACACAATAGCCTTAAACTTATTTGGTGTCGAAGCCACCTTTCTAGGATTATTACCCTATTTGCCGGTAATCTTCTTCGCCGCTGCGGTACCCACACCAATGCGAGCCGCTGCTATTACATTTTGGGTAATTTTGTTTCCTGAGAATGAAGGACAGATGGCCGCCTTCGGTTTCGTACAACACAACTTCTTTATCTTATTTAACGCCATCATCGGTTTAATTTTTTGGCGCCGGGCTCAAAGAGAACTTTTCAGCGACTAATGGCTAACTTTCTTACCTGCATCCGCCTACTACTAGTTGTACCGGTAGGTTGGGCGTTTGCATTCCCCGAGTTCATAACAGCCCAACTACTACTTGTTCTTATAATTACAGCCATCGTAACCGATTATTTCGACGGAAAGGTGGCACGCGCAACCAAAACAGACACAGCGGGTGGACAGCTTTTCGACCATAGTACCGACTTTTTATTTGTCACAAGCGGGCTATCAGGAGCTGCTGTTGCGGGACTGATCAGCCCTATTCTTCCTTTGCTTATTACCATTGCCTTTTCGCAGTACATACTCGATTCCTATTTCTTGTTTCATCAGAAGCAGCTACGCATGAGCTTTTTGGGAAGATGGAATGGTATTTTTTATTTTGCTCCACTGATTTTGATTTCCGTTTACAGACTGAGGTTGTTAGCTGATTTTCAAGAAAATATGGAATCGATTATCGATATAGTGAATTACTTACTGATAATCTCCACGATAGCTTCGATAATCGACCGCGCACTGGCACCTCTGCGCAAATAAATAAAGTAACGAAACCTGTTTTGGATTATTGAACTATACAACTGACACGTGCACTATAACGAGCCCTTGATATGGCGGCACCTTATAATAAGTCCTCAAATATAATTACCCTAACAGCATGAACCTGGAGACCTTGTTGTGAGATTTTTCACCCTTATAGTCATTAACCTATTAGGCTTGCTGAGCTTTTCAGTTTTAGCCCAACCCCCCCAGACACTTGTACCAATAGATCCAGCNATAAATGAAGTCTTTCAGCTGATATCCAGTAACGAAAAAGTGCGCNGTTCTCTGCAGCTAATCGAAGAAACTGAACAGGAAAATGTAAGAGAGCAGTTACGAATTACCGAAATACCTGCTCCGCCATTTCGAGAAGAACAGCGAGCCATCTATTACCTGGAGCAGATGCGAATCCGAGGTTTACACGATGCATATATTGATGCAGAGGGTAATGTAATCGGTATACGGAAAGGCACAGGCAATGGACCTACCTTCCTTATTGCAGCTCATCTAGATACTGTTTTCCCCGAAGATGTAGACACCACTGTTGAATTAAGGGGCGGTCGCTACTACGCCCCCGGTATCGGTGATGACACTCGCGGCCTAGCTGTGTTGTTATCAGTTATCAATGTACTGAACGAAAGTGGCATCGAAACCGTGGGTGACATTATGTTCAGCGGTAACGTTGGTGAAGAAGGTCGAGGTGACTTACGGGGAATGAAAGCTATTTTCCGGGATCATCCAGAAATCGATGGGTTTGTTTCAATTGACGGCGTACAACTCCGGCGGATAACTACGGCTGCGACCGGTAGTAGGCGCTTTGAATTTCACTTCAAAGGCCCCGGCGGACATTCCTTCGGTGCCTTCGGTATGGCAAGCGCAATTCACGCCATGGGAAGGGCTATTGCTAAGATCTCTGAATTAAAAACTCCAACTTTCCCCAAAACCACATTCACAGTTGGTACAGTCGACGGTGGCACCTCAGTAAATTCCATTGCCGCAGACGCAACCTTCGCCATTGACATGCGCTCCAATGATCCCGAACAACTAACTCAACTGGAAGAGCACGCTAAAGCAGTTGCGCTTGAAGCTGTCGCGGAAGAAAACGCTCGCTGGAACAATGGTCAGATTAGCGTGGAGTTTAATTTAATTGGTGATCGACCAGTTGGAAACACCCCTATAAAAAGCCCTATAGTGCAAGCAGCAGCGCTCGCCTTCGATGAAGTCGGTGTCGAATTACAGGAACTAGGTATCTCAAGTACGGATTCCAACATACCAATGTCGTTAAACATTCCAGCCATCACAATCGCGGGCGGAGGAATCGGCGGCGGGGCTCATTCTCCTGGTGAGTGGTTCGCCCCGATCAATTCCCACGAAGGACCTCAGATTGCCTTATTGATCCTGTTAGCCCTGGTCGGTTTAGAAGAGGTCAGTTCTCCCTTGTTAGAGGATATCAACGAGTAAAGCAGTCTCAGCTTTAAANANNCATTCCCNAACTACTCGGTGAGACTGGCTNTCAAGCGCTCGCTAGCAACTAAGTAGTCCTGCATAAATTCGTAGACTATGGCCTTGGCCGACTGAGTGCTGCTCATCAAGCCAACACCCTGACCTACCCAGGAAGTTGAAAGCTGACGTGCTCCCTCATGCCCTATTTCCGCCAACTTGGTGACCTTGGCTAAAGGGTTCTCCGTAACCTGCGATTGTAAGGGCATTGCTAGTGGTTTGGGTGCAGCATTGGATTCCCAGGCGTCGGTCCAAGGCGAGCGAAGTTGACGGGAATGTTTACCAGTACGAGAACGGGAACGTACAGTCTCTCGGGAAGATGCCTGCAACATTTTTTCCTTAAGCACCGGTGGCGTATCGGATTCTGCACAAGTTAACCATACCGAACCGGTCCAGACTCCTGCAGCCCCCATTGCCATGCACGCCGCCATCTGCCCACCAGTTACGATACCCCCGGCGGCTAAGACAGGTACCCCAGAATCTTTTAGAACACTGCATACTTCAGGTATGAGCACCAGAGTGGAAACATCACCACAGTGGCCTCCAGCTTCCGTCCCCGAGGCGACCACGATATTAACACCGGCTTCTACTTGCTTGATGGCATGCTCACGAGTNCCTATCAGGGCGGCAGTCAATACACCCTTTTCTTTACCCAAGTCGATCATGTAGGGGGGCGGCACCCCTAAAGCATTAGCTATCAATTTAATTGGGTGNCCGAAAGCTACATCGATAATACTTGCAGCCCCGTCCTGGGTGAGAAATGAATTGCTATCGAAGTCAGTTACATAGACATCGGTCGAATCTATATCGTGCCTTTCCAGAATGCCACTNGCAAAATCAAAGTACTCCTGTGGTACCTGCTTCTTGATTTTTTTAGTAGGCTGGATCGGTTCTGTACCGGCCATGCTAGTTGGTGCTATCAGATCAACACCATATGGCTTACCGTCAATATGTTCGTCTATCCAACTCAATTCTTTCTCAAGAGTACTAGCGTTATACCGCGCAGCACCTAGTACACCAAANCCTCCTGCCTTGGATACTTCAACGACCACATCCCGACAATGACTGAACGCTATCAGGGGAAACTCGATATCAAGCAGATCACAAATTGCTGAGTTCACTCGTACTCCTTGTCACATAAAGGACCAAGGCTTTCTATGCAGCCGGTTATTGTCTTGAGGAGCAGCTATTAACGCAAATAACAGGCCAAAGCGTCACACTAGCAAGCCAGGACACTCCCGTACTAGGCCTTTCAAAGATTATTAGTTCTCTGGCTGCCTACGTAGGTGCCCATAAATAAGCTCTTCAGTGAACTCAACACATTTGTATTCAAGTAACTGCATGTTCGCGTCGAGCCTTCGGTATAGAGGCATACTGATCTTCCACGGAGCGGTATAAACATTGGGATCTTCCAGAGTCGCCTCATACAACAAGGTATTCGGACCAATGAAGCTATAGCGCTCCTCCACAGTCAGCTCTTCCGTGTGATGATTTCCAGCATGATCGAACCAAGTATCTGGTACTTGGTCTGTAACATCGATTACCAGCGTATCGCCTTCAAAGCGAGCTAGCGAATGACCCATCCAGCTATATATGGGCGCTTCGAAATCTGGTTGATCAACGTAAACAATTCGGCTTGCGCTGGCAAACTCATATGCGAACACCACGTGCTCAGGTGACTGGATGATCTGAAACGGAAACGGTAAATAGGTCGCACGTGGTATGCCAGGCATGTAGCACTTAACCACGGGATCCAGCGCTAACCAGTCAGCTTTGTTTTCCTGCTGCTTCGAGCGGCCTGCGACGGTGTAGGGTATTTCCATTCCCTCCACGACACCAAGACCAGCNGGAATAGCACCGATGGCACCCAGTTCAAACATAGGGCCAAAATCAGCAGCATGCGGTTCGATGTCATAATGGGCGCTGCCTATAGCCTGCCAGATCCCGTTGAAATCGGGCTTACCATCAGCTGTCCGAGGAATATTACCGTTCTGGGCAAAAGCACTGCTCACAAGGCTAACCATCACAACGGTAAGGCCTGTCAAGATTTTAGTCAGCTTGGATCGGAATGTAATCATGCTCTTCTCCGTCTCTCCGTTATTTTTTTATTAACTGCGAGCACCTTATAGTTCTGCAGACCGCCGATTCTAACACAGCATTAGTGCTTCGGTTCACCCCTTTTCATATTGACACAAGAGCCCCAAACCCCCCAATATCATTATCTAAAAGTAAAATCCAATGCGTGCGAGGCCTACAATGAAACTCACTAGACGCCAGGTTATCCAGGCAGGTGCCAATCTGGCCGGAGCCAGCCTAATCAGTCCCATCCTAGCTCAGTCTCCCTTAAATACCACCATTATCCCATCGTCAGGGCAACAGGTTCCTAGTGTAGGGATCGGTTGTCGTAACTACAGAGGCTCACTGAATTCCGATGAGATGCCCGTATTTACAGACACTCTTTCAACCTTCCACCGACTCGGGGGCAAAGTTGTCGATACTTCGCCAAACTATGGAAACTCAGAAGAAATCATCGGAACCATTATGCGGGAACTTGATATTCGTAACGAACTATGGGTGGCTACCAAGGTTGATCGGGAAGATCAGGCTACAGGAATCGCCCGTATGGAGCGTTCCTTCAAGCTTCTCGCTGGTGATAGTTTTGAATTGATGCAAGTCCACAATCTGCGGGGTGTCGACATCCAGCTGAAAACTATGACCGAATGGAAAGAACAAGGTCGTTTCCGCTATATTGGGGTAACTACCTCCAGCGACCGGCAATACGAGGCGATGGCTGAAGTGATGAACCGCCATACCCTCGATTTTATTCAGATAGACTACTCTCTTGGTAACAGAAACGCCGACGATCGCCTCTTGCCTATGGCACTAGATAAAGGTATAGCCGTGTTGGTTAATCTGCCGTTTGGACGCGGCCGACTGTTTAATGCCGTCGGTGATACACCACTTCCCGATTGGGCCACGGATATCGATGCAGGATCCTGGGCGCAAATTTTTCTGAAATACGTAATGTCCCATCCGACAGGAGCAATCCCTATACCGGGTACTACCAAACCTCACCATGCAGATGATAATATCGCCGCCGCGCGCGGTCGCTTACCGGACGCCAGTTTGCGCCGAGAAATGGAACTATTCATCGACCCACTTCTATAAGGTCTATGACCTAATAGAACGTGGCTCTGCTTAGGTAAGATGCTCTGTACTCACTAGCAAGATTGGAAGAAACCGCTCTCAGTATCTGGTTACGCGAGTCCGGTACCGCATTTTTTTCGTCTCTGACACTTCATTCACTAGCTATGGCTTTTGTGGTAGGCATTAATTTATTAATTGCCTTGCGATTACTAGGTGGAGCTCCAGGAATTCCACCGAAGAAAATNTTTCGCTTTTACACTCCGCACTGGTATGCGGTTGGTGTGATATTCCTCTCAGGTATTGCCCTACTAATAGCTTATCCTGCCAAGGCACTCACTAATCCTGTTTTTTACATCAAGCTTGTTGCACTTACACTCGGATTGATCATTGCTTATGTATTACCCCGATCACTAAATAAGTCGACTCAACCCTTAAATGGGAAGCTAATGAAGCTTATCGCCTCTTGTTCGATTCTATTGTGGATTGTCACTATCACCGCCGGTCGATTTTTAGCCTACACCCATGATGTATTGCTGGCATCACGGTTCTATTAGTTATCCATTATGATAGAGATACTTTCAGGCTTCGGTCAGACTACAGGAATTTATGAATTCATGAATTCACCCTGGGGCTGGCCTACCTCAGAATCCATTCATTTTCTGGGTTTGAGTCTACTAATTGGAACCGTCGGCGTATTTGATTTAAGAATGCTAGGAATAGCTCGGGGCGTTGCCTATGCCGACCTGCACAAGTTAGTTCCTATCGGAATAGCCGGTTATCTATTAAATGTAATCACCGGCACAATGTTTTTAGTCTCAGCTCCAGACCAATATCTCTTTAACCCCGCTTTTCAGATAAAGTTACTCTTCATGCTGATAGCCGGAATCAATCTAATATGGTTTTATGCGTCAACCCTAGCAGAAGTCAGGAGAACCGCTGCAGATCTATCTGTTTCTTACCGCGCAAAGGTCATTGGGGCTATTTCTCTACTAAGTTGGNNTATCATCATCGTCTGCGGGAGGCTAATTACTTATTTTAGGCCTCCTTACCATTGGTGTTTCTGGTGTTGAAAGTGAGATTGCTGCATCTGCTGTCTTTCGTCCGTCGATGGCCCTAATAAATCTCAATTCTAGNTTAATAGTAGTCAATNTTTTTATTTACTGCCGACAAATCTAGTAACGTACTGATTTTGTCAATGATTTTTATAAAGTCCAGTTTCAACAGTAGCCCTAAAATGCTATTTTGTGATACTTTTAGTCTTATATTAGAATTGCAAAGTTCCCTTAATTTGGAAACCTTGAGGAGTAATGATTTATGCGCCTTTTTACTGCGAAATCTCTACTAAGTGGGGCCGCGTTAGCTGTCACTACTTTTGGTTCTGGTGCCATTATGGCCCAGAGCAGTGAAGTTACATTCCATAAAGACATTGAACCAATACTGCAGCGCAGCTGTCAGAACTGCCACCGCCTGGGTGGCGCTGGCCCCATGCCTCTTGTGACCTATGAACAAGTCGCNCCGTTCGCCGGACTGATAGAGTATAAAACCGAGCTCAGAGATAGAGCTGGCGCCATGCCGCCCTGGTATGTGGAAAAAGATATTGGCATACAAGCCTATAAGGACGATCCCTCTCTNAGTGATGAAGAAATAGGAACAATCTCCACTTGGGCNCGTACCGGCGCTGCCAAAGGTAACTCAGCCGACGCACCGGAGCCCCTGGTATTCGATGACAGCCTCAAATGGCGTGCCGGTGAACCTGATCTAATTGTAAAAACTCAGCCAGTGACCAAGCTAGCCGGAACACCTGACTGGTGGGGTGAGATCGAGTCAGTGCCCACCGGTCTTGCAGAAGACCGCTACGTCAAGTCGGTAGAAATTGTCGAAGTAAACGACGTGGATAACCAAGCCGGTACCGGTCGTGATACCGTCGGTGGTCGCTATATTTTTCATCATATGATCTGGGGTACAGCGCAGTTCAACGAGAATGGTGAACGCGAAAGGGCGTTAACCATACCATGGCCTGTTCATGAAGTAGGACGTAATGCTGATATTTTCGACGAAGATTCGGGTCGTTTGTTGCGCGCTAACTCTTATATCGTGTCCGACTCCGTGCATATACATTCCAACGGCAAGGATACCACTGGTCACATGGAAATCGGTTTCCGCTTCCATCCCNCTGAATACGAGCCAAAATACCGAGGCGCCTTTATTGGNTTAGGTAATGGCGTCGATATCAGTATCGCNGGTAACGAGACTGGACAAGAACTGCATGCCTATACCGTGCTTAACGATCATACTAAGATTATTACCTTCGAACCTCATTTACATGCTCCNGGAGAGCGTATGTGTCTTGAGGCGATCTGGGGGTACACTGTTGAAACGCTGTCATGTACTGGGTACGATCATAACTGGGTACGCGGGTATCCCTACGCTGACGATGCGGCACCATTGTTACCTAAAGGCACGATTCTACACATTGTAGGATACATGAATAATTCCGAAACCAACCGTAACGTGCCCGATCCCCGTAACTGGCAAGGTTCAGGTAACCGATCTGTAACCAACATGTTTATCGATCTTGGTATGCGTGTGACGTTATCAGAAGAACAGTTCTTTGAAGAAATGGAAGAACGACGTAGAGTACTGAATTTAGGTCCAAACGATCACGTCATTGGATGTCCTCTATGCGGTGCTCCGCTTGTTGCGCCGATTGTAGAGGAAGATGACGACGCTGGTGATGAACTGGCAGCAAGTGACTAACTGTAACGAACTAGTCAAAANAATTAATACGCACGATTAGTTCAAACTAACTGAATAGCACCAAAGAAAATGTTTGAGATGTCAAATGTTATAAATAATAAGGCGGCGAAAGCCGCCTTATTATTTTCCTTGTTGTTAATTGCCATTCCACTAGCGGTTGACGGACAAAGCTATCAAGCCGGCCAGCATATTGAACCCGCCTTCGAAGGCTGGCGACCTAACCCAGATGGTTCTTTCAATCTTATGTTTGGCTACATGAACGAAAACTGGCAAGAAGAGCCTTTTGTCCCAGTTGGTGAGAATAATAATTTCTCGCCAGGTGAGGCCGACCGCGGTCAACCTACTCACTTTCTGCCACGGCGAAACCGATTCACATTCGAAGTCACCGTTCCTGCCGATTGGGGTAACCAGGAATTGGTATGGACACTTAATGTAAACGGCGTTGAGCGGAAAGCTTACGCGACTCTTAGACAAGACTATCTTGTTGACAACATGGTCATCGCTTCAGAAACAGGCTCTCTGGGAGCTGGAACCAGTAGCCCTGAATCCCGCTCTAATCTACCACCTGTTATTACATTGCAAGGTGACAGTGTGCGGGTAGGCCAGGTCGGCAGCCCGATAGAGTTGGAAGCACATATCTGGGATGATGGACTTCCTAATCGCCGCCGAGAAACTAGCAATACGTCGGATGAACTACAACGCCGGATGTTACGACCGCCTTCCCGGGTCACCGTTGGCAAAGTTAACGGNCTGTATATGTCCTGGAATCTTTACCGTGGCGATGGAAGCCTAGTTATCGATCCACCTCTTCCCAAACCGTGGGAAGACACACGCGCCTCCGCCAACTCTCCCTGGGGGCCCTTATGGTTACCACCCGAAANACCCGAAGATGGGATTTATAAAGTAACAGTCACATTTGATAAACCTGGNAGCTACGTGCTATGGGGTAGAGCTGATGATGGCGGTCTCTATCACGATACTTACGTTACCATTCATGTGAGCGAGTAAAAAAGTACAAAATCCCGAGCGCAATACTCTGATCTAATCCGTATGAACTGTCGTACTCTTCACTGATTTGGATTCAGTTCCTGTTCATCGAGATCAATAGTAAACGGAGGATCAAATGTCGGTGGATCTCTGTCGATAATGATCTGTGTGCGCGGTGATGCCACCTCACGAATTGAAGGATCCCCGTGCCGCATTTGCATTAACATTTCTTCCGCTTCTCGAGTGAGTGAAGGTGGTTCAGCGCGAGGACCGAATGCAAAAGAAAAGCTACCTCGCACCAATTGATCATTTTCTGAAAGTATAGCCCAATCTGCTGTGTAATAGGTCGCCATCGGCAGTACCGGAAGATCCCATTCAAATCTGTCTGCCGCTTCAGGGTCGTAGCGAAAACTGATATCTATCCAATCTCGACTTTCGTTACGTAGAGTAAGTTTTACTAAGCGCACCTGGGAAGGGAAAGCAAACCTAAGCTCATTAGGGGCCAAATCCAACACCGAATCATCGTTCGGTATGGTTTCTGTTTTGGCTGCGATTCCTGTAATATCCGCTGGTTGCGAATGCATGGCGTGCTGCGCAGCTGACCCGCCGCTTAAAATCAGCGCTAAACCCATCAGGGCAACCTGTAGTTTAATATCTGTTTTCAAATCCTTCACTCGCTGCGATAGGGTGCTTATGCACTCCATTAGATTCGAAGAATAACATAGAAAACGATTACTTTGAGCACTCAGTTTAGAGAGGGAATGANTAGAAAATGCAGGAATCAGACCTTTTTTCCGTTTTAACTCAACTGGAAGAGAGCGAAAGTAGCACTACATCTTTTGGAGATCATTGGTCGCAGGGTCGCTCAGCATTTGGTGGAATAGTTGCCGCCTTCGCCGTAACCGGTATGCGAAAACTCCTTAACTCTCCCCAGCCAATGCGTTCGTTAATGGTTTCATTTATTGCCCCAGTGCCCCCTGGAGAAGTGCGGGTTGATGCGAAAGTGCAGCGTCAGGGTAAAAATGTTACTCAAATGAGCGCTAATCTGGTGTGCGATGAAAATGTTTGCCTACAGGCCATGGGTGTATTTGGAAATCCTCGGCAAGGCATAAGTGTGTCATCAACCCAANATTTTAAACCCACGCCCAGAGAACATGGAGTAGCTTTTACGGAATACGTAAAACGCCAACCTATATTTTTACGCTACTTCGAAGGCTATTGGATGGATGGCAATATGCCGTTTTCAGGAAGTAATAGCCGGCATATGAACCTTTGGGTAAGACACCGTGCTGACCACAGTGACTTTACTACTGAAAAATTGGTAACCATCGCCGACATACCTCCGCCTGTGATACTCACCTATTTTGACAAACCTCCAATACCTTCAAGCTCTCTTACCTGGTCACTGGAATTCGTGATACCACCAGAAATGATAAAAAGCGAATGGTTCTACTTAGAGTTTACCGTGGAAGCCGCTGCCGCTGGTTATACCCAACAGTCCGGCAAGATTTTTGATGAATCCGGCCAACTCTGCGCACTTTCCCGCCAATGTATGGTCTATTTCNACCCAACGACCTAATCATGCTACTCCGGTATCTCTAATTCAGGAATACTATATGAATCTCTAGTCATTCTTTTCTATATCGGGTATGGACACCCCAATTGGCATTAATTCGTATGGAAAACTTTATCGAAATTTAAATCCCTGGCCTTCCAGAAATCCTTTCATATGAGGCCGGGATTTTTCTGAGAGCAGGGTTGCCACCTGTTCTGACCAGCTAATTTCATTACCACCNCCAGTGCGAGCCCGATAGTATTCNCGGACTCGTTCGTCATACTTGGAAATGGTTTCGCGATCGCCAGTGTTATTGTAGATCTCCTCCTTTAGAATAACTGACAGCGGCAATCGGGGTTTAATCTCTGGATTCTGATCGGCGTATCCCAAACATAGCCCGAATACCGGATAGACTCCTTTTGGTAGTAGCAATAATTCCGATACCAGCCCCGGATTATTACGAATACCACCGATATAGCAGATCCCCAATCCTTCGGACTCAGCCGCAGTCACTATATTTTGCGCCATCAGCGCAACATCTACCGTAGCAATGATGAAATGTTCGGTGTANTCACCTTCAAACGGTCTGTCATAGTCATCGCAGTAGCTACCAGCGCGTTTCAGGTCAGCACACAACACCATGAATTCCGCTGAAGTAACAACATGAGTTTGCCCGCCGGCTAGCTCCGCTATTTTCCGTCGGGTCCCCGTATTGGAGACCCGCACAATAGTCGATCCTTGCAGAAAGCTCGATGTAGCAGCCGCCTGTCCTGCTTTAATCAGCTCTTCAAATAATTCGGGTTTAATCGGTTGGTCGGTAAACTTGCGAATACTACGATGTGATTTCAGTAACTCAATTACCGAGTTCATGATTTTGCTTCCTTATTCAGTGACCGCTTTTATCGGATCAGTCGCTATCGGTAAGGTTATCGAGGAATGCCGGAACCACATCGTTAGCGAAGTTTGATTCGGCATTTAACAACATNACCATACCAACGTTTGCCTCAGGTACGAAAACCATTTCAGACCGGTAACCCCTGACGCCACCACCGTGATGAACTGCTCGTATGCGATTGTAATCGAATACCCGCCAACCAGTTGCGTAGTATGCTTTTTCCAGTCCAGACCAGCGATTAAAGTAATTGCCATAAGGGGTAGAGATAACCGGCTCGTGTAACTCAGCAAGAAAATCCTTTGGCAAAACCTCAGGGAAAGCACCAAGATTCGCACGTATCCAAATACTCATATCAAAAATGCTGGCGTTAATTCCAGATGCGGGAGCTACTGAATAGTATGCGGGATTTGTCGTGGCCGCCCTCCATTTACCACTCATTAATCGATGCGGAGAGGTCACGTTCTGACTGTTTATGTAAGATTCCATGCCGACACTTGCTGTAATCATCCCAAGAGGTGTAAAAATCTGTTGGTGCAAGTATTTTTCGTAACTATCTCCCGTGCTTTCTTCCACCACATCAGCCACAATGGAAAAAACCACATTTTGATAACCATAGCATTGGCCCGGACGACACACAGTCGGGATTTGATTGAATTTCTCCTTTATCTTGTCATACGGAACACCGTCGTCCAGCATATTAGAATATGAATGAGGCATGAGCCCTGTAGAATGACTAATAATATGTTTAAGTGTGATTGTCCTCGATGAATCCCCTTCACCTAATTCCATCCGAGGAAAGAGATCGTTGATACGGGAATCCCAGCTCTGTAAATTCTGATGAATCAACAGACCAGTCAACGTGCCAGCAAATGTTTTCGACATTGACGCTATCCGGAAGATTGAATCAGCATTCACCGGATCCGCATCGATAACTTTATTCACACCCCAGGTTTGCAACTGCATGATTCCTTCGCGGGAAACAATGGCGAGCGCAGCACCAGGGATATGCTTCTCTGCTATTTTGTCTTCGAACCAGGCAACAAAATTTCTAAAATCATAATTATAAGAAGAAGGTGGATAGCCTTCTTCAGCCTTGAGCAAGCTCGGTAGGAGCAAGAGGAAAATCAAAGATAAACGCGCAATCATGTCAATGCTTTTGCAAATAGAAGAAATCACGAGGAGAATTTGTTAATCGTTATAAAAAGAATACGCTGCTACGAATAGCTATTCTTACAAATCGATTAGCCTTCGGAAACTTCTTGCGCATTGTTATGTTAATGACTCATCCTTGTTAATGTTATTTGAGTAAAATCCGGTGTGAATTATATAGGAAACTGTTCTTGTGTATAAGTTCCAAAATTTCGAGTAAAAATANAATAAGGCCGGCTTGCTGCTTACCATGTCGGCCAATAGAGAGTACTTTTTAGGACAATAAGTAGTAAAGAATAAAGGACGCCNCGAGATCCAATGCCTTGGATCCTAAGAACAAGAGTCACTGAGCTTTTTAGAGGCGTTTTTATATTAATGATCGGCCGGTCCGACAATAGTTGAAAAATAAGCAGTAACTATCAGAACCAGTGTGACCGCTAACATTTCTATCCGGATAGAGCGGCGCAACCGCGATGGGTTTGCATCATTTAGGATAGCAGGGACGAGCACCAGCTTGTTTATTGCCGCCGCGCCCAGCGNAACTAGTACCAGTAATAATTTCAACGATAATGCTAAGCCGTAGGGGGTTGTGTAGAGTTCCACTGGACTATCCAGCAATTCCAGTAGCATCAGCATACCGGCACCAGCAAGTATAATTACTATTTTCAGAGCTTGGTCGCCAAATTGTCGCATTAACCTCTGCAACAGACCCAATTCTGTGGAATTGGTCAACAGTAGCAGGGGGAATAAGGATCCTATCCAGGTGGAGAAAGCAAACAAGTGAAGCACAATAGCTATACGAGCAATTTCGCTAAGTATTGAAATATGTCCACCTTTTGTAAAACTAAAAGCTATTAACAGAAAAGCGATGCTATTAGCTATGAGGAGTATTCGGTAAGAGGACTGTTGTGGTGGTTGAAGTAACCGTATAGTTTTACGAAAACATAATAAACCGGANGCTAGTGCTACTNTAAATCCTGTTAGGCGCAGAGATGTAACCTCTCCAAGTTGTGTCTCCAGCAACAAAGACGCCATGTCCCAGTCGAACATGCCGGTTAAGCCACGAGCATTAATTAAGCCCACCTGTACGAAGTAATTGACGGCTGTCCCTAAGAGCCCCAGNAACGCACCCAATATGATGTAGACGATTACTTTCTTAAAGAACTGGCGCCTGCCATCATTGTATAGCCACAGACAGAAGCTACCACCAGCNATGCTAGCGGTACCGAAATAAAGAAACAGTTTACAAACGAGGCTTGTTAGTTCCCAACTAGTTGGGACTAGAAACATAGGCTGTCGTGGAAACCCTAGTGATCCGAGTGTTCTGTATTACCGGAATGGTCATCGTGATCTTCATGACCATGGTCGGCGCCGTGACCTGTGTGTTCTTCAGCGGCTGGATCAACCACGAAGCTAAAAGAATTCGCGACAGTGTGACCATCAGCTCCGATTACTGCCCAATTCACTGTAAACTGCCCTGGATGCATTCCCGGCGTTTCAATGCGATATGTGGCCANGGCGTCAGCTAGCGGTTCAAACTTAGTGGGCATCTCGTGGCCAACTCCCATTAATTCTAGCTTGATTAATTTCACCGGGCCGTTGAATACCAAGTCAAGCTGGGCTGGTGGAGTTTTGACTGTAGCTCCATCTCCAGGATTAGATTCTTGCAATGCCGTGTGAGCCACTGTATTAGTGGAAAACAGCGCCACTAGAAAGGCTGCGATCAGTATTCGCATGAATTCGGAAGGATTCATCTTAAGTTTCATAATATGTCCTTAAATTCCCGGTCCCGTAAGTTAGCAACTACGCGCTTTCTGNTATTGAAAAATAGGACAACTAATTATCAATAATGCCTACTATACNCTAAAATAGAGCCCTCCAACTGCGACATATTGTCGCAATAGTAAAAACACAAGATCAATCTTTCTTCTGCCAGACATGGACAAGCGGTGATACATTTATTTCATCTATCACCGTGCCCGATCTCGCTTCAAGAACAGTCATCATTACTTCAGCAATATCTTCGGGTACTATGGCATTTTCTTCGGAATTACCTGGCTGAAAATGCAAATCATCGAAAAAGGATGTTCGAACCGCTCCTGGATTAATAATGGATACCCTAACCCTCGATTTCGCACATTCTTCCCTCAACGCTTGAGCAAATCCGCGAATCGCGAACTTACTAGCACAATAGATACTACCTTGCCTTGCCCCNTGTAACGCAGCTTCAGATCCTGTAAATAAAATATCCGCCCGCTTATCCTGTTGTTTCAAAATCGGAAGAAAACATTTTGTAATGATAACGTGACCAAGGAAATTGGTATTCATGACAAGTCTAATATCTTCAATAGATATTTGTTCCAAGTATCCCATTTTCCCCAGNCCGGCATTGTTAATCAAACCGCGAAGCGGCTGATTTATTTTCTTTGTGATTTCAACCAATGCTGATTGAAGATTATCGAGGTCAGCAATATCCAAAGTTATAGGTTTAAAATTTTCGTTCTCAATTGTCGGGTCACTAAATTCCTTAGCTATTCCTAGAACACTGTACCCCTCATTAAGAAGTCTTTTTGTCATAGCCAACCCAATTCCCGACGAAGCTCCGCTGACGACAATTAGTTGGTTTTTATAATCAGTCATTTAATTCGGATCCTATACACAACGATAATACTGNTCGGCTGAAATGAATCTTAATAATAATTTTTCGATCGCCTCATGATAGGAATTATTTTTGTCGAACAGAGACATCACTCCATTTTTTTTATGCATCGGCCGCGCAAACAAAGGCTCATCGGGATAGAGCTTGATGATGTTTTTCATATATTCAGCTGGCATTCGAAACTCACCTGTACTCACGGAATGAATAGCTGAACTATCGAGTGCACTGAACACCTGTTCAAATAACGATAAATAGCGTTGCAACATATTAGGTTCGTATATTAATGGCTCGAATCGTATCGCGACAGGCCAGCCAGCTTGCTGTAGCTTTTTTAGCGTGTCGATTCGCTTTGCAATCGAAGGCACCTTATGTTCCCATTTCCTCGCTTCATCGTGAGCTGTAAAACTCATTGCTACAATGCAATTCTTAAGAGGGGTACTTTCCAACAACGTCCTCGCTTGAGTNCTTTTCGTGCGGATCTCCATAACCACCTCAGGATGCTTCGAGAAGAATGGTAGAAAATATTTACAAAATTTACTCACTGGTTCCAAGGCTAAACTATCGCAATCGTATCCACTGTAGTAAACAGAAGGGCCGGGATACTTAGTGATATTGGCNTGNAGAGCCGATTCAAATTCTTCATAGTTAACAAAGACCACGTAGTTAGCCGAGCGATACATTCCTTGCAGGAAGCAGTATCTGCAGTCATAAACACAATTAAACATATGGGAAAAATAAAACCCAGGCCCGTTATCGAAACCATAACCTTTTGGGGCTGGTAGAACCAGATTACCATGCTTTCTAGCGAGTATAAGAGCTGGTGATTTTTTTTGCAGACGAAAGTTTTGTGAGTTGCGGTTGAAAATCTCCCCATAACGCTCACAGAAAATATGCGGAACATCAGGATAGCGGCTTAGCATTAGCTCTACCCTTTTATANTGCTTAACTTCATTCTCTATATAGATGGCGGAAAACACAATTTAGATAGTTACTCAATTTTAGTTTCCGAGAGCAACGCTAAGTCAAGATTCTGGATCAATTGTTTGCTTGTATAAGGGGATTCATCGATTATCTCAACAAGCTTATCTGCTAAACCTAGCGCGTGGAAACGCCGGCATAACCGTTTTAATTGATGTAGTTGAGTAACCGTGAATCGAAACTTTTTCTGTAATTCCTCNTACTCGTCAGGTAACCGATAGATTTCATTGACCTCCCGCACAAGCTCCTTGAGATTTAACACCACACTCTCAATCCTATCACAATGATTGGCAATGAGCTTTTCGATAAAAACATTATCNAGTTGATCGGCCGGGTATTTTAGATTATCGGAAATAATTTTATAAACCTGTACTAGTTCGATAAAAGAATGATTTGATGCCGCTGCCCAGAAACCAAATGCCTCCATTTCATAAACAGCATCTTCACTATATTCTAATTCAGGTTGGTCTACCGTGATTACTGCAGAAGTGGGCTTATCTTTTAGTACCGGAACTGGATAAACCGCTTTAGCGGAGCCAGCGTCAATAATTTTATTTGCCAAAAATCCGGAACCAACCTCAGCTGTCTTATGCCCAGCTATACCAACATTCAACCATCCTTCCTGCACCCCGAGGTCATTGGTTAACAGAACAGCTAGCCGGTTGGTAGTAGCGTGTGAAGATTGTTTCCCCATACCAGTGATAACCACGCAGACACCAGTGTCATTACTGTATATTGTTAATGCTCCTACGGCTTTATTTGGCTTTAGCCCAAAACATTTAATTAACGGCCGTGCTTCCAGAGCATGCGCAACGACGATGTTTACTTGGCCCATTCTACTGGTCATATCGAGATATTTATAAGTCCGGATTAGCAAATTTTTTCATTAATGAAGTGTAATAACGGGCGGACTCTCCTTTTCCTCGCTTTTCCGCGCCTTGAGTTAATATCTCACATTTCTTAATTAGCATAGCTCGTGTTACTTGGCTTTGTTGTTGACAAAGATTCCCTGAATTCAGTAATGCAACAAGGGCTTTAATACGGAACCGATCCATACCCCAGTGCTGCTTAGACAATTGGTCATCATGGCCCCCATATTTCCTTAACAAGGGTTCCTCGACATAAAGGACAGGATAACGACTACAGATTCGCAGCCAAAGGTCATAGTCTTCACATGCAGGTAAGCTTTCATTGAATCCTCCCACTTCTTCAAACAAGCTGCGTTCAATCATGACTGCCGAAGGTGAGATGGCACAAAGCGCTAGACATCGTTCAAAGATGTTCCCCCCAGCTTTTTGGTGTTTATACATGGCATTAACACGAATGCCATTCCTGATCCAGATCTCATCGCAATGCACGAGTCGGTATGTGGGATTATGGTTTGCTTCCTGTAGCTGCCTTTCTAATTTATTAGGCATCCACTCATCATCAGAATCCAGAAAGGTTAGCCAGTGGCCCTCACTAACGGCAACACCAGTATTACGAGCAGAACTGACCCCTGCATTGTTTTGGTAGATATAGTTGACCTGGGGGTAGTCACGATCAAGCATTTTTTTTGTATCGTCAGTGGACCCATCATCGATCACAAAAACCCCTTCTGGCCTTACGGTCTGGCTATTAACAGAATCCAGAGCACGCGGTAGCGTATGACTTCTGTTGTGAGTTGGGATTATTACGGCAATGGGTTTAGACATGGAGGCTTAACCACAAGGTGATAATGAGTGTTCTAAGCAAAAACGGGAACCGAAGTTCCCATTTTAATATTAATTATAAACTCTAATTCATACGTGTTTAGCTAGTTCTTTCCTGGCTACGACACGGCGATGCACCGCATCTGGGCCATCAGCCAAACGTAATGTACGCTGACTGGTCCATAGAGCCGCCAGCGGGAAATCTTGGGACACACCAGCCGCTCCGTGCATCTGAATAGCCTTGTCAATCACTCGAAGCGCCATGTTGGGTACAGCAACCTTAATTTGGGAAATAGCGTCACGGGCCGCCTTGTTACCGATGGTATCCATCAACCAAGCTGCCTTGTAGGTTAATAAGCGGCACATTTCTATCTCTATGCGACTATCTGCGATTACGTCATAGTTACCACCCAATTCTGCAAGTGGTTTTCCAAAGGCTTCCCTGCTTAGGGCACGTATACACATAAGGTCTAGTGCTTTTTCTGCCGCCCCAATAGAACGCATGCAATGATGAATACGTCCTGGCCCCAATCGTCCCTGGGAAATTTCAAATCCACGGCCTCGTCCTAAAATAATATTGCTCTCTGGAACCCTAACGTTATGAAATTTTATATGCATATGTCCATGGGGTGCATCATCTCGGCCAAAGACTTCCATCGGCCTAACGATCTCTACTCCTTCTGTATCTGTAGGGACTAGAATCTGAGATTGCCTTGTATGCTTAGGTGCTCCGGGATCGGTGACAACCATAACTATCATGATCTTACACCGTACATCGCCGGCTCCAGAGATATAGAATTTCTCCCCATTTATAACCCATTCACCACTATCCAAATTGGCCTGGGTTGAGATGTTTGTTGCATCAGAAGATGCTACTCCTGGTTCAGTCATCGCAAATGCAGAACGTATCTCACCAGCCAAAAGGGGTTCTAGCCATTCTTTTTTCTGCCCTTCAGAACCATAACGCTCTAGTACTTCCATATTTCCAGTATCAGGGGCACTGCAATTCATCGCCTCAGAAGCCAAGCGGCTTCTTCCCATAATTTCTGCAAGATGTGCATATTCTAGATTAGATATGCCTGCACCACCCTGACTTTCGGGAAGGAAAAAATTCCAGAAACCTAGTTTTCTGGCCTCTTCCTTTAAGTTATTTAAAATTTCATCCTGTCTAGGGGTGTGAGACCATCTATCATCCACACCTATCTCTTTCATATACTCTTGTTCGACTGGCGTTACTTTTTCATAGACGAAAGCCCGAATTTTTTCTCGAATATCCTTTAATTCTTCCGAAATACCTAAATCCATAATCTGCTCACCAACCTAAAGTAATTTGCTCTACTAATTGTGTAAAATCTTAGAAATTACACCCATTATCCCGCGATTGTACCACCTCCATCGATTACAATTGTTTGGCCTGTAGTAAAACTTCCAGCAGACGAAGCCAGCATTACAGCTGCGCCAGCGATTTCGTGCGGTTCACCAATACGACGCAATGGGTACTTAGAAACAGTAGCTTCGTAAATTTCAGGATTTTCCCAAAGCGCTCGGGCAAAATCAGTTCGCACCAACCCAGGGGCTATGCAATTCACCCGGACATTCTTTGGCCCCCATTCCACAGCCAAGTTACGTGCTATCTGCATGTCCGCCGCCTTAGAAATGGAATAGGCTCCTAGCTTATCACTGCCCTTTAAGCCTCCGATGGAAGAGATAATTATGACCGATCCCCCGCCACCCTCTGCCATGCCGGGTATTACTAATTGGCACAGCCGATGCACACTTCCAATATTGGCATGCATAATCTTTTCAAAAGCTTCATCAGGTATATCTTGTGAAGGGCCAAAGTAGGGATTCAAAGCTGCATTACAGACCAGTATATTAATTGAACCAAGTTGTTTCTGGGTTTGTGTTACCAGATTTTCCAACTGCTCTTGGTAATTGATATTGCAAGCTAAGGCTATCGCCTCACCTCCCTGTCCATTGATTCCCGCCGCTACCTCTTCGCAGGCGTCTTGGTTTCTACTGGAGACAACTACTTTGGCTCCTTGTTCTGCCATATGCTCGGCTATAGCCCTACCGATGCCTTTGCTGGAACCCGTAATTAAGGCGATTTTATTTTCGAGACTGAATAAGCTCATATTTTCTCCATTGGTGAATCACCTTTCCCGGAGGGTTCAGTGCAATATTTGTTTAAAATAAAAACGGATAACTAAACTAGCAAGCGGGTTGCCTGAGAACAAGGCAGTGATAAATAAAATTCGGATTCGTTCGGAATCCTTGCCAATCCCAATTCTAGTCCTGCCAGGATCTTTTACCTTTAGAGATACTAGTTCCCCCATCAACAGGGATGACAGCACCGTTGGTGTACGCCCCAGCCCTCGACGAAAGATAGGCAACAATACCAATCAGCTCTTCTGGCTCGCCAACCCGATGCAATGGACAGTCATCCTCAATATCATGCTTATAGTTCTCAAACAAATAATCTGTCATCCTGGACTCAAAGAATCCGGGCGCCACCGCATTGACCGTAATATGCTTAGGTGCAAGATCAATGGCTAGACTTTTGGTTAAGTGATGCAAAGCCGCTTTACTTGATGAATAAGCAAAGGTCGGCACGCGCTGCACAATAGGGACGTGTATACCATCCATGGAACCGATATTGATGACCCTAGCTGGATCTTCGAGTGAAGCAGCTTTTTTCAACAAAGGTAATGCATCGCGAGTCAGAGAAAACACGGCATTCAGATTAGTACTAATTACCTTAGCAAACCCGTGATCTGGGTATTCTTCAAGTTTGGCAGCCCAGTTAGTGCCTGCATTGTTTATCAGGATGGAGATACTTCCGAGTTTGTCCTCCGTCTCTTGCAACAAAGCCTTCCTATCATCTATTGAGGTAACGTCTGCAGCAAAAGCATAACATTCTCCATGGGGTTTTAGCTGCTCCAGTGCTAGCTTGCACTTCTCTGATTTACGGGAAGCTATCAGAACTTTTACTCCATTGCGTAACAAGCCTCTCGACATAATTAGACCAAGTCCACTTGAGCCACCAGTAACAAGAGCTGTTTTACCCCGCAATGAAAAGAGATTTTCAATCCGGAACTGATCTCCAGTCAGAGGAGTCATATTTCCTCTTCCGCGATCTTGACCAATTGTTTGCCGAAATTCTTACCTCTTAATAAACCTCGAAACAATTCAGGAGCGTTCTCTAAACCTTCGCCCACACTTTCTCGATATTTAAGATGTCCCTCCTTAATCCATTCTCCAAGCTGTCGGGTCGCCTCATCGTAGCGATCCTGCCATTCATACACAACAAAGAACCGGTGCTCAGGTACGTGCTCAAGTTGCTTAAGAATATGAAAAGGAGTTTCCGCTTTTGTGATGTCTTCATCATTATAATTAGAGATATACCCACAAATAGGAACCCGTGCTCCTTGGTTAAGCTGCGGTGCTACGGCCTTTGTTACATCGCCACCAACATTTTCAAAATAGAGATCGATTCCATCAGGGCAGGCTACACTCAATTTGTCATCAAGGTTTCCGGACTTGTAATCCAGGCAATCATCAAACTGCAGTTCTTCTTTAACATATCGGCATTTTTCCGAACCCCCAGCTATACCAATTGCCCTGAGACCTAAAATCTTAGCAATTTGGCCTACAGCTGAACCGACAGCGCCAGAGGCTGCTGCGACCACTAGTGTTTCACCAGCCTTCGGCTTCCCCACTTCTGTTAATCCGAAGTATGCTGTTCGCCCCGGCATCCCCACCACACCCAGATGGGC
Organism: Gammaproteobacteria bacterium; assembly: GCA_002712055.1. Classification (GTDB taxonomy): domain Bacteria; phylum Pseudomonadota; class Gammaproteobacteria; order Pseudomonadales; family Pseudohongiellaceae; genus UBA9145. The sequence continues at coordinate 22,357 of PARV01000017.1, read as the reverse complement.
GGATAAAGAGCCATTATCCAAGTCTACTTTCATCAACCGAGCATCATCACCCTTTGCAACGATATAGGTCTGCCAACCCATATGAGCCGCTACTCTATCTCCAACTTGCCATTTATCAGAGTTCGATTGTTCTACAATTCCAGTTGATTCACCTGTCATCACATCACCTATTTGCATAGGTTCAGTATAAGATTTCATATCATTCATGCGACCGCGCATGTAAGGATCGAGAGAAAGCCAACAGGTTTTAATAAGAATTTCGTTTGGACCTAGAGCCGGAATTTCTACTTCATCTATTTTAAAACAATCATCATCTGGTTCCCCAAGAGGTCGTTTAGCAAACAGTACACGCTTATTTGTTGACATTATTAATTCCTAAAATTGCTGTTGGTGGTCCGGACGCCGAGTCTATCGTACTTCCATAAAGACGAACACCTTAGCAGCCTTATCTCATACAAGAGAACTTTCGCCGCTGTCCATTAATGCCTTACTCGATACCAGTATTTGTACATTTCACTAAATCCAAGCTTGGTATAGAGATTGAAGGCAGCAATATTCAACGAATCCACATGCAAATAAGCCCATTCAGCCCCATTTCTTTTCCCCCATTGCAGTAGTTGATTTACCGCGCTCGTTGCATACCCTTTCCGGCGGCTCTGTTTAGACGTGGCTATTCCGTGAATGCCCAGCGCTCCTTTGTAAAGGACGGCAAAACCGGATGCAACAGGCCGTGATAGATGATCCTGAAATAACAGAAAACAACAGGGATCGGTGACTCTGGCCAAACTGACTCGATGAATTAACGACAACCCCTGGTCCCGCTTTCTCAGGCAGTGCCAAGCTCTGACCCAATCATTTAGNTGAGAGTAATGCCAGTCCTTATCTGCTCCACTATGAGAATCTGCTTCGTATGGATCAAGGTTCAGAGCCAGCACGCTGAAATGTGCATCCAAATCGTAGCCTGCAAGCGAAAGAGATTGATCGAGGCTACTAGTCTGAGGTGACCCTTCTCGTAATCGAACNGTTGGCGGTAGGTTCTTTTCNNCGAAGAATACTTCAGTCTGGNCTATTAGCTCATCAGGATCGATNCGAATTTCAAGGTTAGGNNCCAACGAACTTGAACAGTGGTTCGCTTCTGCTGTGTAGCGAAATATACCTATGGGTAATTCCTGCTCCTCAAGTGCAGGCCAAGAAAAACGACTGGCCTGCTCGATTTTTATAATATTCATAGATGCTCCCTTAAGACAAAAAAAACCTCTAAGGCCGGAGGCGCTTAGAGGTTTTTTGTCATAGTTTCTTTGTTTAACTAACTAGAACCACAGCTCTCCCGGGCAATAAATTTGCTCGCGTGAACCACGGCGNGTTCCAGAATNANTCTCTGTCGCTCGACNNATTATTACCNTGACTACTGTGTATTTCATCCTGCTAATTTTCTTANNCACTCTAATTTGAGGGTCGGTGACTTTATTACAATAGTTTNTAACTGTCAACNTANCCTGAANCNCTATAGATGGAGGCTTTAAACCNACGCAAATGTGCTAGAATTCAAAACCCGTTGCCGCTAATACTTGTCATTGGACACTTAAAAAAATTAGAATTTTACCTCTTCTATTGGCAAAAATTTGTTACAGCCTTAAATGCCATTAGATACACGAAACATATTTTTAAATAAATTACCAGTTTACCGAAGTTAATGAGCCAACAGTCTTTTAATAAATCACTTGAAGTGGTGATCGATAATTCAATCGCGCGCGTCACCGATGAAAAGCTATCGGATAATGACATTGATTTTTCCAATAGCGACTTTTACGAAAATCGTGAATTGAGCCTGCTGAAATTTAACTCCCGTGTATTACAACAAGCTAAGAATCACAAACACCCATTGCTTGAGCGGCTAATATTCTTACTCATTTTTAGCTCAAATCTCGATGAATTTTATGAAATAAGAGTTTCAGGCCTTAAGAAGCAACTAGATTTTGGTCGTCAACGGCTAGGACCTGATGGTAAACACGCGGAACAGATTTTAAAGGAAATCCATGAAGTAGTACGAAATGAGCTGCGTGAACAATACCGTATCTTGAATAAAGATTTNTTCCCATCATTAGCACAGGAAAATATACATTTTCTTCATCGTGATAAATGGAATAAGAATGTAATCGAATGGACAAAATCTTACTTCCATGACGAAGTGATACCCGTAGTTAGCCCGCTTGGNTTAGATCCCGCNCATCCTTTTCCTCGACTAGTAAACAAGAGCTTGAACTTTATNCTATCCCTTGATGGCAAAGATGCGTTCGGAAGGGACAGNGGCCTCGCTGTAGTGCCAGCACCCCGTTCTTTGCCACGGCTTATAAAAGTTCCCGAAGAGATCATGCCGGAAGGTGACAATTTTGTATTCCTGTCTTCAATTATCCATGCCTACGTTGAAGAGTTTTTCCCTGGCATGACTGTCTCAGAATGCCATCAGTTTAGAGTAACTCGAAATTCTGATCTAGAAATGTCAAATGTAGAAATTCAAGACGTCGCCAGTGCGCTTCAGGGNGAATTGCATAGCCGTCGATTTGGTACTGCCACAAAGCTTGAAGTCGGTATAGATTGTCCAGAGGAATTAACCAATTTCCTTCTCGAAAAATTTAGTCTCAGCAATGATGAGCTGTTTACTCTAGACGGGCCCGTTAATCTGCAACGATTAACGGCGCTAATCGACATGGTCGACAGGCCTGACTTACACTTTACAAAGTTTTCCCCAGGCACCCCTACTTCATTGGAAGAGAATGCCGACATTTTTGCTGCCGTCGATAAAGGTGATCAACTTCTCCTGCATCCGTATCAATCCTTCATTCCTATTATTGATTGGGTTCGGCAAGCCGCAAAGGACCCCAGTATCCTTTCTATTAAACAAACCCTCTATAGAACTAATGAAACTTCAGAGATGGTGGAAGCACTTGTCGAAGCAGCTCGAAATGGTAAAGAAGTAACTGTCGTAATTGAGCTTCGCGCGACATTTGATGAAGAAGAGAATATACACTTCGCCAGCATATTACAGGAGGCTGGAGCTGTTGTGGTATATGGGGTTTTGGGCTATAAAACTCATGCAAAAATGTTACTTTTTGTACGAAGAATAGGAAACTCTCTTAGACGATATGCCCATTTAGGAACCGGCAATTACCATCGCAAGACCTCTCTTCTGTATACAGACTACAGTCTGTTAACGGCAGAACCTACCTTGTGTGCTGATGTTCACAAAGTTTTTCAACAAATCACCGGCATGGGAAAAAAAATTCATCCTAAATTAATCGTCCATGCCCCATTTAATTTGCGAAAATCAATAGTAAAAATGATTAAACACGAAAAACAAACTGCGCTTAATGGCGAACCAGCGCGAATTATTGCAAAACTAAATTCTCTTACGGATCCAGCTGTAATAAAAGAGTTATATAAAGCTTCTTCAGCGGGAGTTAAAATCGACCTTATTGTTCGAGGCGTTTGTTGTTTGAAACCACAAATTCTCGGAGTTAGCGAAAATATAAGAGTGGTATCAGTAGTAGGAAGATTCCTAGAACATTCCCGAGTATATTACTTTCAAAATGCAAATCATCCAGTTTACTGTTCTTCGGCTGACTGGATGGAAAGAAATTTGTCTAATAGGATAGAAGTCAGCTTTCCTATTCTCGGTAAAAAAATGGCACGCCGAATTATCGAGGAAATGGAAACTTACATCAGCACCAAGGGTCAAAGCTGGGAGCTGCAGGCAACTGGAGAATATAGAGAGCGAACTTATGACTCTAAGGAGCCCGATGCGCAGAATTTACTTCTAGAGCAATTAGCTCAAACTTAAACAAATAAAGAAGTTCAACCCTTTGCAAATTTTTTGACTCGACCTGCAGATATCTTTTCTAAATCATTGATTGTTGGTAATTCTCGAGACCTACCTTATCGATAAGCCCTAGTTGTGTCTCGAGCCAGTCAATATGTTCTTCTTCGCTATCTAGAATTTCTGAGAGAATATCGCGGCTCACAAAATCACTGACCGATTCACAGTAGGCAATGCCTTCACGTAAGTCAGGCGTAGCATTCATTTCCAAACGCAAATCGCATTCCAACATTTCCCGAGGATTTTCACCAATAAGTAGGTTGCCAAGATCCTGTAAATTTGGCAGGCCCTCTAAGAACAAGATACGTTGGATCAACTGGTCCGCATGTTTCATCTCGTCAATTGACTCTTCATGTTCCTTTTCTGCGAGTTTTTTCAGACCCCAGTCATCATACATGCGTGAATGAAGGAAATACTGGTTGATCGCGATGAGTTCATTGCTAAGTGCCTTGTTCAAGTGCTTGATGACCTTAAGGTCTGCTTGCATGATAAATCTCCTTAAACTGGATTACGCAAGGATCACCGGTTTAGGGAAAATTGTCAAGAAATAACGATATAACTTATTGATATATAAGGTAAAGTAAATGATAAGCAATACCATTATCATATAGACTTGATTCGATTAATGACACATAGACACGGAATTACATAAACCACGTTGCCGCTCAAACCGAGCTGAAAGTCAATCGACACTTTGATAAAACAAGGATGAGTGCTGTTAGGCTGCGTTAACGAAAGATTGTGACTTACTGTATTCCTTAACGATGGCCTGGGCTAGGTTTCCACATTTACCGCATTCGCTAGCTATACCGGTTTGCGCTTGCAAATCCCGAAAGCTAACACTGCCTCTCCGACAAACGTCGCGGATTTGATGATCGGTAACTTGTCTGCAAATACATATGTACATAACAAACCTTTAGAGCAGGCCTAAATCTACATCTAAATGAGAATGATTGTCAAGTAGATTTAGATTTGCTATATTCAGCAACAAGCTCCAGCCCCATTTTATTTGGTAAGTTATTGATTTAAAAAGTGATAATTTCTCCATGACCGAAGTTCACCTTGCTAATACTTCCAGTGGCGATCATTGTGTCGTTCTAGATATTGCCCCAGAACCTCCTGAGCTCAGAAGTCGTCTGTATGCTTTGGGTATTATTCCTGGTTCAGCCCTAGAAATTCTGCGCTTTGCCCCTTTGGGCGATCCGATACAGGTAAAGGTACGTGGTACTCTTATCAGCATACGTAAAGCAGACGCCGAAATAATTAAGGTAGAGATTCGGAAACCATGAGAAAAATCGCACTCATAGGTAATCCTAATTGTGGGAAAACCACACTATTTAATTTGCTCACGGGAGCCAATCAAAAAGTTGGTAATTGGCCAGGAGTTACGGTTGAAAAAAAATTCGGTTACTTCAAGCTGGATGACAAAAAAGTAGAGCTAGTTGATTTACCCGGCATCTATTCCCTCGAACAGGAACACCAAGGCATTGATGAAAAAATTGCGGTAGATTATCTCGAACAGGCCGACATCAGCCTAATAATTAATATTGTTGATGCTACCAATCTAGAACGCAATTTAGTTCTAACCCAGCAACTCCTGGAAAAATCTATTCCAGTAATCATGGTAGTTAATATGCTGGACGTCGCAGAACAGCAGGGAATCAACATTTCTCATCATATCCTTGCCGAGCATCTACGTATCCCTGTTATAGAAATGGTTGCCGCTCGCAAGCAGGGACTAACTGAACTGGTAACCTGCCTAAAGACAGTAATTGCTGATCCTCAGTTGGGCCTGGTCAATTTCGAGATAGATAAAAGTGACTCGGTAGAGGAACCCATTATTAAACGGTATCAGCAGTCTCGCCGATTAGTGGACGGAGTCGTTGAAGTATCTCCCATTCAGCATAGTATTTCAGAACGTATCGATGACGTGCTCCTAAACCGATGGCTAGGAGTCCCATTTTTTCTCCTGATGATTTACTTGATGTTTACGTTTGCTGTAAACCTCGGTGCTGTATTTATTGACTTTTTTGACATCCTCCTCAGCGCCTTAATAGTTGATGGCACTGCTTGGCTATTAGAACAGTTAGCAATGCCTCAAGTAGTTATTACTCTGCTCGCTGAAGGTGTAGGTGGTGGTATAACCCTGGTAGCCACATTTATTCCAGTAATCGGGTTCCTATACCTATGCTTGTCTGCTCTGGAAGACTCGGGCTACATGTCACGTGCAGCATTTGTTGTCGATCGTTTGATGATCGGTATTGGACTGCCCGGTAATGCTTTCGTGCCACTAATTGTAGGCTTTGGTTGTAATGTACCAGCTGTCATGGCAGCCCGTACTCTCAACCGGGACAGCGACCGGCTAATGGCTATTTCAATGGCACCATTCATGAGCTGCGGAGCCCGTCTGACGGTTTACGCGTTATTCGCGGCAGCTTTCTTTAGAGAAAATGGGCAAAATATTGTCTTCGGTTTGTATTTGTTAGGTATTTTATTGGCTGTCTTAACCGGTTGGGTGTTTCGCAAACAGTTGTTTCCTGGAGAAATCACACCATCAATACAGGAAATGCCTGCCTACCATCCTCCAATATTCCGTAATATTCTATTAACCACGTGGAACCGGCTGAAAGGATTTATTTTTCGAGCCGGAAAAACCATCGTAGGTGTAGTCATTGTATTAAGCTTCCTAAATTCGATAGGCACCGACCTAAGTTTTGGTAATGAAGACTCTGAAGAATCCGTGTTAAGCGTAATCGGAAAGTCCATAACACCCGCTTTCGCTCCTCTTGGAGTCGAACGAGACAATTGGCCGGCAACTGTAGGATTGTTTACCGGAATGTTTGCTAAAGAGGCAATCGTTGGAACACTCGATGCGCTTTATAGTGAACCGGAAAACGAGACCGATACAGGCCCTCCAGATTTGCTGGCCGCAGCTGGCGAAGCCTTTGCTTCCATCGGTTCAGAGTTGGTGACGTTGGGAGACAGCCTAGTAGATCCTTTAGGTATATCTATCGGTGATGTGAGCAACGTGGAGGTTGTAGCAGAAGAACAGGAAGTCAGCAGTAATACCCTTACCAACATGGCTGCCATGTTCAATGGGCCCTTTGCGGCATTTTGTTATCTAGTATTCGTGCTGCTTTATGCCCCCTGTGTAGCTGTACTGGGTGCTGTTAACAAGGAAGCCGGATGGCGTTGGACCTTATTGGTATTCGGTTGGTGTACAGGTCTTGCATATATTACCGCAACCGTGATCTATCAGATTGGCACTTTCTCCGTAAACCCCTTATTCTCGTCCCTCTGGATCGTCTCAATGATGACCTTTTTGCTGGTCTTTATCGCGAACCTCAAACGAATCTCCAGCAAGATGGTTCCCAAGAACTTAATAGAAGCGGTTCAACTTTAGTGGGGATATTTACTTGCGCGACGACGGCCAACAGGCGATCGGGGTGCCAACGCTAAAACTGGTCAGTATTGGTTTCGCACTGGTACTTGGACTGAAAGTGTACCTAAGCAGTGTTCTTGACCTGTACAGTGATGAAGTATTCTATTGGTTAGCCTCCGCCAATCCTGCCATCGCGTACAGCGATCTCCCCTTTATGACCGCATTACTGGTAGGCATTGGATCTAACCTCGACCCTGGTAACACACTCACTGTGCGCTTGCTGTTCCTACTTCTGGGTAGCAGTATTCCTTTTCTAATTTATTGGCTCGCCCTTCCTCTTACTACGCGTCAACAAGCAGTCGAATCGGCGGCTCTCAGCCTTTGTTTACCATTGGGAGGATTTCTGGGTTTATTAGCAATACCAGATGTTCCATTACTTTTCCTAGGAATTCTTTCCATTGGTTTTTTTGAACGAGCGGTACGTACCAATAAATTACCCTACTGGCTGGCTACCGGTATATTTGTTGCTCTTGGTTTAAGTACACATTATCGATTCTTCCTTTATCCGCTTGCCGCCGTATTGTTTCTTACTCTTTATAAACCTGCGCGGGTATATTGGTTTAATTCGGGTTTCTGGGTAAGCGCCGCAATTGCAAGCATTGGTCTGATCCCGATAGTTTGGTTTAATCTGAACAACGAGCTGAGTAGTGCGAGCTTCTATTTCGTTAATCGACATCCTTGGGAATTTCAGCTCACAGGTTTCCTCCATCTCTTCAAGCAGGCTGGTGTCGTTACACCCCCACTGTACGTCATATTCGCAATCACACTATGGAAATTATATAAGCGCGCCAAACACCAAGACCAAGTTGCTGCCATGCTTTTTAGCTTTTCGGCAACCAATATTTTTGTGTACCTTTTGCTCGCTCCCTGGACGGATGCTACTAGCACGTCGATTCATTGGCCATTATCCGGTTACTTCCCTCTGTTAATCTTCCTGCCAAGTATCTTGAGAGAATGCTACCAATGGTCTAGCAACAGGTGGGGCCATTTGATAGCGCGTAGACTCATATTTTCCATTCCTGTGCTGGGTTTTACCGGGACAATAATCGCTTTAGTAGGGGTCGGAACACAGGCTTACCAATTACCCCTGCAAACTTTGCTAGGTACTAACGTTCTTTCAAACAAAATGGCTGGCTGGAAGCCATTTGCGATTCATACCACAGCGTTGATTAGGCAGAGATTCCCAAGAGAACAGCCTGTTATTATTACGGACAACTACTACACTGCAGCTCAAATAGAATTCGCAGGCTTATCCAACGAAACCTATACATTAGATAGAGATAAAGCTGTTCGGGATGGGCGCATTACTCAAATTCAATTGTGGCAAAAAGACGAATCGGGTCTTAGCACAGCGCTGAATCGACCAGCTTTATATATTAATGAAGACAGCACACTCACCGTACCTGACAAACATGATTTACTTGGCGTCATGTGCCAGCACGTGAACAGTATCGAATTCATAGACGAACTAAATTTATTTAACGGGGACAAACGATTTAGTTATTATCTGGCCGATAGAATTATCGACAGAGCTTCTCAACCAAATTCCCATTCCTTTCCCTGCCCCTACCCTCCTCGAGCATGGATAGATTATCCTGAACCCGACGCTGAATTGAGTAACACTGAGAATATTCGCGGATGGGCATATAACGAAGATATTGGTGTGCAGGCAGTGTATCTGGTAGTAGATGATCAGCGCATCGGACGAACCCAGTATAGTATCCGGCGTGAGGATGTCGTGGACACCATGAATGTGCAACAAGATCCCAACGCACCCATCCTCGGCTATAGCTACAGCCTGGATACCAGCAGGCTAAGTAACGGACTCCATCGGTTGGCCATAGAAATCGAAAATTTACAAGGAACTTCCTATCGATATGGCGATAGAGTGATTCAGGTTAGTAATTAATTAATTGGATTTAACGCTTCAACTGCAATACGCCATTCATTAATTTCATTGAGGCGCCATAACCGCAAATAACTTGCGCGGAAACCCGGGCCTAATTCGTCAGTGTCAGCTTCCATTGTGCCATATGTATAACCCATCTCTTTAGATGAAGACAAGAATCCCCCCATATACGTTAGACTGATCGGATTCGTGGTGCGAAGCTGGTCATCAAGGTAGGCCCCGTAAACTGCGCTAGCGACTTCGGCACCGACGGCAGGCCCCATATTGGGCAAGTAGACGCGCGAGTTTTCGAGCCCATATCTAAGAAGCGCTCGTTGCCCTCCCCGGAAATTGATCGATAGGCCAAACAAGTTATCCGCATCAATCAGGCTTTGCATGGTGTTTTCTTCTGACATGGCTACCACTGGGTGAGCTGTCTCGCTCAACACAGGTAAGGTATCTTCCGAATTTGGCTCAACGGCGAGACTCAGATAACCGGGAATAGGAGCCGCCATGTCTGCCATTAGTTCCCAGCGGTCATCTGCTTTCTTCCAAATGCCTACTAGGTATCCAAACAAATCCAATTCTTCCCCAGATTCATCTACCATGGAGTAAGGCCCGGCCGTTAGGCCGAGGTCACCATCACGTGATACATCAATGTAATGAGATTCCCAGGTGAGTTCGTCACGAGCGAAATCCGCTATCCGATATTCTTCGAGAGCATCAACAGGGCCATTCTCTCGGAACACGATGGAACCCTCTCCAAGGAATTCACGGAAAGCGCGGGTACGACCAATTTCATTCGACCGATCGGCATATGTTTGGTCAGTAGCAGCCAGATCCAACCAATACTGGGCCTGATCGCGTTCTTGAGCCAACACTAGGCCACCAGCTAGCAGGTACAAACAACACCAAACGACTATATTGAGTTTCACTTTCATCTTACAGATACTACAAAAAACTGAGGGGGTTTGTCTCTTCCCCGTTTTACTCACTATTTTATCCAGCTTTTCCTTCTCTTAAGCTTGTCAGCACACTTTAGGGCTTTATAATCGGTCATCCTTTTAATACACCGGAACATAGAATGACCGATGAACTTTGGCAGCAACTAAAGAATGAGGCTGAAGAGGCTATTCAGCAGGAGCCTCTGTTGGCCGGTTATGTCGCTGCCTGTGTACTAAATCATGACAGCCTGGAGACTGCACTAAGTTTCATCCTCGCTAACAAGCTTTCTGATGATGTGATGCCGGCCATCACCGTACGTGAACTATTCGATAACGCCTTTTCAACCTCACCACAAATTATTGAATTTGCGACATGTGATATCACCGCCGTCTATGAAAGAGATCCTGCAATTAGCTCTTACCTGCCGGTAATTCTTTATCTTAAAGGGTTTCTTTCGATCCAAGTACATCGGTTATCCCATTTCTTATGGAACAACGACCGGAGAGACTTGGCTTTGTTCATCCAAAGCCGAAACTCGGAAGTGTTTGGCGTGGATATCCATCCTGCCTGCATAATTGGAAAAGGCATTATGTTTGACCATGCCACCGGGATCGTAATCGGAGAGACTTCAGTTATAGAGGACAACGTCTCCATTCTTCAGCAAGTCACTCTTGGTGGTACAGGAAATGAACAAGGGGATCGCCACCCCAAAATTCGCACCGGCGTACTGATTGCAGCTAGCGCAACGGTACTCGGTAATATTGAAATTGGAGAAGGTGCCAAGATTGGTGCTGGGAGCGTGGTACTTACTGATGTCGAAGCCCATACGACTGTCGTCGGAGTTCCTGCTCGGGTAGTTGGTAAACCAATATCGGAAGCGCCTGCAGAAACCATGAACCAGAACATCTTGGATGACGAGCTGTCTTCTCCTTAATTGGTATTAACATCCAATCAGCGTTATCTGTAGATAATCGAATTGCTGTTGATCTATGAAGCGCTAATCTACTAATCCCGCCCTATAGTTGGCACAGGTTCAAAGGCTTCAGGATTATTACGATTTTTAAGAAACTTCAATCCTGGGTTCGGAAACAAAATATAAGTCAGCGCATCGTCGTCTTCGTTAGCCAGAGTAATACTTTCATTCTTAGCGATTTTTAGTAATTCAGCCTTCTGCTTCTCGAACTCGGGCTCTAACAAATCAGCAGGGCGACAACTAATTGGTTCATCCCCTTTAAGTGCCTTGGCCTGTAATTCACGGTTAACCGGAGCCGGAGTCGCACCGTATTCACCTTTGAGCAGCCCTTCCGTTTCAGCAGAAATTATTTTGTACCGCTCGCCTACCAACACATTTAGTACTGATTGGGTGCCAACGATCTGTGATGTTGGTGTAACCATTGGAATGAATCCCAGATCTTCACGCACTTTTGGTATCTCTTCTAACACTTCATCCATTCGGTCAATGGCGTTCTGTTCGATTAGCTGATTTTCAAGATTAGAAAGCATGCCACCTGGTACTTGTGAGACGAGAATCCGCGAATCAATCCCTTTGAGAGATCCCTCGAATTTAGCGTACTTCTTACGAACCTCACGAAAGTAACTGGCAATCTCTTCCAACAGCTTAATATCCAGCCCAGGATCACGCTCGGTGGAATCAAAAATGGCCACCAATGATTCTGTTGGCGAATGACCATAAGTCATACTCATAGACGAGATAGACGTGTCAATATTATCGATACCAGCTTCCACAGCTTTTAGGTAGGTTGCTGTTGACATCCCGGTAGTTGCATGGCACTGCATGTGAATAGGTATATTAATAACCTTTTTTAGCGCTTTGATGAGCTCATAAGCAACGTAAGGTTTGAGCAGGCCTGCCATGTCTTTGATGCAGATTGAATCCGCGCCCATACTTTCAATCTGCCGGGCCATATCAAGCCAGCTATCAATAGTGTAGATCGGGCTAATAGTGTAAGAAATGGCACCTTGCGCATGTTTTTCGCATTTTCTGACAGCCTTTATAGATGTTTCCAGGTTACGCATATCATTCATAGCATCGAAGATACGGAACACATCAACGCCGTTTATAGAGGCTCTTTCAACAAATTTATCTACCACATCGTCTGCATAGTGACGATAACCCAGAATGTTCTGCCCACGAAGCAACATCTGCTGCGGTGTATTAGGCATAACTTCCTTAAATCGGCGAATACGCTCCCAAGGATCTTCACCTAGAAAACGAATGCAGGCATCGAAAGTTGCGCCACCCCATGATTCAAGTGACCAAAACCCTACCTGATCTAACTTTTCGGCAATTGGTAACATGTCATCAATACGCATGCGGGTTGCAAATAACGATTGGTGAGCATCGCGTAGTACGACGTCCGTTATTCCTAGGGGTTTTTTATTTTTACTCATACTTTAAATTCAATCGCAAAAATACATTTTATAAGTCGCAGCTTATTTTAAAGATCTATTAACTTCGGTTCTTGTAGCGGATTGTCGCAGTAGTAATTTTTAGCAGCAGTTAACAATGCACTTCGTTGTGTCGCGATATCAGAAGAATGCAAATTTTCCTTTCCTCTGCTCGCAGCGGCGAGATCATACTAGAAGAATCCCTGTAAATCTAATCTGCACGCTGAGTACATTGAATTCGTGCTGACACCTGAGGATAGATTGTCATTGTTGCGCTTCGTTTCAATCGCTATTTCAAAAGTGCTCGATTATACTTTAAGTCATTATTTAACCCACAGGAGATCAAAGTGGATAAGATATTAAAAGCAATAGTAATTCCTCTGCTTTCTTTAATAGTAGGCGTAGGAGCCGGCATATTTTTTACATCTTCGGCTCAAAGCGAAAAAGTATTCGAACTACGCACCTATAAAGCTACACCAGGTAATCTAGACAACCTCCATGCCAGATTCAGAAATCATACGACTCGTATATTTCGTAAGCACGGCATGGAAATTGTTGGATACTGGTCCCCTACCAGCGAGGAAGAAAGGGAAGACACGCTTGTCTACATGCTCGAACATGCTGATCTAGAAACTGCAACTGCTTCTTGGCAAGCTTTTATAGCAGACCCAGAATGGGCAGAAGTTGCGGCTGCATCTAACGCCAATGGACAAATCCTCGGTGGTATTGAGGCTAAATACATGGTGGCTACGGATTATTCTCCGATGCAATGACAAAAGGCAGTAACTATGGCCTGAAATAAAAAGCTGGCTCTGGCATATAGCCAGCTTTTTGGGTCATTCTCGGACTAACTTGCTCACCCGTACGCTAGTTCCAACAATTCTCGTACCGACTGGATCTGGAAAAACCAGTACACAGCGAAGAAGATTATTATAGTTGACGTTGCCAGTATGGCTGATGTTTGTTCATCCTTAATTTGTGACTCTTTTTGACTTTCTTCACTCATCATTATAACTCCTGAATCCCTATCCGCTGAATCCTATCCAACGCCCCGTGGCGGCAACCGTAAACCAAATCATTACAGAAGACACGCCAACCGCCTTAAGTAACCACGGATTAATGTCCTCCAGTTCTCGTTGTAATAACGGCTTACGTATATAGAAATGAAAAAATACACCCGTACAAAGGGCCAGCATCTTGTACCAATAAACTGGTAGATAATATAATTTCATGGCTACACCGCAAGCCATAAATATCCCGGTAGCCAACAATGTCATAAGTGCCCAAAAAAATACTTTATGGGCTCTGTCAATAATTGTGCGAGCGGGTACATCGGCGAGAATAAGACCGAGGACGCGCCCGTCTCCCACTATTACACTTCCCCCCAGTAGAGCGAGGCCTATCAGATGGATGGCCTGAATAGAAGCAAAAGCTGCGCCCCATGTCTTACCAATTAAACCAAACCAGGTTGTCTCCATCCATTCAAAAAAAGGTTGCACCTCAATCCAAACACCAACACGAGCGTAGGTAAATGAGAATAGTAGTAACCCCGTGATCACTGCCCCCGTGAAAATTGTTCTTGTATAGGGCCCAAATATAGAAGTTGGCATCAGACTATCTCCTTAATCTTTATGCTATTTCCTGTGGTAAGGAAGAACCTTTTCGAAATCTAAAATCTTTCCTGACCAGGTACACATCCAGCAACAAATTCGATAAACCCAGATTGATCATAGTCGCAGTCAAACCAATCATAAGCAATGAATCGCCCGCAAATCACAACAATGGTCCAGAATCCGAGGGACAAGGCAGCTCCATGCCTAATGCGACTTGGTGCACGGGCATCATTATCCCATGAGGAAACTGATTCGTTCATTCGTTTATGGAACAGATAAGCGTTAACAGCACATGCTACTAGTAGCACCATTTTTACACGAAACCATACACTCTGGGCGCTGCGCACGGGCACTGCATAAAACAAACTGATACCAGTGATAAACATGACTGTGAATCCAAATGCCATTGGTATACTGAGTTTTTGTGCAATTTTGCTAGCCGGAACATCGGGCAGAGCATAACCAAGCATGCGTAAATCGATAAGAAAAAGCATACCCAGGCTAATCATTAGAGTCATTACATGTGTCGACTCTACCCAGTTATACATATAATAAGACTCATGCAACATAGCGCTCCATCGCGTGTCGTCTAGCCAAACCGCAAAATTGTAAATCAATTCATCCATCACTGATTAAACCTCCAGCTCCCACAGCCATTACTAATAGGGTTTGCTAATTCAAGAAGCAAGCAGACTATGGCTAACCTATCCCAATTAACATTAGTGATCCAAATTTGCCGGTTCCCGTGAAAACTTTTACTGAAACGGATGGGAGCCGACGCGCAAGAATAACTCATGGTCAAACTAAAAATCCACATATGTACTCTCACAAAGTTGATTTTGGCCAGTCAATTTATTGGCCAACAGTAAAGTTCAAGTTTAGGATGCTCTCATCCTCTTGCATTACTCTGAGGCAGCCACACCTTTAATTTATCCAAAGGCATTGCTTAAGGAAGTAATTGACTGATAACCGGCCAGCAAGGCTATCGTCAAAATTAGCATGTTCCGATTCATTCCATCCGTTCTTGAAGTCGAAAAGGTTCAGTTAGATGCCATGACGTTCGTAAGCGGATCCAGCCCATTAATTCTAACTTCAACAGTAGTTCCCGGCTTCCACAATAAAATACCGTCACCGGTACCACACGCAATCAAATCTCCAGGGAATAAAGTCATTTCCTGGGACAAAAAACTAACTATTTGCTGAGGCGAAAAAATAAAATCAGAGACTGCATAATCCTGCCTCATTCTTCCACGATTGAAGGTTTTGACCTGCATTTGATTGAGATCCACCTTAGTGCTTATGCTAGGACCGAAGGCACCAAAAGTATCCATGCTTTTGGCCCGGCACCACTGTGGAAAAGTCGGATCTTTTCTAATTAGTTCTGGAGCAGTTGTATCGTTAACGTTGGTGTAACCGAAAATGTAATCGTCGGCAGATTCTTCGGAAACATGCTTGCAAACCTTTCCTATCACTACCCCGAGCTCACCTTCAAAGATTACTTTACCTTCATAATTAGCTGGGCGTCTAACTTCCCCAAGATGAGGTAGATAGCAATTATTGGTCTTAAGGAAAAAAAGAGGTTCTTCGGGAATCGTCAATCCTTGACTTTCTATCGCGCTTCCAACATTTTTCCATAGACCAAACATTTTGCCAGGCCAACAGGGGGTGAGTAGATTCAAGTCCTTTACTTTTAATATTTCGTCTGTGGACTCGTTGTTATCAAATAGGTCCCCAACACAAACTTTGACTCGTTGCTCCTCAAAGTCAACTTCATCAACTAATCTCCCAAACTCGTTTAATTGTGAGTTTTGACGTCTAAATCTGATCCATTTACTCATAAATGCTTCTCGTTAGTTATAACAACCTGCCTGCTCAGCTCTCTGAATTACAAGTGCTAGGATAGTATCAATGTTAGGAGTTTGTATTGCCGTCATTTTACCCAATTCCTGAATCACGGTTAGAAGAGCATCTATTTCCATAGGACGCCCCTGTTCAAGATCCTGCAACATCGATGTTTTATGGGCTCCCACTTTAGCTGCCCCGTCAATGCGCTTCTCAATATCAACGGAAAATCTCACACCCAGGGTTTCAGCGATCTGTTGCGCTTCCCCCATCATGCCTCGGGCGATATTTCTGGTTCCTGACTCTGTGGCTATTACATCAAGGGTAGCGTTAGTTAGCACGCTTATAGGGTTAAAACACAAATTTCCCCATAGCTTTATCCATATATCATCTCTAATCCTGGGCCTAACTGGTGCCTTTAATCCAGCTTCGATAAATGTCTGACTTAATGCCACTACTCGTTCAGTTTTTTCTCCGCTGGGTTCGCCCAAGGTGAACCTGTTTCCTTCCAAATGCCGGATGACACCTGGCTCTATCAAATCGCTGGCCGGGTACACAACACATCCAATGGCACGCTCGGGCCCTAATTGCGACCACTGGCTATCATCTGGATCCACAGAGTGGAGGCGCTTATTTTCGAATGCTCCTTTCACTCCGTAGAAATACCACCAGGGAATGCCATTGACAGCTGTGACCACAGCTCCTTGGGGAGCAAGAAGACTTTTAATCTGTGGCACGATTCTAGGGACAGAGTGGGCTTTAAGGGTGACGATAACGTAGTCTTGTGGAGGCAGGCTTTCAGGTCTATCTGTACAATGGAGATGGTACAGACTTTCACTTTCTCCCGTGAGCACCCTTAAGCCTCGCTCCTGCATGGCCTGCAAATGTGGTCCCCGGGCAATCAGGTTAACTTCATTTTCAGTTTTGGAAAGCATGGCACCAAGATAGCCTCCAATGGCACCGGCGCCGTAAATACATATCCGCATCACTTGTATTTCCTAATTTTTTANCAAAATTCGCTTTATCGAGTGCTAAATAAGTCTAGCTCAATGCTTACTGCACTACGAGTCGAAATGAATTGGTGAAACTACCTAGAAATGTTTAAAGTCAGCATCGAGTTAGATAAAGGCTTAGATTAAAGAGAAATCTGATGCTTACAGTCTTGACTTACTATCTCCTGATTTTGCACACTGCGCGCTTTGTACCGGAAAAATAAGATGAATACACTGGGAGAATTAGTCAACTGCGGTAATGCAAAAGATGCCGCACTCGCGGCGCCTAACAGACAACCACTCACTTATGAGCAGTTGCGCGCCCAAGTGGATTATACGGCAAAACGCCTAAATACCTTAGGTGTAGGTCGCAATGACACTGTAGCTATCGTACTGCCGAATGGACCAGAAATGGCGAGTGCGTTTATTTGTATTGGAGCAGCTGCTACTACCGCACCGCTAAATCCAGCCTATCGCGGCGAAGAATTTGACTTTTACTTGGAAGATTTACAGCCCAAACTTTTGGTCGTTGAAGAGGGTACTGACTCGCCAGCTGCAGCAAGTGCAGAGAAATTGGGCATAACCTTACTAGTCCTGAAGCACGAGCAGACTGACCCAGCTGGTAAATTTGAATTAATCGGTGAATCGATTAGCCCTGATTTACTAAAACCTGGTCTTGCCGAGTCTTCCGATATTGCGCTGGTTCTACATACCTCAGGCACCACTTCGAGACCCAAACTNGTGCCCTTAAGCCAGCAGAATGTCTGTGCGTCAGCGCGCAATGTCTCACTGTCTCTAGAACTTACATCAACGGATTATTGCCTGAATATTATGCCTCTGTTTCACATCCATGGCCTCATTGCTGCCGTATTGGGCTCGATACACGCTGGTGCTTGCGTTAACTGCACNNCNGGTTTCAATGCCTTAAAGTTTTTTGTCTGGTTGGAAGAAATTAGACCNACTTGGTATACCGGTGTTCCTACNATGCACCAGGCCATTCTTTCTCGAGCACAGCGTAATAANNACATNATAGACAGCGTAAAACTGCGTTTGCTCCGCTCTTCTTCNGCTTCCCTGCCACCGCANGTAATGCANGANCTAGAAGAAACTTTNGATGCNCCCGTANTCGAAGCTTACGGAATGACAGAGGCNGCACACCAAATGGCNTGCAACCCATTNCCCCGNGGATCCCAAAGNCCCGGCTCAGTCGGATTAGCCGCTGGACCTAAANTTTCAATAATGNATCAAGAAGGTGNNCTTTTNTCAGCCGGAGATATCGGCGAAGTAGTGATCCAAGGAGAAAATGTAACGTCGGGCTATCTCAATAATGAAGAAGCTAACGCCTCCGCATTCTCAAATGGGTGGTTTCGCACAGGCGATCAAGGCCACATAGATAAAAAAGGCTATTTAACGCTNACCGGCCGTCTTAAAGAAATTATAAATCGCGGTGGTGAGAAAATTTCNCCCCGAGAAGTAGACGAAGTATTACTCGATCATCAGAGCGTTGCCCAGGTCGTGACTTTTGCTATTCCACATACAAAACTCGGTGAAGATGTTGCTGCTGCCATTGTATTAGAAGCTGGAGCGGAGCTCGATGAAACCGGGTTGCGAGACTATGCCGCAACGCGCCTGGCGGACTTTAAGGTTCCTAAAAAAGTAGTCATCCTGGAAGAGATACCCAAAGGACCTACCGGAAAGCTACAACGAATAGGGCTAGCTGAGAAACTAGGCCTTGCGTAAAGAATAGATCACAACTTATCCGAGCCTACAACATCTAGGCAATTCATTNGAGGAGCGTAAAAGTGGATGAAGTAACTACTGATAACGAAAATAACTCCGGCGATACACAAGCGCTTCAGGATGGAGAGAAAACCTTATCTTCTCTCGAATTGCCCGATATGTCTTTTTCAAAAATGATAGGTCATTTCGGTCCCGGCATTATTCTGATGATGACAGGTATCGGTACCAGCCATATCATTACCGCTCCCACTGCAGGAGGTCGTTTCGCCTATGCACTAATGTGGTGTATTCCAGTTGCNTANATTTTNAAATACTACGGTTTCGAAATGGCTTTNCGATTTACCAATGCCACTGGNAAAAGTTTAATTGAAGCCTACGGTACCCAATGGAAAAAATGGCCGCTATGGTACGTGATGGCGACCACTTTATTNCAGTGTGTAATCGGTCAAGCCGGTCGTTTGATAGCTGCCGCTGCGGTGCTCTATTTCCTATTCAGCTATCTATTCAGCGAGTCACTAGGCTTTGAAATAGCAATAGAATGGTTTGCAGTTCTATTGGGGGTTTTTTCAGTTTTCATCTTATTACGTGGCAGCTATAAAATCGTGGAGCGGNTTGCCAAGATGGCGGCTGGATTTCTCTTTCTTACCACTGTCTATGTATTTTTCGTTGATCCTCCNCCCTTATCTGTAGCCCAGTACTTTGTGACGTTCGATATGCCCTCGGGATCATGGTTAATTATCGCTGGATTNCTNGGCCTCNTACCTACCGGTATTGANGTCTCTCTTCANGCATCGGAATGGGGTAAGGCAAAGAAAGTGGGAATGGGAAGAATAAGGCATACATTGGAAGAGATGGGTCTCGCCCAGCGCTTCGATCCTTTTGCGCCTAAAAAAGAACATCTAACCATACACACNTCTAGACTTTCACCACATACGCAATTGTATTGTCAACGATGGTTCACCATCGGCCTGTGGGACTTNCGANTCGGCCATATAGTGTCATTTATAATCGCCTGTATATTCCTAATCCTCGCTGCCATTTGGATGTATCCCAGTTCGGTAGAAGGACAAGATGTGATTGGTGATATCGCTCGAATATTTACCGAAAGCGTTGGCAACGGGCTAATGATTATATTTTTAATTGGAGCTTTCGCTGCGACGTTTTCGACTGCATTTAATTATTTTGATGGCTGGCCACGGATAATCGGAGCTTGTTGTCGCAATATTTTCCCTGCTACCGCCAGTCTGCAAGGATTAGACAAGGATGATCTNGGGAGCGAGCACAGGACAAAGTGGTATTCGGAATACAACATCTATCGCGCCACTATGATCTTCTCTCTTGTCACCGCGCTCCTTATAATTATAGGCATACCCAGGCCTGTNTACCTCGTACTGGTTGCATCCGCGTTAGCTTACTTCGTTGCCCCGGTCATTTACTTTTTTAATGTATATTTTTGCCTAACCATCATTCCAAAAGAAGACAAGGCATTCTATCCATCAAACTTTGCAAAATATTTCTCTTGCATTAGCTTGGCCATATTCACTGGCTTGAGCGGGATACTCATCCTGGCGCGGGTATTTGATATTACTTTGTTCGGCGGGTGAGAAAGTCCCAAAGATCAATTAATCTATATCCGTCACATTATTGTGTAGTGACCGAGGATTTGACACTGACAGTACCTCAAATGTCATGCCAGCGTGTGCCTGCAATCTTTCAAACAGGCGAGCACCAAAAATNGAAGCCGGGGTCCAGAACCCTCCTGGCAATGGGCCCGCATCTGCATCGCGGCACAAACTGATCCCTGCTTGCGCTAACATCTTAGCGGTTGCCCCATAACCGGGATCCTTGTCACCGGTAACTTTTACTATTATGTTCCCACCTTGGTCATTGCTCCCGAAAAAACGAAGATCAAAGAATCCTTTCTCTTGTTGTTCGGGGCTTGGTCCCTCTCCAGGCTTTGGTAAGAAGAACCGAGTTGCAAGCCACCGAACAGGGGGTAGTGCGAGACAAATCATTCCAATTCTCGTCACTGTAGATAATCGCTTGGCACGTTTTTCGCCTCCTCGTCCATCTCCGGTAAGCGTTCCCTCATCATAGGTGAAATCAGCATCATAACTAGGACTTAAGAGAGCATTAGTACGCAAAACAACCCGTTGGTTAATGGCTGCCATTAAGAATGGTCCAGTCCAGGAATTAAAGTCTTCATCATATTCCACTGCAATTGTTTTTTGTCGGGCCTTAAAATGATGACCTTCTGGACAAATGGAGTAAGGGTCTTTCAATTCTTGTCGCAACGCAGAATCTTTGGCTGCTTCTTGGAAAATATTAATAGCGCTGGCAATTGTTCCCCCTGAAGCCCCACCCTTCGTCCCTTTCACACGCATCTTTACATGCTTGCAATAAGCTCCCAAATGTTCCTGGGCGAGGTCCTGCAAAAACTTAACCCCCAAATCCGAGGGAATGGAATCAAACCCGCAACAATGAACTATACGGGCACCACTGGCTCTGGCCTCATCTTCATAGCGTTCAACCATGCGCTTGATCCATTGAGCTTCACCAGTCAGATCACAATAATCAGTGCCTGAAAGTGCACACAGTTTGACTAACAATTCACCATACAGCGCATAAGGACCCACGGTGGAAATAATAACCTCGGCACTGTTACACAGAACTTGTAGCGATTCTTGGTCAAGGGAGTCAGCAGTTAAAATGGGAACATTTTGCGCTTTGTTTCCCAGCTCATCCTTCAGGCTGTCTAGCTTTGATTTAGATCTAGCAGCCATTGCCCAAGAACAATTGGGTTCCGTATATTCGTTCACAAGATAGTGACAGAGAATCCTGCCGACGAAACTAGTAGCACCATAAACGATAATGTCAAATTCTTTGTTTGTTGAGATATGACCTCCTAAAAAGTACCTCTTACTTTAAACGTAAGTCTAACCCCATCAGTTGTACTGAATCTTTCAATTTCTTTCAATACATCATCTCTCAAATAACCTGAGAAACGTCTGCGCTCCTGTTTTTGCTTATAATTGAAAACGTTTATCGCTTCGAATCGATATGTGAGCCCGGCGAAACCTTGCTTCTCAGCGAATACAGTAAGATTGCTAGGCGAACCCATAAAAAGCACATTGTCAATATCGTAGAGTGGCCGATTACCATCTATGCCGCTCCGATAATTAAATCCGTAATTAATACCACTGCCTGACATATCATGACGAAAACCAAAGTTAAAAGATCCTCTATCATACGGCACAACCTTCCTCATCTTACCTATCAAAGCATCGTCTATTCTTGAATTTTGAACTAGGAACCCAGCTGTTAACAAAGCGGAAGGTAATCCAACCATACCTAGCCTGATACTGGTGTTAAGGTTCAAGCCAGACACACTCCCATCACCAACATTCCCATTGGTTGACTTAAGTTGAGTTGGTGATGGTGAAATATCGATGCGCCCAATATGATTCTCAACATCGAGGTAAAAGAGCCGTAGGTTAACCACACCTCCATCATTAGGGAGTCTATAATCCAGATTTACGTTATATCGCCAACTTTCCTCTTGAACCAGTTCAGGGTTTCCTGCAATCGTATCTTGATCCTCATCCATCAAAT